>JAQGOU010000525.1 GCA_028293445.1 Verrucomicrobiales bacterium | reverse complement strand
GACCGCGCGTAAAAAGTTTTTCTGCGCGAGTAACAACTCACTTTTGCCATCGCCATCCACGTCGAGGACACTCAGCCACGGTTGCTCAGCGTTGCCCCCGGGCGGAGCGATGTCCTGTTCATCAAAGTCTTTACCAGGAACCTGGCGAAGAATTTTCATCTTCTCATAAGGAACGAGCACGACCAAATCAGGCGCTCCATCCTGATCCGCATCATGAATCGTCATGGAAGCAGGATTGGATTTGAAACTTTCGCTCAACCGTTGAATGCGCGTCTTTCCGTCGGCAGAGCGAATCGCGAGGACGCGACGGCTTTCCTGTTCGAGGATCGTAGCGAGAACCGGTTTTCCTTTCGGATCCAAACGGCCAACGGCCATTGCGATTGGCCTGCCTTCAAACGGGAGAATGGTCGGAAAAGCGATGCGTCCATTTTTATCGAGACGGGTCAGGCCGATCTGTCGTTCGTCGGGACTCAATAGAAAAATATCCGCGACGCCATCCTGGTCCCAATCAGCGACTCCAATTTCACTCACGCCTGTCAGGGTCGGAAATGTTTTGGGCGCGGCCAGAGAACCATCGTGCTTTTGCAGATTGAGGGTGAGCTGCCCGCTGTCCGGCTCGGCTACCAACAAATCGGCCAGGCCATCACCATTCACATCAGCCCACAAAATGCCGCGACGAGCTTTACTGGTTTTATTAAACGGCAGAATTTGAAATTGACCCTGCTTGAAATTGCCACCGAACGCATCAGCAGCTTTCTGAGCGAAGTTAGCGACCTGAGCGCGACCGGAGTTCTGCGAAATCGTCATGATCTCGGTCTTGTGATCGCCATCAAGGTCGTCGGCCCAATACGAACGGATCGCCGGCAACGAAAAGTAAATCTCCGCACCGAGTTGAGCATCGTCCTGTTGTAAACGGAAACGGAAAGGATTCGGATCATCCCAATTGACGAGTAACAGATCGTCTTTGCCATTCCCATCAATGTCCAGGACCTGAACCGCTTTGACGCTGCCAGTGAATGGAATCTTTTCCGGCTCGCCAAACGTGTGATCGGCTTTTTGAGGAATGAAATAAACGTAGCTCTCAGCGAGCAGGATCAGGTCGGTCAGTTTATCACCATTAAGATCGCCCGTGGTCAACGCGTTGGCAGTGAGTTGAGCATCATCAATGGGGAAACGCTTCGGGATCGCCCAGCCGTTGGTGCCATTATTATATTGGACGACGAGCTCCTTCGGTTCGCCGTAGTAGGCGAGGTCAGGACTTCCATTACCGTTCAAATCGGTGAGAACCAACGCGGAAATGCGCTTCTCAGAGGCGATCGAATCGATATGAAAACGCGCACCGGGAGGAAGCTCATTAATTTCTTTTTTGATTCCCTTGGAAACTTCAGCGTTTGTGTTTCCTGTCCGGTTGATCAACAGATTGATTTTGGCGCGGGAATTATTTACCAGGACAAGATCAAGCTTGCCGTCGCCATTGATATCCGCGGCATGTAGTTGCCCGATCTGATTGTCGATCGGAAATATCTCAGGCCCACGAAATCCAAAACGATTCGTGGCCGTTTCGCTTTGTGCACTGCTTAAAATTCCACAGAGAAGAAACGTACCCAGAAAAAATTGTCGCAAGGAAAAGCTCAGGTTTATCGCCATAAATTCGGTAGGAAAGTGCCACCGGTCCCGCGAGTCCGCCAGTTTTATTCACCCAACAGATGGAGTGCGATTCGGCGCGTATGAGGACTTGTCCGGTGTTCCCACAAATAGATCCCCTGCCAGGTGCCAAGGGTCAATCGGCCGTTGACGATTGGGATGCTCAAGTTTGTAGCAGTCAGCGCGGACCGAATATGGGCGGGCATATCATCCTCACCTTCACTCGTGTGACGAAAAATCGAATCGCCATCAGGAACGAGGCGTGCGAAGAACCTTTCGAAATCCCGACGGACCTCCGGGTCGGCGTTTTCCTGGATCAAAAGGGATGCCGAAGTATGCTGCACCTGCAGCGTGGCCAATCCAGTCTGAACCTCCGCCTTCGAGACTTCCGCCTGAACATTTCCGGTCACTTCGTAAAAGCCACGACCGTGTGTTTTTACCACGAGCTGCTGAACCGTTTGTCGCAACATTTTCGAATTGCCTCAGAAAAAGGAAAAAGACGCAAAAGATTTTCGTCTTTTGCGTCTTTGAAAGTGGAGCGTCCGTTAGTTATTTAGTTTCAGCAAATATCTTTTCCAGATCGCTGTTCTTGGGATGCCCCATGTCTACAGCCTTCTGATAATGCCACCGAGCCAGTTCGAGGAAAGGCGGCTTTTGCGTCGCGTAAACAACAGCGAGGTTATGGTGAGCGCTTGCATTGTCCGGTTGCAATTTAATCGCGGCCCGCAAAGCAGCCTCAGCCGGCTGGCGTTGTCCCTTTTCACTGAGCGTAATGCCAAGATAATTTTGCGTTTCCGCATCATTCGGATTCAAGCGGGCCGAGCGGCTAAGCGCATCCAACGCGTCGTCGAACTTGTCTTGCGTGAACTTAATTTTGCCAAGGACCAAAAGATTAAACGGACTGTTCGGCTGAACCTCCAGCGCACGTTTAATGGTTTTTTCC
>JAQGOU010000453.1 GCA_028293445.1 Verrucomicrobiales bacterium | reverse complement strand
TGAACCTGCAAACGATTCTTTTTTGGAAAAGAACCGTTTTCCGAACCTGCAAAGCCTTTCCCGACGCAAGGTTCGTCCCCATGTTGAACCGGAAAACCGTTCCCGCCGCCAAATTCACCGCTATGTAGGATCAACATAGCTAATGCAACTGTGGCCTCCGTCGGTTTAGGTCGGACTCAGGCAATTTCGCGAAAGGCTTCGATGTCCGGCCAACCGAACCAAATTTACCGACGTTAACCGACGATGCACTCGTACAGCTTTAGCGATGACAACAAGATCCCGATACCAGATCGGGACTCAGATAGGGGATGCCGAGTGAAAGTCCGCGAAAAATCAGCAATACGCCCACCACTAAAACCACGGTGGGAACAAGTTTCTGCAATTTGAAGCGCAAGGTGAATTGCAGTTTTTTACCGAAGAGACCAATGCCGAGCATCATCGGTATTGTCCCGAGACCGAAAGCTGCCATGTAGCCGATGCCTGAAAGAAGATCACTGGTCGCGGTCGCTCCGGCGCAAGCCACGTAAACCAATCCGCAGGGCAGAAACCCGTTCATTACCCCCAGGAAAAACGTCGATGACAAGGTGGATTGACGAAGTAGTTTGCCCAAACTCGCTTTGATTACGGTGATTGGCCTGCTGATCCGAGCGGCCAA
Organism: Verrucomicrobiales bacterium; assembly: GCA_028293445.1. GTDB lineage: Bacteria > Verrucomicrobiota > Verrucomicrobiia > Limisphaerales > JACDHS01 > CBHWET01. The sequence continues at coordinate 3,770 of JAQGOU010000453.1, read as the reverse complement.
TGAAATGCGAGAACTGATCCACAATGCGCTGAGAATAAGAATTCCCGCCGAGAGTGAAATCCATCGCTGCAAGCCGATTATCGCGAAGCTTTTCCCAATAACTCCAAAGGAGGCGCCGAGGACGCAGTAGGTCAGGATTCGTCCAAGGTTGTAAGCAACACGGGCCAGGACGAATCGGGACGAATTTTGGGCATGGGACGGAATGGCCAGCGCGATGGGACCGCACATACCCGCGCAATGCAAACTGCCAACGACTCCGAGTAACAATGCCGTCCAAAGTTCCATATCACGATCTGTCAATCACGATGGTTTCCTCAGAGAAAAAGTCCTTGGCGTCGGAAGTCCAACTGATGCGGACTTTCCAAAGACCTTTTGGAAACGCGCGGGCGTCAATGTCTTGGGAGCGATCGTTGTCGAGAGACAGCTTTATCGTTCGGTCGAGTGCGGCATCTGACGGTCGATAGAACTGCAGGTTGCCAACTGTGGCAGATGAATCTTTCTCTATAGAAACGGTCACCATATCGCGAGCAGAGTCATAGGCAATCTGCGGCTTCCACCTGAGCTGCCGGGCGTGATTAACCTGGTCGAGATGCTGTTGGAATTGAATCTCTTCAGCATAATAATCTTTCCGGACAAGATCCATATTCTGCCGAACCGCCCACGTCACGAAGACCGCGATACCCAGAAGGGCCATGGCGAAATAAACAGCAATCGCGATCGGCCACATGCTTCGCGGTTTTTGGGGAATGGACGCAGCGGACATGATTAGTTTGCTCCTGTAGTTCGTGGCCCGATAAAGACGGTCTCCACAGTTTCAACACGTTTACCATTGGCATAGATGCCGATTTCTAATTGGGTGCGGCCGGGTTTGAGGTCTTCCGGCGCGAGATCAATCAAAATGGAAGTTTGGGCGAGTTGCTCCCCGGGCACCGTAAAGGCGCCGCCCATTAGCTTCAAAGTGCCCTTGATATTTTCAAGCTTCAGTTCCAACGGAATGTCCCGCGAGGTCTTGTTGACCACTTTGATGGTGTAGAGATTTTCGATGGTACCGGCGGGAGTCCGTTGAAAGAGAGCACCAGGCGCGCGCAGCAGGGTCGCATCGACATCAGAGCGGGTGAAGATCAGGAAAACCAACAGCGACGTCAGCGCAACGAGCACCACGGAATACCAGGCCATCCGCGACGTGAATTTAAAGCGTTCGCCCTTTTCGATGCTGTTCAATGAAGCGTAACGGATCAAACCGCGGGGGCGCTTGATTTTGTCCATGATGGAGTCGCAAGCATCAATGCAAGCCGTGCAATTGACGCATTCCATTTGGGTTCCATTGCGGATGTCGATGCCTGTCGGACAAACCGAAACACAGGCGCGGCAATTCACGCAATCACCAAAACCCTCGGTCAGGCGGAGATCCCAGCTTTGGCTCCGCCGGGCAGGCGAACGGTTTTCACCACGTTTGTAATCGTATGCGACAACGAGACTGTTGTCGTCGATCACGGCAGATTGAAAACGGCCGTAGGGACAAATGAACGTGCAAGCCTGCTCACGGAATCGCGCAAACAGAAGATAAAACAAAACGGTGAAGGTCACCATGAATCCAAGTCCGACCAGGTGGCGTCGTGGGTCGTCGGAGATGATTTGAAATAATTTGTCGATACCGATGACATAACTCAACAGTGTGTTGGCGATGAGGAGTGATAAGCCGAAGAACGTCACCTGCTTAAACACTTTTCTGGCGATCTTTTGTTTGCTCCACGGAGCCGCCGCGAGGACTCGTTGTTCGGCGGCGCTTCCCTCAATGAGATATTCGATTTTGCGGAAGACCATTTCCAAGAGCAGCGTTTGCGGACAGGCCCAACCGCACCAGAGCCGACCAAACGCCGTGGTAAAAATAATGATGCTCATGAAATAGAGCAAAAGGGCGACGGCGAAGATCGCCATGTCTTGCGGCCAAAGGATTTTGCCCAGGATCGAGAATCGCCTTTCGACAATATTGAGCATCAGCAACGGATTGCCATGGATGCGGATGAACGGGCCGATAAACAGGATGCCGAGCAGCAGCCAACTCCCGTAGGTTCGCCAGTTGTAAAAACGTCCCTTTGGCTTCCGGGCATAAATCCATTGTCGACGGCCCTCCTTGTCAGCTGTTGCGAGATGGTCACGGAAATTGCCCCAATTAACGTTCTGCGCTCCGCCTTTTTGGTCCGGGGCGCTCATCTATTCGTAAATACTGGGACCAGTTTCTTTCGGCTGCTGATTCTCCGGCAGCTTTGGATTAACAGGATGCGTTCCGCGCAACGTATAGATATAGCTGGCCACAGCGTGGATCTGGTCGGGCTTCAACAGGCCGTTCCAGGTAATCATTCCCTTCTCCGGCACGCCGTTCCAAATAACTTTCAAGTTGTCTTCAAACTTCGCGCCATGAATCCAGTAATCATCCGTCAGATTCGGACCCACCAAACCGCCGCCATCCGGGCGATGACACGGTGCGCAGTTATTGACGAAGATGACCTGGCCACTGGCGAGAATGGCTTTGTCGTTCGACGGTTGTTCTGAACCGATCGAACTTTCAAACTTCGCCATCGCCAATGATTTAATTTCTTCGCCTTTCTTAAACTCCTTGTCGTAGGCGACTCCTTGCAAATCACCAGCGTTGAGCACGTGATAATAGCCCATGTAGCCGATCGCGAAGATGGTGGTGAGATAGAACAACCAGACCCACCAGCGCGGAAGAAGGTTGTCGAGTTCACGAATGCCGTCGGCTTCATGATGGAACGCCAGCGGTTCGTCAGACGGAAGATTCTCATTTTTCATAGGTGGAGACAGTTTGATTGTCATCGTCCAGCGGCAATGCGCTCATCGTTTTGCAAAACGGCTTCTTCCGCGTCACCGCGAAAAGCAACGCCACGACGAACACGGCAAAAAACAGGCAGACCGAAATGATGCCGTAGGTTTCAATACCACCGAGGGCGCGAAGAACGTTCTGAATCATAGGTTAATGTTTCCCTTCATTGGTGGACGCGGCCGTGGAAGGTGCGGCTTTGATGTCCGTTCCAAGCCGTTGCAGATAAGCAATCAGCGCGACGATCTCTTTGTCCGGTTCCGTTTTGATCGAGCCGACTTGCAGGTTGGTCACAATCTTCGCGGCTTGTTCATTCATGTCCGCCAGCGCTTTCCCTTCGTAACCCGCTGGATACGGAACGCCCACTTTTCGGAGCGCCGAGATGCGCGAGGGCAACGCGTTCGATTCTATTTTCTGCGTCAGCAGCCAGGGATAACGCGGCATGATTGAACCGGGCGAAGTAGAAGTCGGATCATCCATGTGGTTGAAATGCCAGGCGTCAGGATATTTTCCGCCGATGCGATGGAGGTCCGGTCCGGTCCGTTTTGAACCCCAGAGAAAGGGGTGGTCGTAAACGAATTCTCCGGCCTTGGAGTATTCGCCGTAACGCTCTGTTTCAGAACGGAACGGACGGATCATCTGCGAATGGCAACCGACGCAACCTTCGCGGATATAAATGTCACGCCCCATTACTTCGAGGGGCGTATAAGGTTTCACGCTGGAGATGGTCGGAACGTTTTCCTTGATGAGATACATCGGAATGATTTCCACGAGTCCACCGATGAGCACAGCGACCAGAGCCAGTGCCGTAAGAGTCATCGGTTTTGCTTCGAGCCAACGATGTTTCCAGGGATCTTCGTTGCCCGTCATGCGTGTGCTGCGATCCATGGGCGGAACCTGAACCTCCGTATCAGGAGAAAATACTCCCGCG
>JAQGOU010000437.1 GCA_028293445.1 Verrucomicrobiales bacterium | reverse complement strand
TGCCAGTTCGTTCAGTGGCACCAGCCAGTCCGGGCGACGCTTGATCACCTCGTGAAACTGTTCAATCGCGAGCTCTGGAAATTCGGCGGAAGCGGATTTGGCGACAAGATAGCGCATCGACGAGTCTTCCGGTTGAAAACGAATTGCGTCCCTCAAATGCGGCAACGCCTCCGCAGCCTGACCGTGCCCCAACAACACATTGGCAAGATTCACGTGCACCTCGGCGTCGTCTGGCGCGAGGCGAAGGGCGGTTAGCAAATTGCGGATTCCTTCATCGAATTCACCGCGGGTGGCGCGCACCGCACCGAGGTTGGAATAGGCGCGGGCGCATTTTTCATTGAGCCGAATCGCCTCGTTGAACTCCGGAATGGCTTCAGTGAATTTACCGTCACGCGCCAGCCACTGACCGAGATTGTTATGCATATCTGCATCGCGCGGATTGAGGCGAACGGCTTCCCGATACATTGTCAGCGCTACATCGGGCTGGCCTGAAGCGACAAGGTTCTCAGCCACATGATCGTAGGCGATGATATTATCATCCGTTACCTCCGCGGCCCTTTGGAAAATCCTGAAATCATCTTTCCAAAATTGTACTTGGTAGCGCGCGCCTATCCATGAAAGGGCCAGAGCGGCCACGCTCAAATAGATCAACGCACGTCCGCGCACAAACGTCGGAACGATCCAGGCCAGGATAACGAATAGTCCGATTATGGGTAAGTAAGTGTAACGGTCCGCCATCGATTGCGTCCCCACCTGGACCACGCCAATGACCGGAATTAAGCCAATTAGAAACCAAAACCAGCCGACCGGCAGAAACGGAAAGCGATGCGCATACCGAAACGACGCCACGGTTATCAGGGTAAGGAGCAAGATCGCGACCCCAACATCGAAGAACGAAAGTTCAGTCGGGAACGGATATAGAACAGCGAGATCGATTGGCAGAAACATTTTACCGATATATCCAAGCACTGCGACTGGAGCATTTTCAAGGCGCAGGGCCATTGAGATTTGCTCCAGAGATCTGATTGCCCCGCGTTGTGCCCAGAGAGTGATCAAAACTGAAAGCACCGTGAGAGCGAAGAATGGGATTTTTTCCGCGAGCAGGAACCGCCCTTTCGATTGAGGCGCTGTAACATGGATCGGAGCGATTCGCGCGAGCGGCCAAAAGTCCAACAACAGCAACAACAGCGGGAGCGTCACCAGCATTGGTTTCGACATCAATCCGAGAGCGAAGAAGAAAAGCGAAAGGGCATAATCCAATTTAGCTCTTCCTTGTGAGACACCGGCTGGCCGATTCAATTTCTCAACATATCGCGCGTAAAAAAACAACGTCCACAGGGCGAAGAAGGCGCTAAGGACATCCTTCCGCTCAGAGACCCAAGCGACGGACTGCACATGAAGTGGATGCCAACCGAATAACGCGGCGACGACTGCGCTTTGCCAGAACCTGCCGGTCATCTTCCTTAGGACAATGAAAAGAAGGACCGTATTGAAGCTATGGAAGATTACGTTAACCGCGTGGTGTCCGCCGGGGTTCAAGCCGAACAGCTCTGCGTCGATCATGTGCGAGATCCAGGTCAATGGGTGCCAGTTGCTGGAGTAAGCATGTCCAAAGGCCCAGATGATATTATCGATGGTGACACCCGTGCGGACGTGAAAGTTTTCTTTTACGTATTCAAAATCATCGTAGCGGATGAAATCAAAACCGAGCGCCGGTAAAAAAAGCAGAAAAGTCAGCGCTGCCAAGCCAAAGGTTACGATCAAGTTCCGGTGCTTTTCCAGCCAGGTGACATTCATGCGGGCTTAGACTCACTTCGGGAGCGGGACAGCAGGCGTGAGGAGTTGGTCAACGCGGACGAACTTGTATTCTTTTGCCTGCAAATAGTCGAACAACTCGCCGACGCGATCCGCCATCAGGTCAGTCCGTTTCGGGCTCACCCCAAAATGCAACAGGAGGAGAAAGCCATTCAGGCCGTCTTTCTTTTCTTTATTGATGATGCTGTCGAGTATCGTCTGTGCGGGCACAAAGTTTTTCGCATCGTTTTCGGTGTAATCGGCCGAGGAACGTGTGCCCGGGGTGAAATTAATCAAGGTGAGGCCAAGTCCCCTGCTCCATTGCACAATCTCGTCATTGTACCATTCGTAAGGCGGAATCCAGAATTTGACAGCGGAGCGTTTCACACCGAAACGTTCGATCTCCCGCAAATTGTTTGCCAGGTCTGCGTTGAATTCCTGTTGTGTAATGATCGTTTTTTTCTCGCCGCTCCAAGGTGCATACAACGGGTGCTTGTCAGAGTGCGGCCCCAGGTAGTGGCCTCCTCGAACAATGCGTTGGACGATCACCTTATTTTCAGGTTTGCGCAAAAAGTTGCCAGTGAGAAAAAACGAAGCTTTGGCATTGTGGCGCTCAAGTTGATCGAGAATGGTTTCCGCGCCGGTGGAAAATGTGTCGGCTGTGAACTCGAGGGCGATTTGTTTTTTCTCCTTCGCCCCGCGGACAATACCTCCCTCACGATACTCAAACACATTCGTCTGTGCCGCGGCGGAGCGAACGCAGAGTATCAGCAGCAAGACGAACTTCCCCCACTTCAATAGTTTATTCATCTTTCGGATTCTCGGCATTTCGTTTTTTTAAAGTTTCGGTCATTTCTTTGATCTCAACGGCGCCCT
>JAQGOU010000422.1 GCA_028293445.1 Verrucomicrobiales bacterium | reverse complement strand
GCTGCAATCCTGTTTCCGTTCGCAAACGCAAAATCCCTCGCCCCACGACCTCCATCAAACGTTCCTACAACTATCAACGCTATGCCAAAAAATGTGTCTTCTAACCCTTAACTAAATGGCAGTGGCCCGATGGGCTGGGCTGAGGAATGTCGCGCCGTTGGCGCTTAAGTAAAACCATTGTGTTCCATACAGCGAACCGTTCCCGTTGAATCTACAACTTGCACGGATCAACAATTGCGCGGTAGTCTGCATGCGAAATGCCCTGCACGCCGCACTTCTGCTCGGTGAAAAGCACCGAAAACATCCGCAAACCGTCGCAGAGTGGGGATCGCCGTCGAAGAAGTGCTGACGAGGGAATGGAAGAGAAGTGTGAGGGATTTGTGGAGAAACGGGCGGAAGTTTACGCGAAGAAGTGAGAGAGAAATTTATGCCAGTGGAAGTTGCACATATACTGGAAGGCTACTTGGCCAGAAAAGTATTGAACACTGCAGTCAGGGCTGCGGGAAACTGCCTCGTCGGTGTGAAGAGTAAATTGGTGTCAACTCCCGACGCAATTGCTGCGGCGTTGGAACGTCATCTGGGTGAAGTTCGCAATTGGGCCTCCGAGGTGACATTTGGCGACTTAAAGGAAGCCAAACAGACTAACAGGATCTTCGTTCAGCTTGATTGTTACGTGGTTCCGCGCCATAGGCACATTTACCCTGAGGAGGCCGTTACAAAAATTCCATTGGATGCGCTCTTCGCCACGGACGCAAAGCACTTTGTCTTCTTGGGAACGCCGGGAGCTGGGAAAACCACGTCAATGAAGAGCTTATGCAACAAAATCTTCACCGACGAGAATTTTGCGCCAGATCGGATCAACTACCCGGTGCTGATCAAGCTACGGGACTTGAATCATTCGGATCAATCAGCCCGCGTTGTCCTCCTTAATGCATTGTGCGATGCGCTGGGCCTTACCTTCGAGTTCGCGGAGGCACTACAAGGGAAATCTCAGGACGCATTGCGCTTGCGATTTGAGGCGGTTGCAGACGTGGTTTGCAAGCTCTTAAACGAAACGAAGGCTCTGTTGATTCTAGATGGCTTTGACGAGATAGCTGAATTTGAACTAAGGGAGGCGGTTCTCCACCAAGTTCGCACGCTCGCTTTGCGTCTCGATACTGCAACGCTTGCGCTCACCTCTCGAACGGGGGAGTTCATGGCGGTTATCGACACGACCAGAATTTTCGAGATTTGCTCCTTAGGACCGGAACAGATTACAGACTTTGCCAAGAAATGGATCGAGGACGACACGAAAGCAGAATCTTTCCTGAAACAAGTTGCTCAAAGCCCCTTCGCTGACAGCGCGATCAAGCCTCTCACGCTCGCCCATCTTTGCGCTGTCTTTGAGCGGGTTGGTTCGATCCCCGAAAAACCCAAGACCGTTTACCGTAAGATTCTTCACCTGCTGTTAGAAGACTGGGACGAGCAACGATCAGTCAAACGGAAATCAAGATATTCGTCGTTCGAGTCTGACCGAAAATATGAGTTCTTGGCCAACCTCGCATACCACCTAACGGTGGAGTGCAGATCAGTCGTGTTTTCTTCCAGGGACATCGCTGCTATTTACAGGAAAGTATGCCAAGACTTCGGGCTTCCGCAGGACGAGGCTGTAGACGTTACCAAGGAACTGGAGAGCCACACGGGCCTATTTGTGCAATGCGGCTTTGGGGAATTTGAGTTTGCTCACAAATCACTCCAGGAGTTCTTAGCGGCGGAATTTCTTGTTCGCTTGCCGAGCATTCCCCACGACAATCGCATTTTGGAAAAACTGCCGAACGAGTTGGCGATTGCCACAACGATCTCTTCGAATCCAAGTCTCTATCTTTCGGAGTTAGTGCTTCGCAGGTTTACAGAGCTAACAATACAAGGGTCGTTCTTGCCGACGTATGTCACCCGCTTGCTGCAAGAGCGCCCCGATTTCAAATCAGAGCACACCGTCGTTTTTGCTCTGATTACTCTTTATTCTATGACCGTCAAAGGTTACGGGAGAGACACTCCGCAAATGCAGTTGTTCCTTTATGACCAGCTTGTGTCTGAGTTCGAGGACCTGTTGAGTTGCGTTCTGCGAACAAACAGCTTGGCAGAGTTCGAACGTCACTACATTAAGGTGGGTCAAGCCACTGTGGTTTCATCGAGCCCAGTGCATACTTTCAGAAAGACGAAGGAGCTAAAGGACTTTGCACTGCCTCAAGAGTTGTTAATTCGGGAAAGTTTCTTCAAACGGCTTACGTCTCCCACCGAAGCAATTCCAATTGGCACTTCGCCGCTAAAAATATGAATAGTGGGTCGCTACAAGTTAGATTTCAGGTGAAGCAATAATCCGCTCTGTGAAAATTAATCCAGACGATCCACTGGTAAAGGCAGCTCAACAGATACTAACCTCCCTAGGTTCAGCAGGCTTTGGCTGTGCCTCAAGGGATTGAAGATGCTGTTCTTCCGATATAGATTGTTGCGGATTCGACTCATTTTGCTCAAAAATAAATCATGGCACAGGACGCAAACAACGTGGGATTGAAAATTCGTCGATGGGATGCGGATACGGTTTTCCGTGTTGTGAATGATCCGATGCGGCGGAGGATCATTCGGGCGTTGGCGGGCGGTGGATGGAAGACGGCGCTTGAACTGGGTGTCGGTCCCGGCAGCAGACGTCATACGGTGCTGAAACATTTCACCGTGTTATGCAAATCGGGCATTGTTGTCCGAAAGGAAAATCCGCAGGACGCACGCAAACCTCTTCATGGCCTCGCGCCAGGGGTGGTTGTGTGTCAGGGAGAGAAATCTTTCACGGTGGATTTCGGTCGGGGCATGATTCGCTTCGCGTAAGGACAGAAATCTCCGATGGGCGTGCACAGACCGAAATGGCGTGACGCAGAACTGGTGTTTTAGCAAAAAGGCATAACTTTCAGTCGCACGAATGAGCTGATGTTTGGAAGGGCGGTTCGTCGGCGTTGGTGGTTTCTCCTGCTTCTCCGTTTTCCCCATTTTGCCGCGAAAGGAAATTGCCAAAGCCCCGATTAGGACCGAATTCATGCAAAGAAAAGTTAACAAAGTGTCGTCGGGCGACAATTTCATGCAAAAGAAAGTTAACGAATTCGCGTAAGGAGTAATTTCATGCAACGGAAAGTTAACGAATAACGTTATGCAATGAGTTCATGCAAAGAAAAGTTAACGACTGACGGTAATGGACCCATTTCATGCAATGGAAAGTTAACGAATACGCGTAAAACCCAATTTCGTGCAAAAGAAAGTTAACCAATAACGTGATGGAGGAGTTTTATGCAAAGGAAAGTTAACGAACTGGCCGCATAGACCAATTTTTTGTGGCGGAAATTTACGGATTGCGCGGTTTTAGGCGTTTTCTTCGATCCAAAAGTGGGGAAATGGCGGGATTGGGGTGTTTGTGATGAGGCTTTTTTTCGGTTGCAGCGTAAAGTAGGAATTCCGGCTGGCGATTTTCTGTCTTGCGCGATGAATCCCAGTTTTTAGACTGCTCGGACATGGCACTTCCAGGTAATTCCGGCTCGGGCGACGCGAATCTTCCCACCATTGACGAGGAATTGACGTATTCCGTCCTGACGTCACAGGCGCGGCGAAAGTTATTGGTGGCGCTTTGGGTCGGCGGACCGCAAAACGGCGTCGATCTCAAGCACGTGGGCAGGGGATATGGTAAGTGCACAGGTCACAGGGTGTTCACTCAATCGACGCTGGCGAACCTTAAGAAGATGGTCGCAGCGGGGATTGTCCTGCAGTATGACCACCCGTCGGATGGTCGGCGAGTCCTCTACGGTTTGTCGCCGATGGTGAAGGTAGCGAAAGAGGGCGACGATACGGTGTTCGATTTTGGCTTCGTTGTAGCGCGGTTGTCGGCGGATGGCAACTAGCACGAAATATTCGGGAGAACCTATGAAACCTATTCAAGGCTATCATCTTATT
>JAQGOU010000413.1 GCA_028293445.1 Verrucomicrobiales bacterium | reverse complement strand
TCCATGTTAATTGTCCCGGCGACACCCGGTTGCTGATACAGGTCCTTCAAGTATCCCTGCAGGTTCGGATAATCCGCGATCCGGCGCAGGTTGCATTTGAAATGCAGGTAGTAAACGGCGTCAAATCGAACGAGCGTGCAAAACAGACGCCAGTCCGTTTCAACCGTACGATCGCCGAATAGATAACGTCGCGTCGCGAGTCGTTCTTCCAGCTCATCCAGCGCTTTAAATACATTCCTTGCGGCGAATTCATAGGCCCGTTGTCTCGACGCAAAGCCCGCCTTATAGACGCCGTTGTTGATGTTGTCGTAAATAAACGCCGACGTTCGCGCCTGCTCATCCGCAATCTCCGGGGGAAACAGATTCACGTCCTTGCGCCCAAACTCATTGAAGCTGTCATTAAACATCCGGCAAATATCGTCTTCAGAATTATTGATGATGCGGTGGGTTTCTTTGTCCCACAACACCGGCACGGTGTAACGACCGTCGAAGCCCGGTTCTGTCGCATGGTAGGCCTCACTCAAAAAGGAAAAATGGTTAATCAGATCCAAACCATGGCCGTGCCCCTCACGAAATGCCCATCCACGCTCGTCACGCAGGGGATCTGTGATGCTCATGCTGATCACGGTCTCGAGCCCTTTTAACTGGCGCACGATGGCGGTGCGATTCGCCCAGGGACACGCAAGGGAGACGTAGAGATGATAACGTCCTGTTACGGCTGGATAAGGTGTCGAGCCGTTGTTGGAAACCCAGTCCCGAAATGCATCCTCCTGCCGCTTGAACTCGCCCGTCGCAGTCGCCTCTTGCGGAAATTGTGCCGTCATGGTCATGGCATAATATAGCAGCCCGGATCAGGAACAACAGATACCCTGCCCCGTTTGAATCCTCCGCCGACAGAACCTGCGACGAATAGCCAAGTGGACCGGTGGATTAGAGTTTGAAGTCAACGACGCGCCGTAAGCATTCAGGAAGGCGAATCGTCCTCGGATGTGAGTTTTAATCCTGCTTTTTCCGAAGTGCGGTGCGGGTTGGTTTCTCTTGGGTGGCCGCCGCCACGGGTTGCTTCGGCATCTGTGCCGTTACACTCTTAATAGTTTTACGGAGCGAGATCAACGCCTGGCCGTTGTCCCACATTGTTTTCTGCACACGCTCTTTGGAGTTTCTAGCCATCTGACATTGTTTTTGCCAGAACAAGGAACTTCCAACAACTAGGGGGTCCCTGAAAAGGGGTTCAGAAGTTTTTTTGACGGACCCTACGAAATCTCCCGCAGGTCATTGCTCGGCGAAAACCTGAAGAACTACCGCGGCGCTTCACATTTGTTGGATCTGCTGCATAGTCAGGCATGCCGACGAAAGTCCTGATTGGCACGGCGAGCTGGCAGGAACCCGAGTTCATCGAACACTGGTATCCCAAAGGTTTGCCCAAATCCAGGTTGCTCCCCTACTACGCTGAGCATTTCGGCTTCGTCGAGGTGAACGGCAGCTTCTATGGAATACCGCAGGCCAAAAGCACCGCGCAATGGTGCGAGCAGACGCCGGACGATTTTGTTTTCAATGTGAAGCTGCATCGGCTCCTCTCTCGCCATTCTACGGAAGCGAAGTTTCTTCCCGCAGATCTTCGGCCGAGGGCGGAAATCGTGAATGGAAAGGTATTGCTCACTTCCAAACTGGAGAAACTTATCGCCCAAAAATTCATTGCCGGCCTCGAACCGCTTCTCGCCGCCAAAAAGCTCGGCACCCTTTTGCTCCAGCTCGCCCCGTCGTTTCGGCCGAAACTCCATGCCCTCGAGGAATTGGATAATGTCCTGTCGCTTTTTGGCGACTTCGACCTTGCCGTGGAATTGCGAAATCGTTTCTGGCTCGAAGGCGAGCAAACCGACGCCACCGTTCAGTTCTTTAAAGAACGAAAGGTCACGCTGGTCTCAGTCGATGCCCCACCGGAGAGCGAACATTTCACCGTCATGCCGAACCTGGACTTCGTCACCCGTCCGGACGTCGCTTACTTCCGTTTGCATGGTCGAAATGAGGAAGCGTATGTGAAAGGCCGCACCGTGGCGGATCGCTTCAATTACAATTACTCCGATGAAGAACTGGTCCAGTTCAGCACGCGCGTCATGATGTCGGCCGAAACGGCCAAAGCCATTTATATCGTTTTGAACAACAATCGGCATCGTTTTGCTCCTGACGCCGCCTTGCGTCTGATGAAAATCCTGGAAAAGCAGCCCAACCGACTGCAGGTAGTTCGACCACGCTCACAGCAATTTAATCTGGTCTAAGGCGGGCGATTTCTAACTATGGATGAACACGGACCCACACGGATAAAGGCGAGGAATCGGAGAATCTCGTCCTTCATATCCGTGTGGGTCCGTGTCCATTCGTGGTAAAACAACTTTATCCTGTCTATGACCGCGCGGAAGGAAACCGGTTCCCTAGGGTGAAAAAGCAACTTCTTCCGACCTCTTTCTCCAAAAATCTCCCTCTTGTGCTCAAACGAATGCTTTGCTAGCTTCCCGACGTTCGTTGACGGTCAGATCTTATATCTCGGAACACAAAAACAATTTTATGGCATACGAACTACCACCACTACCCTATCCTAAAGAGGCTCTCGAACCCTTTGTCGACGCGCAAACGATGGAAATCCATCATGACCGCCATCACAAGGCCTACGTTGACAATGTAAACAAAGCCATCGCTGGCACGGACTTGGAAAAGAAGACCGTTGAAGAGCTGATCAGCAATCTCAGCGCTGTTCCCGAAAACATTCGCGGTCCCGTCCGCAATAACGGCGGCGGTCATGCGAACCATACTTTCTTCTGGAAGTTAATGGCCCACGGCGGCGGACAGCCCGTTGACAAGCTTGCGGAAGACATCAAAGCCACCTTCGGCAGCTTCGATGCTTTCAAAGAAAAATTTGAAGCCGCTGGCATGACCCGTTTCGGCAGCGGTTGGGCCTGGTTGGTCGTCAATGGCGGCAAACTGGAGGTCTGCTCCACCCCGAATCAAGACAACCCGATCATGGGCAAAGCCATCGCCGGTTGCGAAGGCAAACCCGTCCTCGGCTGCGACGTCTGGGAACACGCTTACTATTTGAAATATCAGAACAAGCGCGCCGACTATCTGAAAGCCTGGTGGAACGTGGTCAACTGGGATCAGGCTGAGAAGAATTACACGGCAGCGAAGTAAACAATTGCGGTTCCTCCACAGGCACGGAAAGCGAAAGCTTTTCGTGCCTCTTTTGTTTCTGGAGACGCCCCCCGGTCTGTCCGATTCATCGATTGGCCAGAAATCCTCCGCCAACCTGTCGAGTCGCTTAATTTCGACTCAAAAACGTCCGCAAATCTAAAAAGACACTCATTTTGGGTCCAAAAAACGATCCTCAGCGATCTAGACGGAAATTTTTGCTCTAAAAAAGAGCCCTCACCGCGCTGAGGGTCTTTTTTTAGACCCAAAATAAGACCCTCAGCGCGGTGAGGTACTTATTTTGGCTCCAAAAAGAGGCTCTCGCCGGAAAGAGTCGTTTTTTACGCCCAAAAAAAGCTCCTCAGCTCGCTGAGAGGGTTAATTTGGCTCCAAAAAAAGGTCCTCATCGCGCTGAGGGCCTTTTTTTAGGCTAAAAATTGTCGTCTAGAGCGCTGAGGTACTAATTTTGGGTCCAAAAAAAGACCCTCAGCGAACTGAGGACATTATTTTGGCTCGAAAATGCCTCTCGCCCGCAGCGAAGGTCCTCTTTTGATCAAAAATGGAACCGTTTCCAGCCGAGGGTGCCGACTTTGACCACCCGCCTCCCCAGCGACCCCGGATGTCGACCGTCTGAGGGACGAATCTACCCGTCATCAGTCTGTAGGAGGCGAGGTAACGAGACTCTAACTTCTCCGTTCACGCCGGAAGAGGTTTGAGTCTCATTACCTCATCTCCTGCGAAAAGGGACGACGCCCCGAAATTTTATTGCGTTGCTATCCCTCGCCTTTAAGATGCGGCCCATTTTATGAGTAAGATTGCAAATATTCAGGCGCGCGAAATCCTTGATTCCCGCGGAAACCCCACCGTTGAAGTTGATGTCATCCTCGAAAGTGGTGCGATCGGTCGCGCCGCGGTTCCTTCGGGCGCCAGCACTGGCGAACACGAAGCAATTGAACTTCGTGATGGCGAAAAGAACCGTTACCTCGGTAAAGGTGTCACCAAAGCGGTCAAAAATGTCACCGGCAAAATCCTTCCAAAGCTCCGAGGCATTGATTCCCTCGATCAATTGACCGTTGATCGCATTATGATCGACCTCGACGGCACGGAAACAAAAGCGAACCTCGGCGCGAACGCCATTCTCGCTGTCTCCCTCGCCAATGCCAAAGCAGCGGCCACTTGTCTCGATGTTCCTCTTTTCAAATACATCGGCGGACCAAACGCCAAGGTGCTTCCCGTCCCGATGGCGAACGTCATCAACGGCGGCGCGCACTCCGACGCTCCGATTGATTTCCAGGAATTCATGATTGTGCCTAAAGGTTTCAACACCTTTTCCCAAGGGTTGCAGGCGATCACCGAAATCTTCCATGCCTTGAAGTCCGTTCTGAAGAAAAAAGGCCTCTCCACCGCCGTCGGTGACGAAGGTGGTTTCGCCCCGAAACTCGACAGCGCTGAAGCGGCGATCGAAGCCATTCTGCAGGCGACCAAAGACGCCGGCTACAAAGCGGGTAAACAAATCTTCCTCGCGCTCGATGTGGCGAGCTCGGAGTTCTACACCGGCAACGGCAATTACGTTTTCAAGAAGAGCAGCGGCCGCAAACTGACCGGCGCTGAACTCGTGGAGTTCTACGCTGAACTCTGTGGCAAATACCCGATCATCAGCATCGAAGACGGCTGCGCCGAAAGCGATTGGACCACCTGGAAAGCGCTCACCGTTAAGCTCGGCGACAAAGTGCAATTGGTCGGAGATGATCTGTTCGTTACGAACGTGAAGTTCCTTCAAAAAGGCATCGACACCGGCACGGCCAATTCAATTCTCGTGAAAGTGAACCAAATCGGTTCCCTCACCGAGACGCTCGACGCCGTCGAACTCGCGAAGGAAAATGGTTACACCGCAGTCCTCAGCCATCGTTCCGGCGAAACCGAAGACGCGACCATCGCGGATCTCGCCGTCGCCACGAACTGCGGTCAGATCAAGACCGGTTCCCTGAGCCGCAGCGATCGTACCGCGAAGTACAACCAATTGCTCCGCATCGAACAGATGCTCGGCAAGAACGCAGTTTACGGCGGCAAGTTCTAATCGAACTGTTAACAATTCAAACGAGAAGGAGCAGCCGAGAGGCTGTTCCTTTTTGCTTTAGGCAATACGCAATTGAATCGACGCTGTTTAGCTTTCTGCCTAAGGTCGGGCGTAGTTCAACCAACAACCCCGCATGAACCGACACGTCTTAACCTTCCTGACACTATTGATCTTCGCGGGAATGGCCCGAAGCGCCGAACCCTCTTCAACCTCACCGGATCAAGAGGCAGAGCAGGTGAAACTGCTCTCAGAGGCGGGCCGTCTCGTGGACGGCGGACAATCGGGAGATGCGATCACATATGCCTTGGATAAAGTGATCGCCCATTTTGAAAAAAAGTATCGTAACAGCACCAATCGCATTTACTGCGCCCACAGTTCTGCGGAGAGCCTTGGATATTTGACAGTCGCAGCCAGCAAGAAGGAATCAGCCGTCGTCATCAGTGGCACCTGGGCCGAAGCTTACTTCCTGAAAGGCTTCGCGCTGATAAATCTTCAACGCGCTTCCGAAGGAAAGGCATTTATTGAGAGCGCGGTTGCCTTGTCTCCACACAACCCGCAATACCTTTCCGAACTCGGGCATTGTTTTACGCTGGAAAAGAACTGGGCGAAGGCCGAGGAGATGTTCAAGGCGGCCGAGGGTAGGACGGAAACGGCCCCATCAAACGAAAAAGAAATGAAGCGGTTATCGCGTGCTCTGCGAGGCCAGGCGTATGTTCTCGTCGAATTCGGAAAACTGGACGAGGCCGAAAGCATTTATCAACGCTGCCTGAAACTGGATCCGAACGATAAAACCGCTAAGGCTGAATTGGGCTATGTTCGAGGCTTACGCAGTAAGAAGAGTGGCGATAAACTACCAGAGTCTAAAACAGGCAATCAGTAATTGGATCGTTCGGAAACTTACGGAAAGAAAGAAGTGGTGCCGATGGAGGGACTTGAACCCTCAGCCGGTTTTTCTTTTTCGCCCAATAATAACGGGCATCTTGCCGCTCTGCTGCAAAGTTTGTGCAAGGTTTGTGAATTTGGCGGGGGTCAATGCAAACCATTCCTCCGCCTCTCGCTTGAAAACCTGCTTGCGGTAATTCGTCTTGATCTTCTCGACGCTCTTGCCGGTTTCGTCGGAAACCATGTCGCTGTTTTGCGTGATCGCCACGCGGTAACTGATGTAGGAATGGATCGGCGCGTTATGCTTCCACTTGCGCTTTACGCGTCGTGCAAGGACAGCTATGGCGTCGTGCGTCCCTTTTATCGTGATGATCTTCCCTGCCCTATCCTTGAACGGCTCCAGCCATTCCTTGAGAACTGGCAGCAATGCCCCAAGGCGGCGCTCCCGGACCTTCGAGACGTTCCAGTTAACGGCTATCACGTCATCCTCCCAACGAATATCTTTCCACTCCAGGCGCGTGATTTCCTTGTGTCGCATTCCGGCGAAACAGCCGAACAGTAAAAGGAGCCTCATTTGTTCCGACGCGGCGTGATACCAGATGCAGAATTCTTCCGGCGTGAAGACTTCGATTTTGTCCTTTGGCGTCGTCTTTAGCCGTGAAACGTGTTTCAGGATGTTGAATGAATCAGGAACGTAGCTCCGAAGTTTCGCGAAGCTGACGAGTGTTGAGAGGACGCCGCGAAAGTTTTTCCGCGTTTTCGTTCCTACGCCTTTATCGCGTATCCATGTTTCGATTTCGGTCCCGGAAAGCTCAGACATGTTGACGGTGCCGAATTTCTTTTTGAATGATCCAAGGCGAATCTTCAGCTCTCGAATCCAGTCATCGCTTAATTTGTCCGCTTCTTTTGCTGCTATGAGTTCCTCAATTACCGCGGAAACTTGTTTTACAATGATTTCCTCCGCATGGTTCTTCACCCATTCGCGGGCGGCTTCAACCATCGTTGCGCGGCCACCAAGGATTTGCTTCGCCTCTGCGAGCTGTGCGCGGTCATATTCCGTCAACGTCATCACGGCAAGTGACCCGGCGTTGATCCTGGCTAAAACGTCATCGGCGAATTTGTCCGCGCCGTTTGGACCGTCGAAAGATCCGAACTTTTTAACGTGCGGTTTTCCATCGGCGTAATAACGAACGGTGTAGGCCGTGTATTTCTTGCCTTTGACGCGGGATGAACTTTTGTAAATCCTGACGCTCCCGGAGCCGCTGTCTTTCTTGAGTGGAAATTTCACTTGATGTCAACCATCTGCAAACCGCGTGGAGACTTGCACGGAATCATCATTTCAGAGCTGCACGTAGGACAGGCGTTGGCCCGCGATGTGAGACGCCACACGGAATAGATCATCCCTGGAGCACAGAACAGAAGCCACAGGGCAACTTCCACGGCAAAGCTCCCCTTCGGCCCACGCTTTGGTTTGCCAATGAAGTGGCATTGCTGGCAAATCCAGTCGTTCTTTTTCGCCAGTGGTTTTTGTGGTGGGATTGGTGGCGGTTGGTTCATAGTTTTATTTTCGTTCTAACACGCGGCAACAATACGAGCCAACAGAGGAAGAAGCTCATTTCCCGGATCACCGTCTGTGGAGGTTAGAACCTTTTCGACGGCGACAAAGCCCGTGCCGGTGGGCGCGAGTTGGATGTGAACGATGTAGGGCTGGCCTTCTTTTTTGTAATTTACAATCCGGACGCCAGCAGGAGTGCGGGATTCAATGGCGTGGCGCAGTGCCCGCCTGGCTTTCACGGTGCTACCGTCGCCCTGGAGGATGGGGCCGGGGTTCTTTCCTTTCAGTTCCGAGATGGAATACCCGCACATATTCTCAAAAGCTGGATTGACCCATGTGGTGATGGCTTGGCTGTCGGTGAAAATAACCGGCTCCGACAATCGTTTCACCCAAGCCGGTATGCGTGGAGAAATACTAGCTTCCTTCATCGCTTTTAAATCACCGCCTTCCAAAGTTATTGAAGACACAACTCCCTTTGTTAAGAAGAAGTCAATCGCCTCCTCGCGACTCATCCCCCTCTTGGCCTGATGGAGTCGTATCGCGTCCTCAACGAAGGGATTGAATTTCTCCCGTTCCAGGATCAAATCTTCGATAATGCTGGTTTCGGTTGCGCCTGATCCGGCATCGTTTTTCTTTCGCTTCAGTTCAGCCAGCGCCTCCTTGCTGAATCCAATCAGCTTTTTCTTGGCAACTATTTTTTTAACGGGTTTTACCATGTAATCATTATGGGTTTCGCTGGTTCGTATATACGGATATGCGGAAAGTAGTCAATTCGTTCTTGCTTCTATATACCCGATATATACAGTCAGGGAAAACATGAGTGCCACAACCAAAGCAGACCCGATGCTGTTCAAGTTCACCAAGCCCATCTCGAAGTATATCCGGCAACAGTCTAAACGCGAGAAGAAGACGATGACGGCGCTCATCGAAGAGACGATGGCGTTCCGCGCCAAGTTTAAAACCTTTCCCCCGTCCGTATGAAGCTCAAAGCCAAGTTAAACGGCATTCCATGCGAGCTGGAGATTTCCGACGATCAATTCGCGGCTCTCAAAACTTTCGCCGATCCAAAGGATTTAAACCAGAAAGAGGCGGCGAAGTTCTGCCGCGTGTCCGCTCCCACTTTCCGAAAATGGCGAGTCGCCAAAAACAGCAATGGCCGGTTCTCCGTGTCCGAACTCACAAAGAGGATGGAGGCCGAATCTCTCCAACCTAAAACACGTTCCACAAAGAAAAAGAAAAGTAAAACATGAGCACAGACCTAACAAAAGCAGAGAACAAACTTGAGCGTCGAAAGCAGTTGGCCGTTGTCGCCAGCGAAATCGACGCCGTTGCATCGGAAGCGATGACGATGTTTGAAAGCGCCGGTAATTTCACCGAGGAACTTGGCGTGGCACAGGCCGTCGTGGACATGCGAGCGCTTCTTACCGATGACATCATGAAGCCAATCATGGCGCTGATGAACACGGATTTGGGTTTTCGCACCGATAAAGACCCGAAGCTGTCACGCGATCCTGTCACTCCCTACAGCGTCGAAGTTGTTCGCGAGTGTTTCATTGAATCGAAGCTGCGCGGATTCCACACCGTAGGCAACGAATGGAACATCATCGCCGGTCGATTCTACGGCTGCAAAAACGGACTCGCCAGAAAGGTTAAGGAAGTCACGAAGGGAACCTTTGAGCCGAGTTACGATCCGCCGATCCTGGCACCGGACGGCAAGAGCGCTCGCGTGAAATGTCGCGGAGCATGGATGATTAACGGTCAGCACGGGGACATTGGAGTTAAAGCGGCTGATCCGTGCGAGTTCGTCATTCGTGTAAACGCGTTTATGGGTGCTGATGCCATCATCGGCAAGGCAGAGCGGAAATTGAACAAGCGCGTTTTCGAGCGCCTTACCGGTCGCATCATTCCTGAAGGCGAAGTTGACGATTCAATTCCGGTTGCTTCGACGGTGACACAATCCGCACCGACAGCCGGTCCAACGTTTAGCGGTCCAGCTCCTGAGCCAGTGGCGAAAGAAGAGAAGCCTGAGAACGTGACTGATCTTCCGAAAGCGCCGCCGACAGCCGCCGAAAATCCAACGGAACCAACTCCTCAAACTGCTTTGGCTGCTTTCGTGGCGAGCGTGAATAGCACTTATGACGTGTTCCAAGGCTGGCTTGTCAGCGCTGGTCACCTTACGGACGCGGAAAAGTATCCGGGCTTCTCGGACCTTCCAACGGCGTTCGCTACAAAAATGGCGGCGGATACGCGGTCGCTTGCGCGTTTCGTTCGGCTCTACGGCTCTGAAGGTGTTGTTGATACCCAAAAATAAAACCGACAAAATATGTGTGATTTTCATTCAACGGCTTGGCGTTTACTCGGCCAAGAAATCCAGATGGCCCACGATCCGAATAATTCGCATTCGGACATGATCGACAAGGCCGGATGGCGTGTGAACCAACCGCATCGACCGATTGTAATCTTTGAGGCGGAGTGGTCCGGCGACGGCGATGTTCCTTCAAATGGAAGCCTGATTCGTAATTCCGGCGAGTGCCCGGAGAAGTTGGTTGCTGCGATTCGCCGCCATTACGAAAAACTTAAGGAGGCGATTAGCGAAGGAAAACATCTGGGAACGTATTTTCAGGAGTTTGAAAAATACTCAGATGTTTGGGCGCGTGTAAAAGCGTTGCCAGAAGGCGTCACGTTCCCTGCTAAGTGTGATTACCTCGACCTGAGTAGCCTCACATCGTTGCCAGAAGGCGTCACGTTCCCTGCTAAGTGTGATTACCTCGACCTGAGGAGCCTCACATCGTTGCCAGAAGGCGTCACGCTCCCTGCTGATCTGAAGACCCTCGACCTGAGGAGCCTCACATCGTTGCCAGAAGGCGTCACGTTCCCTGCTGATCTGAAGACCCTCGACCTGAGGAGCGATCTGAAAGCGCAACTCAGGAACCGCAAGTAACCATTCGAGATTCCCCGTCGCGGCAAGGCGGCGGGGAATTTCAAAACACCTGAGACAATGGAAGCACCAAAAATAGATTTCGTGTTCATCGACGGAACCGGAAAGCCGTTCCGTGTGATGGAAATGAGCACTGGAAAGATTTGGCTCTGCCGATGGCATGAAGGCCAAAAAGGATGGGTCACGAATCGCGAAGTTGAGGAACAAGAAGTTTTCACGTTTCTCGCATTGGCTATTCCGGTCGAAGACGCACTCGTTTACCACCGCATAGCTGCACGCAACAGCATCGCCTCAAAGATCAACCTCTTCGGCGGAAACCCTCACCTGAATTGATATGAACGCACTTTGGAAGCCATCAATGGAGGGAATGTTTCACGATCTGGACGCGGAGGTTTACCACGGCGCTCCCGGTTGTAGTCACTCGATGCTGAAGCACATGGACCCGCCTGCGCGGCTGCCTGCTTACCTCGCCGAGAAGCGTGAACCAACTACGGCAATGATTATGGGGACGCTCGTTCATTCGATGGTCCTGGAGCCTGACAAACCATTGCCGAAAATCGCGGTGAAGCCAGAGGGCATGAAGTTCTCCACGAATGAAGGCAAGGAGTGGAGGAAGAAACAGGACGGGCTTTTGATCCTGACCGCTGAAGAGTTCGAGACGTTGAGTGGCTGCGTTTCTTCCATCTCGAAGCATCCCGAGGCTCGCGCCTGTTTCTTGCAGGGCACATCTGAGGTTTCGTGTTTCGTTAAAGCGGATTCTGGCCGCGCTGAATCGGTAAGCCTATTCAAGAAATGCCGCATTGACTGGGTGTCGTGGGGTGACTGTCTCGCGGACGTGAAGACGGTTCAACACGAGTGCGCCGGTCCTGACGAGTTTTCCAAAATCCTTTTCGACATGCGGTATTACACGCAAGCGGCGTGGTATCTGGACATCTACAACGCGCTCAATCCAGAGCGTCCGAAAAAGCATTTCGTCTTCATCGCCGTGGAAAAGAAAGCGCCTTACCTGGTCGCGGTTTACTACGTGCGCGAGGAGTCCATTGCTCTTGGCCGAAAGAAGAACGCTCAGGACTTCATGCAATACGTCTCCTGCGGTCTGGAAGGTAAATGGCCGGGGTTTGATGGCGTGAACCCGATTGGAGTGCCGCAATGGGCTATGACTCGCGAGAACAACAAAGAAAACGCGGAGTGGATGCTCCGTGTTGCTGCCAACCAACTTTGATATGGAATTTTGCACATGCAAAAACGCTATCGTCAAACACGACGCGAAATCTCCCTACTGCGATAGGTGTGGACACTGGTGGGACGAGAGATATGGGAGCTGCACTCCTGGAAAATACGAAGAGCTTAGCCGTCCACTGACTAAAGCGGGACCTCCTAAAGTTGGCCGCAATGAACCTTGCATCTGCGGTAGCGGCCAGAAGTTCAAGAAGTGCTGTCTGAACAAACCCACTTGGGCGCGGAAACACCATTAACGAAAACCTATGAGCAATCTGGAATGGATTATCACCTTTGCAATCGGCTGCGTGTTCGCGGTGTCGTTTGCGGTCTGCTTTTGCTGAGTTATGGGAAGCATTTCACCAGAAGACTTTAGACGAATGGTGGCACGGATGACGCCGATGCCAACACACGGAAACACGTCCTCAGGTGTTACTGAAGAAGGCGATTTACATGACGATATTTCTGATGAGTGCACAAAGCGCGGGTGGATTGCTCTCCACGGATCAATGGCCCACAGAACACACCGCACAGATGGCGAGCCTGACTTTGTAATCATCGCGGAAAACCGCGTCCTGTTCTTCGAGTGCAAGACTAAGACCGGAAAGATGTCCACAGATCAACTCGGGATGCAGGCCCACGCGAAGAAGCTCGGGCACACCATCCATGTTGTTCGGTCCTTTGAAGAATTTCTAAACGTCATCCGCCAATGACAAGAGAAAACACCATCCAGCGCATCATTGACCTGAGTGACCTTTCTAAAAAGGGTGCGCCAAAATTCAGGAACTACTTGGAAGGCATGGACGACAGGTTTTTATCCGATCGTCTTCAAACATTGGAACTGGAACGCGGACAAGTAAAGCGGGGCTACTTCACGGACATGCAGAGGTCTGGACGAAATGAACTGCCAATGCGGATTACAAACATGGTCCTAGGAAATCAACGGATAATGATATGAGCGAGAAAACCAAAATTCAATGGTGCGACGACACAAACAACTTTTGGCGTATCTGCACTAAGATCAGCCCCGGTTGTCTGAACTGCTACGCCGTCACGGCAACAATCGTTAGGATCAACAAAGAGGAATGGGGCAAAGGAAAGCCTCGCATCCGAAGCGAGGCGGCATTCTTGAAGCCGTATAGCTGGAACAAAAAGCCGTGGGTGTGTGATAACTGCGGAAAGTATCACCAGACTTTTGCAAACCATAATTACCAAAACACTCCGCTGGTAGATTGCATTTGCCGCAATCCCCATTTGGCACACGCTCCTGAATTGGCTCATCGCCGTCGCGTGTTCTCCCTCTCCATCGGTGACTGGCTCGATACCGAATCGCCAATCAAGAACCTGGCGGACATGATGAAAGTGGTTTTGGAGTGTTCTAGTCTCAACTGGCTACTCGTCACAAAGAGGCCGGAAAACTTCTTCAGCCAGCTTGAGTCCGCTCAAGACTGGCACTTTGACCAAGGAGATAGAGACATCGCCGGTAAATTGAGCGACTGGCGAAAGCACAGCATCGCGCCGGAAAACGTGTGGTTCGGTTTCACGGCTGAAAACCAGAAGTGCCTGGACGAACGTTGGAACCACGCCAAGAAGATCCCGGCTGTTCAACACTTCATCAGCGCTGAGCCGATGCTGCAGCAAATGGATTTCACTCGCGTCATTCAGGAAGCTAAAGCGTTCGGATTTAAGCTCTGGTTTATTTTCGGCGGCGAGTCTGGAGACAATGCGCGTCGCTGCAACGTCGAGTGGATACGTAAAGGCGTTCAACAGTGTAGTGCGGCTGGCTTCCCTGTGTTCGTAAAGCAACTGGGTGCGTTCTGCACTGATACTGATTTCGATGCGGACAGCCTGTTTCGCGTGTGGCCTGGTGTTGACTACGAGTTTAACTGCGCTGGCGTCATCTATCACCTGAAGCATCACAAAGGCGGCGACATCGAAGAGTTCCCTATCGATCTGCGCGTTCGTCAATTTCCTTCCGAACCAAATCAATGAGCAGCCGTAAAACAACCAGCGTTTGGATGCCGCTCTATATCGGCGATTACCTGCGCGATACCATGCACCTGAGGCGCGAAGAGCACGGGAGCTACCTTCTGTTGATCATGGCCTATTGGAACAACCAAGGGCCTTTGAGCGATGACGATGAATACCTGTCCGGCATCGCTCGCGTTGAACTCCCAGAATGGACGCAAACGGTTCGCAAACGGCTCGCTCCGTTCTTCGTTACGGAAGCCGGTCTGTGGACTCACAATCGGATTGAGGTTGAGATTGCCCGCGCAAAGGGAACGCAAACGGCTCGCAAAGCGGCTGCAAAGGCAGGAAACGACGCGAAAGCACTCAAACGACTCGCAAACGGTTCGCAAACGGAGCCGCCAGCGTCCGCGAACGGTAACGCCAGAGGTTCGCAAAACCCTCCACATTCACCTTCACCTTCACAGATGCAGGAGAGAGAGCGGGAGCCGAATCCGCCTGAGCGTCATTTTCCTGAGGTAGAACGACCGGACGCCGATGAAGTGAAGGTTTACGCCGGGATGATCGGTTTAGCCGATTGGAAGGCGTTGGACTGGTTTGACGAGATGCAGGGCTGCGGTTGGTTGGACTTCCACAGACGAGAAATCGTGGACTGGAAGGCTGTTCTCCGTCGCGTAAAGGTCAAATGGGAATCGGACGGCAGACCAACATCACCTCCAGGGCCTCGCGTGAGTGCTCCCCAAGGTTCTTCAACCGGATCGCCACAGGGCAGGCCCGTTCTCACTCGATGGATCATCCAAAAGGACATCGATCTTATCAACGCACGGATCGTTGAAATCAAAAAGGAACGCGATTACGTGAAGAGTCCAGAACTGAAAGCAGAATGCACCGAGAAAATCAAAAAGCTCCGCGCTGACGAAGAAAAACTGAAAGCCGAATTCGACGCGGCCAAGGAATAAACCACACCACAGAACTAGTTTATGAATGTTAACACTGAACTACGGCCAGCCACGGTAGCCGACTACGACACCCCACTGTGGCGAGCTTCGATGGCCCATCTGTTCGCTCTCGGAGTTGTCACCGTTCGGACTTCAGCGCCAGCGCCACAACGCTTGAAGGCTCGAAAGACTGGCCGCAAATGGGGAAGGATCATGCAAAAGCTTCGAGCGTTCGCATTGAGGAAAAAGAAATTCGTCTTTGCTGAAGTTGCCAGCGCGTTCCCCGTAGCTAAAACGGAGCTACTTCGGTCCAATCTCTACTACTTAGTAAGGAAGGGATACCTCAATTCATCCAGCCTAGGAAAGACAGGCAAGAAGGAAATGGCTGTCTACACGATCACCGAGAAAATTCACACAAAATGAGCACCAACAACAAACCAGAATTTAAAGAGGAGCTTCAGACGAAGCATCCCGAGCCGACTGAAAGCCGGACTGTCGAATTCAACTTCGGTGAAATTTACAAGAACGTTGATGCCGAGGTAACGCCAGAGAATTTGGAGAT
Organism: Verrucomicrobiales bacterium; assembly: GCA_028293445.1. Taxonomy (GTDB): domain Bacteria; phylum Verrucomicrobiota; class Verrucomicrobiia; order Limisphaerales; family JACDHS01; genus CBHWET01. Next base: position 10,497 of record JAQGOU010000413.1, on the reverse strand, counting down.
TGAATACAAACGGCTGTGTCAGGCGATTCGCTCAATGTTGGATTGGATCATTCCTAAGGACATGACAGGCGAGAAAGCCGTGAGGCTCGCGGGCCGTCGCGTCATCGCTTTAGCCTGGGTGACCGATCCAGAGCAATTCAGCAGCGGCAATTCCAAAGAGGAAAAAGGTTCCGGCACAAAGGTTGGGAACACTTACGGAATGCACAAGGCAGTGTTCAGCGAGTTCACCAGCGATTGCAGTAAACACTTCAGAATCCGCAATAAATTCCAATCTCACGGATGGAATTTCAAACCCGAGGAAACCAATGAAAGCAATACCGATTCAGACAGCAACTAAGCTTGAGCAGCTCGCGAAGGAGATCAGGAGCCTTCACGATAACACCGAGCGACTTTCCGTTTTTGCAAAGTCGAAATGCAATGAGGCCGTTGCTGAAGCGATTCTATGCGGTAAGGCGATCAACGAAGCGAAGAAGCTTGTCGGTCACGGTCAGTTTGCAAAGTGGCTGAAAAAGAACTGCCCAAAGATTAGCGATCGTACTGCGCGGCGCTACATGGCATTGGCAAATCGGTCACATGTGTCCGTTTTGAAGCGCAATGGTTTATCACTTCGCCAAGCCTACATTGAGGCTGGCATCATTAACGAGAAAGAGGTTTTAGAGTTTCCAGAACTGCCAGACAAACCACAGGAGGCAGTCACGCCAGCGCCAAAGCCATACGTCGCGCCGGTTACTCCGAAGCTCGCCGCCGTTGTCACGGCAAAGCCAGTGCGCCAGGAAGTCTCAGGCCCCGCTGTTCGCGCCACACTTCCACCACGCGCCAAAGTAGAAGCCGACACAACACCGTCAAAGCATCCGGCGATTATCATTATCGGAAGCCGCATAGACGACATCGAGAAAATCATGCAGTCGCTCCCAGAGGACCAGAAGGCTGATGCCATCAAACAAATCCAACGATTGGAGAAATGGATATGAATAACCCTTGCCCGAATTGTAACACTGAAAATGGATCCACCGAGGTCTGCATTGGCTGCGGTGCTCCTATGTCGGCAACGATGGCGAAGAGTGCGGAGGCGCACATTCCATGGAACCAACCGCTGTTTGAACTCATGGCCCAGGAACACGGCCTTACGCTTCTGGAGTCGGAGATGAACGACATCATTCATGTGGTTAGAAATCTTCCGGCTTCTATCAACGATGCTGGATTAGCTTCCTGCCCGTTCTGTGGAAGCGATGACATCGAAAAGGCTCCGCGCCGTGGGTTTCCAGTCCAGTGTGAATGTAGAAAGTGCCGCGCTGAAGGTCCCGCCAATTTTACCAGCGAGGAAGCAATCGAAGGCTGGAACAAGAGAAACTAAACACTTTCCGCGCCCGTTCGTGTTCCTCACCACTTCGTGAATGGGGATCACAGCTAAGGGCGGGTGCGGATTCTTAATTTATGAAACGGCAAACCTTCGTAGATCGTAAGTCCTCGCGGCCAACCCTGTTCTCGCCCTGTCGGAAGTGGCGTTACACCCTCTGGCGTGAATGGGAGCAAGACATGTTCTCAATCACAGAGCACAGCGTCACGTCGAAGCTGAATCAATACGTCCAGTTCATCGGCCTGAATCCTTCAACGGCAGATGAGTTTCAGGATGATCCTACGATTAGACGGTGCATCAACTTCGCGAAGTCCTGGGGCTACGGCGCGTTCTGCATGACGAACATATTCGCATGGCGCGATACCGACCCGGAGGGGATGAAGAAGGTAGAAGCGCCAATAGGGGTGGAGAACTGCAAGCATATCCTGAGCGTTGCCAAAGACGCCGGAATAGTCATAGCCGCATGGGGTAAGCACGGCTCCCACATGGGCCGAGGGAAGCGCATCATTGAAATCTTTGATATCGCGGGCATCAAACTCCATTGCCTGAAGAAGAACGACGACGGCTCCCCTGCCCACCCGCTTTACCTGAAGTCAACACTCACACCGATTCCATACCCATGAGCATATTGAAAGACCCAGCTAAACGCGCAGAATGGATTTATGGGCAACCAATGAAGCCTTGCCCAAAATGCAAAAGCTACAATTTCAAACACCAGACGCCGATTAAAATGGATGAGCCAATCCATTCCAACGACTCGGTTGCTCAAGCCGTTGGTAAGTGGGCGCGAGCCATCAAAAGCGGAAATACACCACTTGAAGGCCCCGTTTTCATGATGTGCTTCGATTGCGGTCATAAAGGTCCATCGGTCGATTGCACCGGCAGGACTTCGGAAGATGTCGGAAGAGACAAGGCTGTTTCTGATTCTGTTAAGAAGTTGTGGAACGAACAGCAATGAGAACCCGCGTCCTGATAATCGATTGCGGTATGGGCATGGATCACCTCTCCGCACTCATGGACGGAGATTCATTCCGTGGAATCTGCCCGCTCGTGGTGGTAGAAGAGCCAAAGTCCACACAGGAAATATTCAACGAGTTGGCGGAGCGATTCAAGGTGCCAAACCTCAAGAGGCCAGCGCCCAAGTTCGTCGAGTATCCAGGACACACCACGCGGCCAAACTGCCCAAAGAAGATCAAGGCGAAGGTATGACTGAAAAGGAGTATTGCTCTACGGTCTGCGAAGCCAAGTGTTGCAAGGCCCACGGCCCATTAGTCTGGCCGAAAGCGTGTCCAGCGCTAACGAAGGACAATCTCTGTTCGGTTTACGATCAGCGGTTTTCCGTCAAATTTGAAGGATTAACCACGGAGGGAAGAAAGATTGTTTGCGGTTGCACAAAGCCCGAAACATTCATTCCAAACCTTCCACCTGAAGTTCGCGAGCAATGTTGCTACCACAACCCCGAATTGCTTAAAAAGGTATGAAACCAGTATTCCAAACCCGAAAAGGCTCAGATGGAAACTGCCTCGCGGCCTGCTTGGCCTCTATTCTTGAACTGCCTCTTGAAAAGGTGGATTTCACAGCCAACGGCGAATGGCTCGCCAAGACTCAGGAGATCCTGAAACCATTTGGCTTTTTCTACCTCGGTGTTGCGATAGACAAACACATTACATTGATGGCAATGCCGGAGAACTACTGCGTCTTTGTTGGTGACACAATCAGGACGAAAGACACCGGCCTACTACACTGCGTTGTTGGTCGCCTCGTGATGGAAGATAAGAACACCATGTTGAGGTTTGTAACGGCTCACGATCCACTCGGAGAGAACAGCGGTTGGCTCTCTGAATTGAAACCAAAAGAATTGGGCTTTCTGATACCGATCAACCCACACTTGACAGGTGCTTTACAATGACCCTAATAACGTTATTAAAGAGGAGGGGTGAGAATGAAGAAGAATCACATCACGTTCAAACTCATCAGTGGATGATATGAAGATAGACCAAGAAACATTCAGTAAAATAGAAGAGATGATCCTGCTGAACCTTGTAGCGTATCAGGAGGCGTCTTACCCGATAGACGAACAACAGATTGAAGCGCTTAAGGATCGGGCTATAAGGCGCTATCACCATGAAGCTCTGTTGAACTGCACTGTTAAGCGGATAGCTCACAACACGATTGGCATTCTCTATCCTCCTCCTCCGGCTATTGACGCTATCGGCTTGAATTTCATTTCACACGCTTCATTAGGCGAGCCTTGGCAGTCCTAGACGCTATCTCAACCCCATTACGCTGTTCATCGCTCTCTCACGCTCCTACCCGCTACCGCTGCCTCCGCTGGTCACCGCTACCCCCCCCCCGCAATTTTTAAGGAATCTTTTCTTTTCCCCACACATACGCAGGTCTCGCGTCATGGCGCAGCGTTTGGGACGAAGCTGAAATTTGGAATGTCCCACCTTGGAACCGTATGCGATCCGTTTGCGCTCCGTTTGCGAGCATGAAAAAGCCCCCGCCAACATTGAGCTGGCGAGGGCTGTGACCTGAGACGGTTGCTGTTATGGGAGAATGGGACATCCGGCAAGAATGTCCCATGAGTGGCTAAGGTTGCTTCGGAACGATCATCCAGGTCTGCATTGGTGAGCACCGAACACGAACATGCAGATTGTTCAACGCCTCAGATTTCGTTCTCGCGTGATACGTTTTCCCGTCCGGGCCGGTGACATCGAAGCCGGACTTCGACCGCACCTTCCTCGTGATCTTCACTGCCGTTTTCCATGCGACCGAACGGCGGATTTTATTTTCCTTTGTCATACCGGAGTGACAGCAGGTTTCAGGAGTTGAGCGATTGCCATTTTGAATCCAACGAAGTGACCGATGGCGCGGCAGTCTGGAACGATTCCAAAAGCTTCCACCATTCCGGCCTCTTCGCCGTCTCCGGTCACGTCATAAAGTTCAGTCACGGCCCGGTGGTATTCGTCCCTCGGATCGTCTGGAGAAAGTTCGCGCAGACTGTCAATTGCTTCGCGCCAATCACGCTCTGTTTTTCCGGACGCATATCGATGGGTTCCGATTGGATACTCTGCGTCCAACTCAGTGAGCCACTCCTGAAGGTTTGCATGTGCAATCCTCGAATCAAACGAGTCGTAAGACTTTCCTTTTTCCGACGCCTGACATTTGCCGTAGAAATATCCGAAGTCGATACCGGCGAGGAATTCCAACGTGAGCTTTCCGCTCCACTGGTAAACTGCTTCTCCGATGTCTCCGACGACGATCAGCCATCCCGCGTGGATGATGAACCGGCAACCGTAGTTCCATGATCCTGGGTTCTGCCAGTTGATGACCGTTCCGCCATGTTCATTTTGCGAAACGATTGTTGCGACATGATCTTTGAACCACTCGTTTCGGCAAGAGGCCATTTGCCTTTCGCGCTCTTCGCGTTTGTGGTTGCTCATTCCGCCTCCTTTTCAAACGGACGTTGCACGGAGCCGTTGATTGATGACTCGGTGCAGAACCGGCCCGAGTTGAAACCGATGGGGAAGCGATACGTTTCGCTCGTCATTGCCCACAGGTGGAACTGATTCGCCGAATCCACCCGGCGCGATTCAGCCGGGTAGAGTTCGATTGCTTCACACTCGGGACCGACGAGCTGGTTTTTAATTTCCTGCAAGTCGCGCCAGTCGTGGATTGGCTCGCGGTCGATTCGTTTGATGGACAGATGAACACCGGAGTTTGTGAACTCTCGCACGTTAACCTGATACTTGTTGTTCCTGTAAACTCGTTCCTGTGTGACGAGTTCGGAAACGTGATGCGTGATGCAGGCTTTTGCTGCCTCCTCGCTGGAGGCTGCGAACTGTTCACGAATTTCTTTGTTGCCGGTTTTCCACTGCCAATAAAGTTCGGCAATGAGGCGGTCAATGTCTTCCTTACTGTAAACTGCTGGCTCTAATTTTTTCATTTGGATAATTCAAGTTGTGGTTTAATTGCGTGCGGAACCGCCCGGCTCCCACGCGCAGACTCTGATGTTTTTTGGAAGCTCCAGACCGGCGCGTTCCCATAGTTCAAAGCGCGTCATCCATTCCATGCATTGCGCGATGGCGTGAAAGGCGAGTTCCTGTGTCTTTGGCTGCATCCGTCCGACGATCAGGCCGAATGCCTGGGCGACTTCATCTGAGCGGTCGTAGGAATAAAGCTCGATGGTGTAAATTGCCGCGTCGAGTGCGCGGGCGTCCGCTCCTGTCAGTGGCGCGAGGCAACCCTTTCCGAGGTTATCGCGGAGCCACGTTCGGACAGTTTCGTTTAGAGGTTTCTCTTTCACGCGGCCTCCGCATCCAGGATGCTCTGTGCATCCAACAGTGCGGCCCGGACGTTGCCACCGGAGCCGACTGCGATTTCGTTGATGTGGGATTTCTTGAGCTTCCACCGGCCCAAGAGCGCGTTGATTTCATCCGTGCTTGGAGGCTCAACCTTGAACTGCTGTAAACGTGTTTGGAAACGTTCATGGAGCTGTCGGAGTTCCAAGTTGCTCGTGCCGATGAAAGCGGAGCGCGGCGGCATCCGGTCCAGGTAGCTCAAGAGCAAGTCCTGAGCGGACGCCGGACACGTATCGATTTCGTCAACGATCTTCACGGAGAACCCGTCAAAGAGGTTTGTGTATCGCTCGGCTTCCTGCCAGCGGCGAATTGCTTCCATGCTAACGTTGCGGCCATTCGTCGTTTCAATTTGGACCGAGTGAGTAGTGAGCTGACGGGCGAACAGTTCCGCCAGTCGCGTCTTGCCGGTGCCAGGAACTCCGAAGAGCAGAACCTTTGCGGTGCCCGTTCCCTCACGAATGAGGCGAGCCGATTTGCCTTTGAGAATCAGAGCGATGCGGTTTGCCCCGCCGATGAAATCGGATGGACAGAGCGGCACGAATGATTCAGGTTGGATATGCGTCTTTTTCATTGTCTCAGGTAATTTGATGATGTTGAGCGCCGCCCTCGGGACCTTGCCGTTCCGGGGGCATTTGCTTTGTGAATTACTTCTTTTTTCCTTTCGGTGCCTTCGTCGCTGCCAACACGTCCACGCGCTGGCCTGCGACTGGAGCGCCGTCGATTTTGTTGGAGAGCTGAACGACAAGATTTGTCAGGCTCTTCACCTGGGCTTCGAGTTGATCCACTTTGCGGGCGAACTTTCCCTCAACGGCTGCGTCAGGAATTTCCCACGCTTCGACGGTGAAGATATGTTCCAACGCTGCAACGATTTCTTTGTTTACGGTCGGTGCTGTTTTTTCTGTTTTGCTTTTAGATGCCATAATAATTTTATCTGAGGTTTAGTTTACGGATGATTTGAAAGTGCCGCTCCTTTGTGGGAGCGAGCGGCGTTCTCCAGGGCTGACCAGCCACCCCAAGGCCGTCCTTTTTATGTCGGACACCAGACTAAGATTTAGAGGTTCATCTGCTTACACTTACTCTCCCACGCTTCATCTGTGGGCGCTTCGATGAATCCCATGTGAAAGAATTGCTGAAGCTGAATGTCCCGCGCCCCACGGCAAAGCATGGGCGGCTTTCCTGTTCTGTAGTTGATCGCACTACTGCCAGTCGAATGACAGATGCGTGATGCCTCAGTGCGGGCGCTGAGTTCCAGGGCTGGCGCGAGGTGTGCGTGCGGACTGCCCTCTCTGAAAGGGCACGTCGCGCACATGGATTTAAGGAGTGGAAGGCGTTTCTTTTTTGGCGCTTTCATTTTTCTCCTTTTGAGCTTCAGCACGTGCGGATAAATCGCGGCCCATCATGAGCAACCAAATGCCAGCTTTCCACCACAGCCCATAGGCCGCACACGGAAATATTATCAACACATACGTGAGATGATCGAACCACTCGGGACAGTGCTTGCCATCGTGGTGTGACTTAATCAGCTCTTTCTTTCGCGCCTCAGTCAGTCCGATTAGGATTGCCGTCACAGCGATTGCCGTCATGAATGTGAAAAGGTTTTGACACCACCACACCGGTTGAAGAGTGCTGAAATAGACCAGCGCCCAAAGGAATCCTGCGATAAGAATATTTTTGATTTGTTTCATTTTAAAAAGGGGGCGGCTGTCACCCGCCCCCGTTGAAGGTTTCTTACTTGGCGATTTTGCGAGCGGTGGAAGCCTTTGCCTCTGGAGCACTCGCGGGAGTGGCGCGGTTCTGAAGACGGGCGCGGCGCTTCTCGATTGCCTCTTTCATCGTGATGCTCGTAGCGACCACGCGCTTCGCGACTTCGAGCACGTCCGATTCTTTCGGCTCACGCTTCGCATTGAAACTGAGCGTCATCGCTTTGAGCCAAACCTGTTCGATTTGACGGCCGGAAAATCCGTCCGTGATTTTCGAGAGGTCCGCAAGGTCGTATCCCTTCGATTTGCGACCGCGCTTTTCAATGTGGATTTTCCAGATTGCTTCGCGCTCTGTGGCGTTCGGAAGATCCACGCTCCACACGTCCAAACGGTCAATGAGCGGATCAGGCAAACCGTCAATGTCGTTCGCAGTGAAGAAGAAGAAAATTCCTTCGCCGTTCATCTGCATGTCTTGAAGGATGGCTTTGATAACCCGGTTCGTTGTGCCGCCGTCAGTCTGCCCGGATGACTCAGCGCCGGAGAACAGCCCGTCAACTTCATCAATCCAAAACACACACGGGGCGATTGCTTTCGCCGTCGCAAAAGCGGCACGCCAATTTCCTTCAGACTGTCCAACGAGGGAGCCGAATAATTTTCCAGCTTCCAGGCGCAGCAACGGAATGTTGAAAATGCTCGCCGTTGCGGTTGCCGTTAAACTCTTGCCAGAGCCAGCTTGCCCAACTGCCAGGACACCACGCGGGGACGGCAGGCCGTAATCACGCGCCTCTTGGGTGAAGAGGTTTCGTTTTTCCAGCAAGTCGCGCTTCAGGTTTTCGAGTCCGCCGATTTGATCGACGCCGACTTTGTTGGAAACGATTTCCAGCAAACCGTTTTTGCGAACGGTCAGAGCTTTTTCGCGTTGCACGATTTCCGGTGTGATGTCTTTAGCCTCGACTACTGCCAGGGCGAATGCGTTCTCCGCTTCTGTCGTTGTGAGTCCAGACGCGGCGTCAAGAATCAGTTCAACGTTCTTCGGAAGTTTGACACTGCCCGAATCAGCAACGGATTCCAGGACTTCGCGGAGCTGAGTGCGATCGGGCAGAGAGAATTCCAGGACGGTGATTTCCTTTTCCAGTTCAGGCGGCAGTTTCAAGAGGCAACCGATGATAACGATCACGCGATTGTGCGCCTTCGCCAACATCAGCGAATCTTTCAGCTTTCTGAAGATGATCGGATTCGGTTCCGCAAACCACATGTGGAAGTCACGGAGCAGCAACACTGATTTTTCTTCCAGCCCTTCGAACGCGGTCAACATTGCAAACGGGTCTTGCGAGTCGGCGATTGTCTGAATCTCTTTTACGGTGTCGTCGATCTTCTGGATTCCAGATGTCACGGACCATGCCCACAGGCTGAACTTGGTGGCATCAGTGACGGCTTTCAGTTCTTTCTCAACACGGAGTTCTTCATGGCTCACGATGTAGAGGCCGGAGTAACCGGCGCGGACGTAGTTGCTAAGTTTATCTTTCATTTTTTGTCTCAGGTTAATTTTGTCGGAATTGGTTTACGGATGATTAGTTGTTTGCAGGGACAGACTGTGAATCCATGTAGTGCAGCCGTGGATTGACCGGCTTTTTGTTCAGCGTTCTGTGGAACTCCCAAGCTTGCCCTTGGTCGCACTCAGTCAGCAGATGCAGCGAATAGGTTCCTTCATTGTTGGTCGCAATGAGGAATGAGGTTCCCGCGTCGTTGAGTTGCAACATGCCGTCGCAACACTTATTCGGCGGGAGCGGTTTCAGAACTTCACGAATGCCCATAGCGGTGATGACCTCCAGGCACTCGGCTTGATCGAGCATGGTTTCAACTTTCATCGTCTGTTGGTTTGTTGCGCGTCCCGACGAAGACACCGTGTTTACGGAGGACAGCTTGAACAATGAAGCTGGCTGGTTATTCATAGTGTCGCTTGAATGGTTTCGATTTCCCACGTCACACAGGCGGCGCGGGACGTGTCGGTGTGAACCACGGGCGATTTTGGATCATCGCCCATGCGGACTTCCCACAGTTGCGACTCGCCGTTGAATTCAATCGTGGAAGCACGTTTGATTTTCAAGGTGCCGAGTTCAGCAAGTGGAATTTTGTCGGTCCAGAGGCACGTTACTTTTCCGTCTGGATCGAAGGACATGACGTGTGCGCTCATGTTGATTGCAACCCCTGGGTTTTGTTCTCCTGATAATACTCAGGCATTTTCTTCGACTTGGATTTGACCCCAAGCGCCTTTTCCATTGCGGCAGTGGCCTGCTCGCAGGAAGTTCCTTTGAATCCAACAGCGGCAATTGTAATGCCGCCGTCTTCCGATACTTCAATGATGATTTGTTTCATGTGATTACATTCCGGTTGCTACGATTTGGATGGAGTTGTTCGCGCCGACTTTCCGGGTTACGAGGTAGCCTTTGCGTTGCGCTTCCATCGTTGCCTTGTGGACTCCGTAGAGCTGAAGGAACTTTCCGAACTTTTGGCCGAGCGGGTTTGTCTCGCGGCCAAAGATGTCTTTGCACCAATTCACGCCGACTTGTCCGTCCTTTTCGGACATGTGCAACAGATCGTCTCCCACGAGCGAATAGGTGTTTCCAGTCTTCACAAGACCGAGTTCCATTCGGAAATCCCCGACCGGAAGCTCAACGGCGTGAGTGCATGGATGCAGTTGGGGCTGATTTCCACTTGGCCAGAAGGCGCATGTGGTTTGATTCTCTTTGAAGACTAGGCCGAGTTCTTTACAGGCTCGCTTCACGGCTTCAAGGTCCGTGATTTGTGTTTGTATCGTTGCAATGTGACTCATAATTTTGCTTTCTCAGAATTGGTTTACAGTTGTTTTGTTTGGGAGGGGTTGACCGTCTAGAAACTTGTTTTTACAGGACACGCACATTCCGTGACTTACGTGTGTGCCGTTCAGATTGCCGCCGACAGTGATCGGCTCGTGATACCAGTCGCAGACGAATTTGATGTCATCAGCGCGGGCGAAGTCTTCAGGAGTCAAGTGCGTTGCTCGCACTTCGATTTCTGGAGTGTGCATCAGCAGCGC
>JAQGOU010000411.1 GCA_028293445.1 Verrucomicrobiales bacterium | reverse complement strand
AAACCCATCCCGACGCAGAAGTCCCGTCGCTCAACATCACGGCGGCATTTTTCACGACGTTATTCGATGATCTCAATGCCGCGCGTTCCAATGTCAAAACGCAGGAGTTGCAAGTGGCCAAAACCCTGGCGATTCGAGATGAAAAAGCCCGGCAACTGCGCAAACGCATCCGCAGCGTCATTGATGAACTGCATATGTTAATGGAGCCAATGGATCTGCGCTGGCACGCCTTTGGTTTCAATCGCCCCGGTGCAGAACAAACACCCGATGCCCCGGAAAACGTCACCGCGATCCTCGTCAATGAAACCAGTGCGATGATTGAAATTCCTCCGACACCGCGCGCGAATTATTTTCGCGTTTACCAACGCGTCATCGGCGTAGACACCGAACCTGTGCCGGTCGGTTCGCCCTCGGACGCAGACTTCACGCTGGAAGATTTACCACGACAGGCGTCGATCGAAATTTCCGTGAGCGCCGTCAACGACGGCGGTGAAAGTCGCCTGAGTGCGCCCGTGATCGTGATGACCCGGTAGGGAGAGCATTACCCACAAGTTGAGCTCGTCCAAGAATCCCAACGGGATTCCGCCCCAAAGCCCAGCGGTTGCGAGTCGGCGAGCTACCCTGGGTAAAACGGTTAAATATCAACCCTGAAGGGGTTGCGTCACAGCACGACGAAACGGGGTGGGCGCAACCACGTTGTGGTTGATGAATTTCCTTATCCAATGATCCCAGGGTAGTCCCGCTGACGGGACAACCCTGGGCTTTGGGGCGGAATCCCGTTGGGATTCGGGCTCCCAATCGACTTATGGGTAATGGTCAGCCCGGTAGAGAGAGCAGCATTCATTTTCCGCGACGTGGGACGCCGAGGCCAGGAACGTGAAAACAACGAACGACCTGGACGCATTGATCACCGGCATCCCGAGCGGCAGCGTGGTGGACGTGCAACTGGTGGCCTTGAACGCCGCCGGCACCGAAGGCCCCCGCACCGAAGCGCAACACATCACGATCGCGTAAAGGAAAGTGAAGGCAAGGTAGGGCGTCGCAGTCCTCTGCGCGCCGGGCGTTGGCGGTATTGAGATGCTTAGATTCGCCGAACGCCCCGGCGCGCACGGAGTGACGCGCCCTACCAGCGCATCGTTTGAGAAAATCAAGGGACGGCAGCGATGCCGTCCTTTTTCATTGTGACACGAGGTGTTGTCTTTGCCGACATGCCGCGTCAGACAAAAAACAGCGCCCCCCCCGCGCTGGACAAGGCCGAAACAGAGCTTTACCGTCCGAGGCATGAACCGTTATCGCCAACAATTCCGTGGCTCGGTATAGATGTTAGCCGACACCGCCGCATGGGCAACACCTACACCAACTACACAGTCCACGGGCCAAGCCAGCAAGAAGTTGTAAAGGGGCTCGCCGGGCGCACTGCGATTGTCACACCGGCGGTGCAAGGGTGCGTTGTCGTTTTTGAAGAGCAATCGGACAAGCTGCTTCAGGCGGCAGTTCCTGCGTTTGCTCTCCAATGGTCAGAGGCGTTCGCCTGCCCGGTGTTGGGCATCATGAATTATGATGACGACGTTCTTTGGTATCGACTCTACATACGCGGGCAGAAGGTCGATGAGTATGCTTCGTGGATCGGTATTGCTGGCCACCCGCGAGTTCCTCGCGGCGGCGACGCCGAAAAGTTGTGCCGAGCATTTGGATCGAGCAACGTCAACGAGGTTGAGAGTGTGTTGCGCAAGCCATCAGAAGGAAAAGATTCATACGCATTCGCAGTTGATCGTCACGCCGACCTTGCTCGCGCTCTTGGCATTCCTGCTTTTGGAGTTGGTGCAGGCTATGGTTCCGTTGCAGATGGAGAGTTACCAGATGATCTGCGTCCGGAAGATCTAGTCGAAGTGACATGAAGTTATCGGCTAACGAACAAAGATAGCATTGGCCGGAGGGGGGTAAGGGGGGGCGGAGCGCCGATGCGATGACGGCTTTGCTGGATTCCCATCCCGGAATGCAACTCGCTGCGCTCGCGCCTGCGGCAGAATGCGTTTCTCTGGCGGGACTTTAAGTCCGGCCGTTCGCTGCGCGGGACAAGGCCAAAACAGAGCTTTACCGTCGGCGGCATGAACCGCGCTAACGAACCGTTCTGTGGCTGAACATAGATGTTTGGCGACTTCACGTTATGAGCGAGCAATCATCCTTTACGCTAGCTTGGCAAGATTACAGGCAACGCAGGCTTTGGTTCCTTCGTATTTCGATTGGAGGATTTCTGAGCATCTGGTTGATCAGTGCCTTGGCATCGATGATCTCAGCCTCGTTAGCCGGTCCAGTGATTGGGACCCTTGGAACTGTTTGGATGGTTGCCTCTAACGTGCTCGGTTTTCGACTCCAACGGTTCAAATGCCCTCGTTGCAAAAAAACGTTCTTTCTTGGTTTGTACTCATCCAACCCATTTACGGGGAAGTGTCTTAATTGTGGTCTCCCGAAATGGAGCGAGCATGATGATACGGCTGCTAACGAAAAATAGCATTGGCCGGAGTCTGCAGCGGAGGCAGAGCGCCGGCGCGATGACGGCTTTGCTGGATTCCCATCCCGGATTGAAACTCGCTGCGCTCGCGCCCAAGGGCAGAATGATTTTGTGTGGTGGCGCTTAAACCTCGGATGTTCGCTGCGCTCGACCCGGCGCTACCTTCCTCCGGTTCCCTCGACACTCCCAACCGCCGAAAAGTTCGCACGCTCGACAAGGCCGAAACAGAACTTTACCGTCCTCGCCATGAACCACGATAACCAACCGTTCTGTGGCTTAAGATAGATGTTAGGCAAGTTCGTGCGCACATGAGAATTCGATACATGATTAAGATTGCGGTGGTCATAGTCGGTCTTGCAGCTCTGGGTACCTCGGTATTGGTATATCTTGAGGATTTAGGCGCAAAGTCTGCGCTTGTGCTTGTTGGTGCCGTATCGGGCGCGATGTTGGGTATTTCAGCGTTCATCGCGTGGAATTGGTTCTTCCAAGCTAAAGCGAAGTCCATTATCCAGAAGTGGGCAGCGGAGCAAGGCTATGTTATTTTGGAGTTCGAGAGCCCATTCCACACCGGCGGATTTAGTTTTTGGACTACATCACGCGGACAGGTTGTTTATAGTGTCACCGTCCGAGATGGAGCTGGTTGTGAGCGGAAGGCGTGGGTGCGCTGTGGCAGTTTTGTCGGCGGCGTTCTTTCCAGTGATCAAATAGAGGTGAAATGGCAGGATCAACCAAAAGCCACCTAACCTTTGCGCCTGCGGCAGAGTGAAGGAGACGGCGACTTGGTAAGGATGACTTCCACGTCGTCCCTGACTAAACCTGAGCGTGTTCGCACACCCGAAAAGGGAGGATGGGAAATCCGAGCGCGTAAGTGTTTCCATTTCACCCCTTTCTATGTCTCATCCACCACAAGGAGACATTAGGGACGACGTGGAAGTCATCCTTACCACATCCTCTGATGTTCGCTGCGTTCGACCCGGGGCTACCTTCCTCCCGTTGCCTCCAGCACTCCGAAGATCCGCAGGAATTCTTCCCAGCCAACGCTTACGCCAGGATCGCGCGCACGACTTGCCCCTCGTCGGTCGGGCCGATCAAACGCTGGTTCAGTCCCATGTAGGGGAAGTTCAGCTGGTGCGGGTTCAAACCCATCTGATGAAGAATCGTTGCCTGCAAATCGCGCACGGTCATTTTGTCGCGCGCGATGTGGTAACCGAAATCATCGGTTTCGCCGAAGACAATCCCGGGCTTCATTCCGCCGCCGGCCATCCAAATCGTGAAACAATTCGGATGATGATCGCGGCCGAGAAAAGTGGAACCGTTGCGCGCTTCGTTCATCGGCGTGCGCCCGAATTCACCGCCCCAGATGACGAGGGTGTCGTCGAGCATGCCGCGTTGTTTTAAATCTTTGATCAAGGCGGCGCTGGCCTGGTCGACGTCTCTGCACTTTTTCGGCAGGCCGGTGACGAGATCGTTTTCGCCGTTGGTGCCGTGCATGTCCCAACCCCAGTCGAAGAGCTGGACGAAGCGGACCCCTTTCTCCACGAGGCGACGGGCCTGGATACAATTGTTGGCGAAGGAACCTTCGCCGGGTTTCGCGCCATACATGTCGCGGATGTATTCCGGCTCTTTGGCGATGTCGAACACCTCGGGCACGGTGACTTGCATGCGGTAGGCAAGTTCGTATTGCTCGATGCGGGTGAGCGTCTCGGGGTCGCCGTATAGTTTGGCCTCCGCTTCGTTCAACTTGTGCAACGCATCGAGACTGCGACGGCGACTCTGGCGATCCATCCCCGGCGGATTTTCCGAATAAAGAATCGGTGCGCCGACGCTGCGGCACTGCACGCCTTGATAAACACTCGGGAGAAAGCCGCTGCCCCAAAGACTTTTGCCACCGGTCGGATCAGTCCCGCCGCTGAGCAGCACCACGAAGCCGGGGAGATTCTGATTCTCGCTGCCGAGTCCGTAGGTCACCCACGAACCCATCGACGCCGCGCCCGCGCGTTGGGTGCCGGTGAAAAGAAAGAGTTCCGCGGGCGAATGATTGAACTGATCGGTCC
>JAQGOU010000400.1 GCA_028293445.1 Verrucomicrobiales bacterium | reverse complement strand
AAAATGCTGGCGAACTTCACAACCCGTCCGCCAGTTCCAAGGGCCTTGGTTAGGCTGGCGTTGAGATGATGAGTGCCTTGTTCTTTGCCTACGAGAAACTGACGGACGATCTCTACTTCGTCCTTAGCCTTCACCAACCGCCACGCCTCGTCACCGGTGTCACGTATCCTTTGAGCGTTGCTGTTAATGTGCGACTGGAAATCAGAAATGCGTTGCTTTATCCCTGCGGTACTTGTTGTAGCCATATTGATGTTTTTAAAAAACGCAGACAGACTGTCCCGTCTAAGCCAAATCCTTTCTCAAGATTTGCGACAGTGACTCGATTTGATTGATGCTGTTGAGAATGATCTCGCGGTTGTCCGAAACGATTCCGACACGTGCATTTCGCGAAAGCTGTTCGATCCGGAGACAAACGGTGTTTGCCTGCGTGAGTTTTTCGAGCAACACCTGTTCACGGCGGCGTTGCGTGGTCGCTATGCGTTCCTGCTGCTTCATATCACGCTATTTCCCTATAAAACTGATTTTTCAAATCGCGAAGCGCGCTCAAGTATTGAGCCCGACTACCGAATGAATGAATTAACTCCACCGGCGTGCCGATGTCTTGAATGGATTTAATGGAGGCGGAGAGGGACATGGTTATGGGAAAAATCTCAAATCGAAGTCATTTCTTTGATAGCGATACCTGGAACTCTTTCCGTAGCATTAATTGGTTATCCAAGTATATACGAAACACCCAAGTGCCCGCTGCAATCTCGTAAGGCTCTGCAAATCCATATCCTACGTAACTTTCCAACATACCGCTTGCATCAATATGTTCCTCGGACGTCCACTGAATGTTGGTTGAACTTTGCCCATTAGGCAATTGGATCAGGGGGTGGGAGATCGTGTATGAAACATTCGTAGACCCATAGGGTGGTAAGCCCCAGATCTGAAAGACGAAACCAAAATGAGTCTTCAGGATTCCTGGAATTTGGTCCGTAGTGCTAATCCATGAAAAAGGCGTTCTTGAGTTGTAGAAACTCAACGTTTCTGAATTTTGAGTATTCCTGACAGTTCGCACCGGCGGAGATCCGTGAGAGTCGAAAACGCCAAATTTCGTTATATTTGCAGTCGGATATGGGGATGCAGGAAGCGGGGACACTGGAAGTGGGTACACTGGAAGTGGGGATGAATTAGCGGCAATAGCCGGCAATTCGGATTTTGACGCTGTGGTACAGCCTGCAAACAATGTCAGGATGAAAAACCATAAATTAAACTGAAGGAATGACAAATTTTGCTTTGGCCAATGATGGAAATATTTCACGAATTTAGGCAGTCTGATAAAGTTGAGTTTTCAAATCGCGCAGGGCGGATTGGAACTGATTTCGACCGCCAAACGCTTGAATGATTTCGACCGGCGTACCCAACGTCGGAAAAGGAATAATCTTCAGTGCGTCAGCAGATTCAACGGCTTCGATCCCCTGGTCAGCATACTTTTCCAACAAAGCCTCCATGACCAGTCGAGCCTTTCCGCCAAAGCGTGTGAAGTAGTTTCGTTTCTTAACCTGTTCAGCACGTTCCTTCCGCGTAAGCGGCGGTTCGTCATAAGCAACATGGCAGATGAGATCAAACGGGTCGTACTCACGGCCGACGATTTCCTCCAGCGCATCGAGAGGAACCCCCTGCTCTTCCAGTTCGTGGATGATCGCGCGTTTTTGTTCAGCCTTTGACCAGGTGTTCAGGAAATCATCGAACAGTGCGAATTTTTTGCGAACCGTCTTCCGGGTGTAGTCCTTCACCGATTCCGTCACGATGCGTCCGTCCGCTCCGACAAATTGGACCGTCTCACGAGCAACAGAGACCGAGACATTCGCCACGTTATATTTATCGCGGGGCGGGCCGGGTGGTGTCGGCGGCTCAGGAGGTTCGGGCGGCTCCGGGGGATCGTCCGGCGTCGGCTCGTAAACTTGTTCCGGAGGTCCGTCGAAATCTGGATCAGCAAACAACAACGTTGCCCGTTTGAAATCCATGATGGTGAACCAGGTCTTGCCGTATTCCTCCAGAATGCGCGTGCCTCGACCGATGATCTGCTTAAACGTGGTCATCGACTGAATGTTCTGATCCAGCACGATTAATTTGCAGGTGCGCGCATCGACGCCAGTCGTGAGCAGTTTTGAAGTCGTGACGATGACGGGATATTTGCTTTCCGGGAGAATGAAATTATCGAGTTCCGCTTTGCCGATGTTTTCGTCACCGGTCATGCGCATGATATACTTGTGGTTCTTCACCACTTCATCACCGTTCCACAGGATCAAGGCCTGACGCATCCGTTCGGCGTGATTGATGTCTTCGCAGAAAACGATCGTCTTTGAAAAACGCCCGATGCGTTTCAAGTATTCCGTAATCTTCCACGCGACCAGCTTCGTTCGTTCGTCCAACACGAGCGTGCGATCCATATCGAGCTGGTTATAGATGCGGTCTTCGATCAGCTTGCCGTATTTATCCAGTTGTCCCGTGTCCGGCCGCCAGCCGAAAACATCTCGATCCAGATCAATGCGAATGACTTTGTAAGGAGCAAGAAATCCATCCGCGATGCCTTGCTTTAAGGAATAGGTGAAGACCGGTTGGCCGAAATAATCAATGTTGGAAATCTCTCTGGTTTCTTTCGGAGTCGCGGTGAGACCGATCTGCGTTGCGTTGCTGAAATATTCCAAAATTTCCCGCCACGCTGAATCTTCGTCTGCACTGCCACGATGGCACTCATCAACAACAATCAAATCGAAGAAGTCCGGCGTGAATTCCCTGTAGATGTTCTTTATCTCTTCCGTGCCGGTCACGGCCTGGTAGAGGCAGAGATAAATTTCGTAAGACTTGTCGATCTTGCGCCCTTCGATCTTCGTCATCTTGCTGCCGAACGGTTTGAAATCGTTGATGCGTGTTTGATCGACGAGAATGTTGCGATCCGCCAGAAACAGGATTCGCTTCTTCACTCCGGCTTTCCATAGACGCCAGATGATTTGAAAGGCGACCAAAGTCTTCCCCGTGCCGGTAGCCATTACGAGCAAGACGCGGTTTTGCCCTTTGGCAATGGCTTCAATCGTATTATTGATCGCGCTTTGCTGGTAATAATGCGGTTCTTTGGTCGGGTCCTGTCCGTAATAATCCTGCTCGACGAGAGGCAATTGCTTTTGCGTCAGCCCTTTCCACGCACAATACATTTGCCAAAGTTTTTCCGGAGAGGGAAAAGCGTCCATGGGAAGCTCGCACTCCACAGGATGCGTTTGACCCGTGCGATCATGGAAAAGAAACCCATCGCCATTGGAGCTGAAGGCAAACGGAACGTCCAAAGCCTCAGCGTATTCAAGAGCCTGCTGCATTCCCGCGCCGATGGAGTGTTTGTTGTCCTTGGCTTCAAGAACGGCTAAACGGATGCCTGGTTTGTGGTAAAGAATGTAATCCGCACGCTTGGGATCTCCTCGAGTGGAAAGCTGCCCCCGAACAATCACCCGGCCTTTGGTAAAAGAAACTTCCTCCCGAATCTGGGTCATTGAATCCCATTGAGCTGACGCCAAAGCCGGAGTAATAAACTTCGTGCAGATATCGCGTTCGCTAAGACCTTTTTTATCGACCGGTTGCATTTAGGGGACCTGGGAACGGACGCCAGCATACCGATAGTGATTTCCCTGACAAGGAGGGAGTTAGAGTCAACGGGAACGAGAAACTGTTTCCTGAGTTTCCACCAACCCTCCGGCGGCTCAAAATTCTCCGAAAACACCCTCGCTGGACCGAGCGGCGCAGAAGGAACTTCGGGAGGGAGGAATTGAGGCTGTTTTCGGACGAAAAAGTCGTCGGAAAATCGTCTCGGGATCGGATTTCCCGCCGCGGCGGAGGCGGGAGGGAGTCTCGGGAGACCCTCCGGCGGTCCTCGGGAGGGTCGACCGAGTCTCGGGTGACCCTTCCGGACGTCTAAAAATCGGATCCCGAGTCTCCGGATCGACTTTCCCGCGGCAGGAAAATCGATTCCGAGCTCAAAACCGGGATTTTGGGGTCGGAAAACCCATTTTTAGTCTCCGGGTCGACTTTCCTGCGGCGGGAAAAGCGATCCCGAGTCTCCCAGGAGCCTTCAGGACGTCCAAAAAATCGATCCGGAGTCTCACTCCCGCCTCCGGCGAAGCGCCGGAGGGTCGACCTAGTCTCAGGGAGGAAATTCAAAGCACTGAATAGCAACAGTTAACGCAAAATAGGGAGCGCGGAACGTGGCAAAAAGTTGGCGGCTTTAATGATTAAAGTAAAAACGTCAACAAAAGATCGGAACGAGCCGAAAAGAAGACCTTTTTAGACACGAATTACACAGATTAACACGAATTTTAGGGCAGGGACAAAGGCGGCTGAAGAGGACCATTTCTTTTCTTCCTGTCTTAGAATTCGTGTTAATCTGTCGGCATCCGCGAGCGGTGCCAACATTTATCTAGTTCTGACTGAATTCGTGTCCAACCTCCCTTCTCTTTTTCGTTAATCGGGAGGTTGGTTGGTGTTTTCTCGCAGGCGATAGAGGTGGGAGGGAGCGACGGTCAGGTTGGTCACGATCCTGGCGCGATAATTTCCGGCGGTGACGTGGGTGGTGACGGGCTGCCAGGAGACCGGACCGTCGGATGCGCTTTCCTCGAGTTGGAAGCGATCGAAAAAACCAAATGCGTTGAGGTAGTATTTGTCGGCCCAGTAGATTTCCAGCAAGGCGTTGGAGCGAATCATGCGCAGTTGGGGTGAACCGGTGATCTCCAGATTCAAGACGTTCGTGATGCCGACGAGGCTGTTATTTCCATGTGGGGTTGCGCTTGATTCTAATTGATAGGAGCCGATGCCGAAAAAATTCAGGACAACGGTCGCGGTAATCGAACGGCTAAAGCTGAGGAGTTCGTTGCTCCCAGGCAAGGTGACGGTTGTTCCACGCTTTCCAGTGCCACAGCGTAAACTGCCGATCATGCTATAGCACATGCTCGAGCTATTGCCGGTGCCGAAATCCGCGAAAGAGACCAGGTCACAACCTGTAAAGGGAATCGTTAGAGTTAACGCGACGTTGGTGGCGCTACCGATGCCGCGATTCGTCAGGACGACGGTCCAGGTGAGATTCGTCCCGGCCAGGACGGGGTTTTCGGACACGACAGAAGTCAGGAGGAGGTCGGCTCGTTTGCATTTGCCGTCGGCATCGCTGGTGACAATGGCGCCGAGTTCCGCGGCAGAAAGGGCGCGGTCATAGAGGGAGACTTCATCCAGCATCCCGGTGAACGAGTAGTCCGGCCTTGAATTGTCGCCGCCGAACGAGAGGCTTCCACCGGAGATCACACTCGGAAGGAGGCATTGATTGGAAGCGATGACGCTGCCGTTGAGGAACAGCCGCACAGCGCTGGAGGCGGCGTCATACGTCAAGGCAATGTGGCTCCAACTGTTTGTGGTCACCGAGCCGGCGGTCAGAGTGGCGTTGGTGCCGGTGCTGGTGGCGAGTGTCGCGTGGAGCTGGATGATTCCACTTTGCTCTTGCAGGAGGAGCGCGAAGGAGGTGTTGGTGTCGCTTCCTCGGGTGATGATCGAAGTAGTTTGTCCTGCAGCTAAATAGCTCGGACGCATCCATAGTTCCACGGTCAGGCCGTTGGTGACGCTGATGTCACCGGGACCGTTCATGACAAACGGTTCACCAAAGAAATTGAATGCCTTACCGACTTTACCGGTAGAGAAGCCGCCGAAGAAGGTGCTCGACTGACTGTTGATCAGCTCTTTCGCATGGCCGTCAGCTGTCCACCATCGGATGATGCCGGACGGAACGGGGACGCAGTCGGCCCCAAGGCGATTGGTTGTCAGCAACGCCGCGAGAACGCAGAGAGTGCAGAGGATTTTCTTAATGCCCACGGAGGGAGAGTAGTCAGGTTGCGGTGGAAGGTTCGACACGAATCAACACGAATTTTTAAGATGGGAGTGGAGGAAGAAGAGAGTGCTACCACGGAATACGCGGAATACGCAGAAGTTGAAAACCGAAGCTCTCTTTTATCAGAGTCTCCCTTCTGTGTATTCCGTGGTCTAATCCCCTTCCCTTTTTCTTCGTTGCCAAAGCGCTCAATCGCCAATCGCCAATCGAAAATTCCCACGCTCACTCCGCGCGGTAGCCGCGCCAGGTCCAGACGAGGGTGTCGGCCAGGGTTTCTTCGAAGACGCGTTTGTCGCAGTGGCCGGTGTTGTGGCTGAAAATGAAACGGTGATGGTAACCTTTGGCGGTCAGGGCGGCGTCTGTGCGCTGGCCGGCCATGACCCAATTGTGATGGGTTTCTTCGGGGTCGGTGGAGCGAAGATCATTTTCAGAGACGTGGGTGAAAAGGCGGAGCGGTTTCGGCGCGCTTTGCTCAATCAGCTTCATGCTGGAATGATATTCCCATGCGCCCAGCGGATATTTGGCTTCTTCGGGCGCGTCGTCGTCTTGTTGATCCACGAACGTTCCTGAGTAGGCGATGATCCGACGAAACAGGTCGGGCCGAAACCAACCCATGCTCAACGCCGCTGCGCCGCCGGAACTGCATCCGATCACGGCGCGTCCCCATGGATTTTTCGTGAAGGCAAGCTTCGGGTAGGCGGCTTTGATTTCGGCGTTGGCCAGCACCGCCGGGAATACTTCGTCGTTGATGAAACGGGCGAGTCGATCGGACATCGTATCGTATTCGAGACCGCGCTCGCTGTTTTTGCCGTCGTTGCCTCCGTTTTCCACGGCGATGGCAATGAACGGGGGGAGCTGGCGATTCGGGTCGCGAGAGATGGTCAGGTTGTCGAGTGCGTTGCGGACGAGTTTCATCTGACCGGGTCCATCATGGATCACGAGCACCGGCGCTGGCGTGCCATTTTTGTACGCGGCCGGAACGTAAACAAAAATCTTTCGCTGTTGTCGCACCGGTTGGTTTGCCGGTTCGAGAGTCTTGTCGTCGCCGCGGAAAATTTTACTCTCGGCCAACCGCAGGGTGAACTCGAAGTATTTTCCTTTCGGATTACCAAGGTCGGTGAGGTCACGGTCGATTTTATATTCGGGACCGATGGTGAAACTCCCCTCGCCTTCTGTGCCGGGAGCTTCGGTGTGAGAATTGACGGTGGCGCATCCGAGCAAGCCGAGAAGGCAAATGAAACAAAACGAAGTGAGTCCGCGCGTGTTGGTCATGGAAAATTGATAAACGGGAAGAACGAAGGAAGCAACGTTGGGGTTTGGAGTATTTCGGGATTGAAATGCCAGGGTTGTTCCTCTCCCGCTGGTCTGAACGGAGCGCTGACTTCCAAGTCGGCTTTCGACACTAGAACTTCTGAAGTGCACGATTTGCTTCATCGTTGACGCTAAGCCGGTTTGGAAACCGGCGCTCCTGTTTGGGCAATCGCCAATCGCTTGGGACGAACTAATGTTCCGCTACGTCGGGGGGAGCGTTTGAATTCAGGACCAGGAAAAAGGATTCGGCGTTGGCGCCTCCCTGGGCGAGCAATGAGAGATGTTGGGCTGCGTCTTTCGCGAGCGTCGTGGTGCCGCGTGATTCTTCTTTCAGGAAAGGCAAGGCGTCGGGTCCTTCCAGGCAGGCGATTTGCGCGAGGAGATAACGGCGTTTGATGTCACTTTTTTCCGCCTGATACACAGCATGAAGATAGGCGACGGCATCGCCGCGCAATTCGCTCGACGCTGCGCTCAGGGCGACGGCAATCGAGTTACCGAGCACTGGATCATTTTCGGTTTTGAAATATTTGAGAAGGTTTTCCTGTTGTTCGCGCGGCAGAGCGTCGCGGTGCGACGCGAGGAGTTGATAGCAAAAAGCGCGGACAGTGCGGTCGGTGGAAGTGTCGAGTATCTTGCCGAGTTTTTCGCTCAGGACGCCGGAGTCGTCGGTAAAGCGATGCATCCAATTCGCGAGCAAGGCGACGGCGCTGGTCTGAACGGGCGATTGCGAGTCGTTGGCACCGATGCGAGTGATGGCCTCAAGCATATCGGCGTCGATTTGTTGGGCGGAGGCAAGGCAGTTGAGGAGAATGTGTTGTCGTTGATCGGGACTGGACTGAGAGGCGAGGTTCGCCAGTGACTTGAGGAAGCCCGAATTTTTCATGAGCGCATCGGTTTGCGCAAAACCTTTGGCCAAGGCGCCAAACATCGGTTCGTCCTTTTCAGAAGCGAGGGCGTCGAGAAAATATTGGGTATCGCCGGGATGCTCGGCCAGATACTGAGCGAGGCCGGCCACGGCGTTGTTGATCGCCTCTTCATTTCCAGAAGCGACAGCTGCACGCAAATTGTGAACGGCTTCGGAGTCGAGGAATGGATTGCTGGGTGCGGGAGACTTTGATTGGGATCGGATCGCAACCTGAGCGGGTGGAGCGACTGGAGTCGGCTGGTCTGGTTGCGGCGGATGACCTGGCTGCGAGAAGCGATAGAAACAAAACAGCAGGACAATTACGGCGACTGCAGCGAGGATTTTTTTCATGCCTGAGGAAAGACAGGCAACCAGTGACGGTTGCCTGTCGTGAGATTATCGAATTATCGAGCGACCGCTCCGGGGCTGGAAGTCAGGCCACCGGTGGGTTGATCCAAGGCTTCCCATTGTCCCCAGCCAGTGTTCGAGGTCCATGTCTTCTTCCAGCAATTGTTGTATTGATTGCGAACGACGACAGCGACGTGATCACTTCCGCGCGAATAGGAATCAGGATCTCCGATGGCACTACTGCCCGAAGGAGCACCGAGGCTGTACCATTCATCCCAACCGCTGCCGTCGGTGTTCGTGCGAATCCAAATCGAACCGCCTTTGCGGGCGAACACATGCATCTTCGTGGTGCCACGATTGACGACGCTCGGAGCACTGTCCATGTTGCCGCCGACAGAAGTCCAGATGTCAACCCAACCGCCCCAACCGGTTGTCGCATCCCAGGTTTTGCCTTTGATGTGTCCGGGTTCCGTTGCGGAAAGCACGGAGATATACAAGTGACTTCCAGTCTTTGAGCAGGAATCAGGCGCGCCCGTAATGCTTCCGCCTTCGGAAGCCCAGGCCGCCCAACCGGTCGTCGCGTTCCAACTGCGTTTCATACAATCGCCAGCGGGACCGCGGGCGAAGATGTGAACGTTATCGGTGCCGCGGGCGCAGGAGCTCGGATCGCTCGTCATGTTGCCGCCGCCGGACGTCCACAAATCGGTCCAACCACCCCAACTGCCACTCCAAACATTTTGTTTGATGTGACCGGGTTCGCTGGCCGAATTGACGACGACCGCGACGTGATTCGCATTTCTGGAATAGGCGTCAGGTCCGCCGGTGATGCTGCCGCCAAGGCTGTACCACGCATCCCAACCACCGCTGGCGTGCCAACTGCGGAGCCAGCAAGCACCATCGCCGCCACGTCCGAAGACATGGACGTTATCCTTGTTGTTAACGCAACCCGAGGGAGCGACGTTGCCGCTGTTAGGAGTCCAGGCAGCGTGCACATGCGTATCGTGTCCGGCATCACCAGGCCCGAGTGTTTCTGTGGCACCCATATCGCGGCAACGTTGCAGGAACGTCGTCCAATAAGGATTGCTGGAGCTAACACCGACACCGTTGATGATGTAGGTATCGAAGGCGACACCGCTATAATGATAGGAGCCAGCAGTATGCGAGCCGCCGCAGGTTTCAGAAACGCTGTAGGAATAACCGTAAACCTGTTCCATGCGGTCCATGGCGTTCAACAAACGTGGATCCAACCAGACCGTCCCACCGGGCGCAGTCCCGTAAGAACTGCGTTTGGCAGCATTGCCATTGGCCGTGTCGACGATGGTTTGCCGGGCGTTCGCGGAATCAACCACGCCGGAAGTGTGTGTGGTGTCGAGATGGATTCGTGAATTGTCCCGAATCTTTTCCGCCAATTCCTGGCGATCGCAGGCGTCCAAGGCGTGGGCGCTTTGTTGGGCCACCAGGCAAAGAGCAATGGCGACGCTAGATAAATGTATTTTCATTTTGTGAAATGAGTTTGATTAACGAGCCACTGCGCCAGGGCTGGAGGTCAGGCCACCGGTCGGCGCGTCGATGCTTTCCCAGTCATCCCAACCGCCATTGGTGGTCCAGGTTTTCTTCCAGCAATTGTTGTATTGATTACGAACGACAACCGCAACGTGACCGCTGCCGCGTGAATAGGAATCAGGATCGCCAATGACGGTGCTGCCGGCCGGCGCGCCGAGGCTGTACCATTCATCCCAACCGCTGCCGTCGGTGTTCGTACGAATCCAGATGTTACCACCTTTGCGGGCGAAGACATGCATCTTGGTGGTGCCACGATTGACGACGCTCGGAGCGCTGTCCATGTTGCCGCCGGTCGCAGTCCAGATATCAACCCAGCCGCCCCAACCAGTTGTCGCATCCCAGGTCTTGCCTTTGATGTGTCCAACATCCGTTGCTGAAAGCACGGAGATATACAAGTGACTTCCAGTCTTTGAGCAGGAATCGGGAGCGCCGGTGATGCTTCCGCCTTCGGAAGCCCAGGCCGCCCAACCGGTGGTGGCGTTCCAACTGCGTTTCATACAATCGCCAGCGGGACCGCGTGCGAAGATATGAACGTTATCGGTGCCGCGAGCGCAGGAGCTCGGGTCGCTCGTCATGTTGCCGCCGCCAGAAGTCCACAGGTCACTCCAGCCACCCCAACCGCCACTAGCGGTCCAGACGTTCTGTTTGATGTGGCCAGGTTCCGTGGCTGAATTCACGACGACTGCCACGTGATCAGAATTGCGTGAATACGCATCCGGTCCGCCGTTGATGCTGCCGCCGAGTGAATACCAGTCATGCCAGCCGTCGCTGGAATACCAGCTACGAATCCAGCAAGAGCCGTCGCCACCGCGACCAAAGACATGCACACGAGTATCGAGGTCGCTGCCGTTGATCAGGCTCATGAAACCGGTCCAGTCCCAATAAGGACCGGGATCCGTATGGGTGTTACAATACGGATCGATGCCGAAATGCGAGGAAGCGTAGGTCGGCCATCCGCTCACGCTTTTGGCGTTGTGACCGACCACGTGGTTGCGGTCTTTGCCGATGGAGAAATCGTTGCACAAATGCTTCTGCAAAGAAGCGGAGGCGCTGTAAAGCGAGGCGGTGTACCAGGCTGGATTACTCGCGAACCCTTCATGTTCGGTTCCGAAAGAAGCGGAATTCCAACAGCCGGCGTGCCAGGCGTAATAGGATTCGCGGACGCACTGTGAAACTTCGCCCGCTGCGGCGTCACTGGCGGCATCCTGCTTGCCATTGACCGCATAGTGAATGCTGGCGGCCACACCGCATTGATTCAGATAGGCGATGGAAGAAAGATAATACCCTTCCATGTCGTGAATCACGGTGAACCTATGTCCGTTACCAGACGTGTACCATTTGCCAGCACAGGCTGGACGCCAAACGGCTGGACCGTAGTCGGTGCTCGCTTCCGCAGCAGCGCCGGTCAAGACGAGGCTTGCCAACGCGAGTGTTTTCTTTTGTGTCATAGTTTTTGTGTTTCGTGTTTGGCGAGAAATGTGCGACCTGATCTCCAGTGCGGGAACGATGCATCGTCAAAAATCTCTTTCGGGAATACGACGAGATTAGTAAAGCAGGAGAGTCGCCACAATCGCTCAATCGGACGACTCCGGCGGAAAAAGAACGGCGATAGATGACTCTGTTAGTCCGAATGGACTAGAAGGCACTCATTTCTTTAGATACTTCACGACCGCTTCCGTGCGCGAACTGACGTGAAGCTTTTCGTAGATATTGCGCAAATGAGCGCGCACCGTATCGATGCCGATCCCGAGCAGATCTGCGATTTCCTTATTGCGAAATCCCTTCGCTAAATGATCAAGAATGTCCCGTTCACGCGCGGTGAGGCCTTCGTTGTTTGTTTCGCCACTCGCACCTGCAACGCCATGAAAATGTTCAACGACCATCCGCGCAATCTGACTCGTCATGGGGGAACCGCCGCCGTGAACTTCTGCGATCGCTTCGAGCAGTTTTGCGGGGGGCGTGCGTTTCAGTAAATAACCGCTTGCCCCGGCGCGCAACGATTTGAACAACTGCTCTTCATCTTCGTAGACGGTGTGCATGATGACTTTGAGCGCAGGCATTGTTGCTTTGAGTTTTTGCACGCATTCAACGCCAGATTTACCCGCCAGATTAATATCCATGAGAACCACATCCGGCTTCTTCAGCGGAATCTGTCGCAAAGCCTCATCCACCGTGGCGTGGGTGCTGACACAATGAAACCCGCTGCCGCCATCGATCATGATCGCAAGACTCTCTCGCAGCTTGGTATTGTCCTCAACAATCGAAACGTTGATCGCACGGGGGGAACTCATTGGATTGCTGTGGAGTCTACGCGTGAATACTTAAAATCAGAATAAAATTTTCCAGATGCAGCGTGGTTTACTTTGCGAGGTCGATTTGAACCCGGATTTTTGTACCGCGTCCAGTCGCGCTTTCGACAGCGAATGTTCCATCGATGTCATCGATACGCTTTCGCATGTTCGCCAAGCCATTCCCAAACGAGCGGCTCTCCTCAAAACCTTTTCCATTATCCTCGATGGCGATCTCCACTTTTAACTCCGTCACCACCAACCGCAGCCGCACTTCGTCGGCACCAGAATGTTTGACGATGTTGTTCAGCGCTTCTTTCACGGCGAGAAACAGATTGTGGCGGACCTCTGCGCTCACGGGATGCTCGGGCACGGAAACCGGATAATCAAAGCGACCGCGAATGTTGGCGGGGCCGAGAAATTTTTCTGCATATTGAAAAATATAACCGGACAATCTCTTCAGCGTGTCGTTCTTCGGATTTGCCGCCCACACGATCTCATCCATGCTTTGCACCAGTTCACGCGCGGTTTCGGAAATAGCATCAGCATGAATCTCCACTCGCTTCGGTTGCGCGGCTTCACGTTTTGCGAGTTCACTGAGAATGCAAATCTGCGTGAGATTGGCGCCGAGATCGTCGTGCATGTCTTTGGAAATGCGTGAGCGTTCTTTCTCAATGGCGTGCTGCTGTTCCAGCGAAACAAGTTTGCGTTGCAGTTTTTTCACCGAAACATAGCGGGCAATACCAGCGGTGAAACCGGTAACACCGATGGCGATTAACGAAGCAAACCACCACGATTGCCAGAACGGCCGGTGAACCGTGATGAAAACGGTCGCCCCTTTCGGATTCCAAAAGCCTTCGCCGTTGGCCGCGATTACCTGGAAACGATATTTGCCCGAGGGAAGATGTCCGTAACGCGCCTCGCGAAGATTCCCAGCATCAATCCAGTCGCGGTCGAGACCAACGAGCCGGTATTTGAACCGTAATTTTTCCGGCGCGGAAAAACTGAAGGCGGTGAAGCGAAAGGTCAGTTGTTGTTTCTCCGCAGAAAGTTCGACGCCTTGAGACGGATCGAAGACAATTCCATTCACGCGGATCTCCTCCAGTATGACGGACGGCGGTTCCGAATTGGTTTTTACACGACGCGGATCAATCGCGACAACCCCTTTGCTCGTCGGAAACCAAAGCCGGCCATCGCTGCTCTTGCAACCAGCCGTGGCACCAGAGCCTTTGCATTCAATGCTCACCATGCCGTCGGCTTTCCCAAAAGAAATGCAGGCCACCGGTCCCGTTGTGCCTCTTTTGTATCTGGCCAACTCGCTTTTGCTGACGCGAAAAATTCCCTCGCGACAACTCATCCAGAGATACCCAAGGTCATCGTCGAGAACAGAAAAGACTTCGTCGCGGAACAAACCATCTTGGGATGTGAACGACGCAATCGTCCCATTCTGAAAGCGAGCCAGGCCGCCTCGGGTGGCAATCCAAAGCATTCCTTCCTTGTCAGGATAAATGGCAGTGACCGAGTTGTTGGGGAGACCGTTCGTCATTGTGAATGCCGTAAACTGGCCATCCTCAAATTGAACGAGTCCGCGAGAGGTTCCGAGCCAAAGCCGGCCCGAACTCTCCCCCGCAATGGCTTCAATTGCGCTGGGAGGAAAACCCTCCTCTGTCGTGTAGCGATGAAACTGTTCGTCTCGAAATGCATACAACGCTGTCCGGGTGCCAATCCAGATCGTTCCCTTTCCATCGTCATGAATGGCTTTTACCGCGTGATCCCTCAGGCCTTGGGTTTGGCCGTAATGAAGGAAATTTTTTTTTCGCAACACACTGACTCCACCGTCGTAATCGGTGCCGAACCACATCTCACCGGCTCGACTCTGATGCATGCTCAAAACGAGATCACTCGCCAATCCTTGCGTCGCGGTAAAAGCCCTGACCTTTCCGTCACTGATGTGATTCACTCCTCCACCCCAAAAGCCAACCCAGAGATCGCCATTATCATCCTCCAGAACGGAGGAGGCATTATGGTGCGTGAGGCCGTGCTGTTGGGTGTAGGCCGTCAGGACGCGAGACTTCAAGCGCGTCAAGCCGTCCCTTGTGCCGATCCAAAGATTGCCTTCACGATCTTCAAAGATCGCATTCACGCGGTCGTAAGAGGTGCCGTCGCCGCGCCGCTCCGTGACGAAAGAACCATTCTCCAGACGATTCAACCCGTTGAACGTTCCGACCCAGAGCACTCCAGAACGATGTTCATAGATGGCGCTGATCAAATTATCCGAGAGACCTTCCTGCCTGGTGTATTGCGTGGTCTGCCCCTGTTTCATCCGCGTTAAACCAAAGTGCGAGGCGATCCAAAGATTGCCTTCGTGATCGATGCACACGACCCGTGTGGCGTTATGCAACAAACCATTTTGCACGGTGAACGTTTCGATCTTTCCTTCGGTGAGGCAATTCACTCCTGCGCCGGTCGCCACCCAAACGCGATTCTTTTTGTCTTCGCAGATTGAGCGAACAGAATTGTGAGCCAGACCATTCCCCACGTTGAACTGGGTAAACTTTCCCGATTGGCAACGCACCAGTCCCTCGTTATCGGACCCAATCCAGACAGAGCCATCGCGCGCTTCAAATACGGTAGTGAGAGCTGCTTTCGTAAAGCTCGGTGGAAGCGGGTATTCGGTCATTTTACCGCCGATCAACTTAAACAATTGTCCCGTTTCAGTGATGGTCCAAACGACGCCATTTCGCCCTTCATGCACGGTGACCACTGCCGGCATCCCGGTTTCCGGAAGCAACAGCGAATCGATTTCTCCTGTGAATTTAACTCCATCAAATCGGGTGAGACCTTGTTTGGTGGTGAGCCATAGGTAACCGTCGCTCGTCTGACCAATGGAATTCACGGAGTTGTCCGGCAAACCCTCTTCGGTCCCCCAGTCGAAGGAGTTATATTGTGAAATCAGATTTGTGAAATTCGATGCGCCGAGCGAAAACGAAAAACAAATAAAGGTGATGAGCCAAACTACAATGTACAGCGAGGTAGGGCGCGTCACTCCGTGCGCGCCGTCGTTCAGCTGTGTAATTCGCCTGGAATTATTGCCTGCAGCGGCGCGCACAGGAGTGACGCGCCCTACCGACGCCGCTGCTAATGAGCGCACCCATGGAGACAACATGGACATACGCGGCGGCGCTGGAGTTGGCGTGTGGGACTGGATGATTGCAGGATTTTACTCGGAGTCGGCCTCGAAATTCCATCTCTTTCCGTCACCCCATTTCGCGCACCTGCCGATAAATGGACGCTTAGATTGAAACCGGACACATTTTTTTCTGAGATGGATTGGCAGATCGCGACCCACGTTCACATTTCAGCGGACGGTTATGGCAACAACGTGACGCGATAAAAACGCTGCGCTGCGGAAGGGTTGCTGTTGTCCGGGATCGTGAATGGATTGGAAGGCAAAAAGAAATTCGTAAGCACAGTCCAGTTGGTGACACTCAAGTTCGTGCTCCAATCAATTTGAAAATGACTGCCGACCTCACCGCCCAAAACGAGTCCGGTACCACTTTGAAACGTTGAGATGGACAATAATGCGTTGGAACTGGTCGTGGCGCTCACCGAATTGGAAACGAGAGCGCCATATTTTCCAGCTTGAGAAAAATCAAGGTTCGTCAGCGAAAGCCGCGTGGAGTTTTGTCCGCCGAGGTTTGTGCCATTGAAACGCCATTGATAGAACAACGGCGCCGCCCCGGAGGCACTGACGGAAAAATCCACATTGGCGCCGGGCGAAACGATTCGAGAGAGCGGCTGTGAAGTGATGATCGGACCGCCGGTAACCGTGAGCACGGCATTCGAACTGATCGCCGACCCAGCACTGTTGTTGACCACAACGGTGTAAGTCGCGGCGCTGCTCCCCGATACATTTGTCAACGTAAGCACCGAGTTCGTCGCGCCGAAGACAGCCGAGCCGTTTTTATTCCATTGATAGTTCAATGAAGCCCCACCGGCTGTCACGTTGAACGAAGCGGTCCCACCGCCCGAGACGCTCTGGCTCTGTGGTTGCGTCGTGATCTGTGGCGTAGAAACAATTTGTAGTGCGAGCACGCCGTTATTGCCGTCGATGGCGAAAATCTTGTCTTCACCGAAAACAGCCTGCCCGATGACGTTGATGTTGGGCTGTTGATTTGTGGGGAAATCATAGCTGCCAAGGAGCGTCGCGTTGTAAAGGGTTGAACTGTCGTAGAACTCGAGCGCGTCGGGTCTATTGGTTGTCGTGGAATAATTGATCGCGGTGAAAACATTTTGAGTGAAGTCCATTGTCACCGGGCCGACGCCAGAATTGAACAGGTTGTAATTGGTGACGACCGTTGTCACGAGCGGTGACACGGTGAAACTGGATTGTTGCAGACGATCGCCTTTTCGCTTTTGCCAAAAGGTGTTTCCGGTTCCAAACTGCAGGCTGCGTCCGATCGAGCCACCAAAATATTCCTGCGTCCCGGCCGTGGACGTCCATGTTGTCATTGATCCGTTTGTCGGCGTGAGAACGGCGCAAAGATTTGTTCCCTGGGCATCGATGATGATTTGCGTATTCGTGCCGGTGCCGCGAACCGTGAGAGAATCACCCCAGCGAACATTGTTGGTCCGATTGGCTGGCTCGCCCGAATAAACCAGGACCGGCGCCGTCGCGCTCGCCGAGTTTGCCCAGCGATAGAGTTTAAAGACCGCAACCGCACTCCCGCTGTTGCTCATATTCGCCGCGTAAAGCGCGCCATCGTCCGCCACGCACATCATCATTAAAACGATGCTGCCACCTGTGATGGCGGTCGTGTTGAGTAGATACAAATCAGCGCCCGTGGTTGCGTTCAGAACATTCACGGTCAATCCGGTCGTCGCGCCAGTTCGACTGATAATGTAAACCTGGTTCGAGAGCGCGTTGTAAGCGACCGAGCGTTGGTTCGGCGTGTTCGATGGAGCAACAGTGACGTAACTTCGGCTGCCCGGAACAATTCTCCAGAGCGGTTCCAGGTGCGTTCCCAGATTGGTCGTTGAAGATTGAATCGTGAAACTGTTGTCCGACCAATCCGTCGGCGTTCCGTCATTCTCGCTGACCCGAATTCGGCAGGCCGCCGTCGCAGAAATATGAGGGACGCGCAACGTTTTCGAACCGGTGTTCGGGATATTGGAAATCAGCCGAGACCAATTGCGTCCGTCGTCAGACGAAAGATCAATATTCACCAGGCTCACCACGCCTGTGGTGTTCCAGGTCACCGTGACCGGCATTCCTTGTGTCCAAACATTACTACCATTAGGCGAAGTCACAGTGATTTGGTTCGTCGGTGAAATGGGAAGCGCTTCATTAAGCGGCACGTCGCCGCGCAGCACACGATTGATTTGTCCCGCGATGCGCAAATACCAATCGCTCGGCAACGATTCCCCGTCGACGTCGAGCGCGAAGCTATTTGCACCTGCCGGCATGTTGGTCGGCGTAGTTGCCATGGTTGGCGCCAGTTTGTAGGTAGCGGTCCCTTCATCAATCTCGTCGAACATCGCGCCGAAGAGCATGTTCGCTCCGACGGAGATGGTGTCATAAGCCTGCCGCCAATAGAGACGCCCTCCGACCCGTGGAATGCTGTTGGGCGTTCCACTACGGCCAACGGAATAGCCTGGATAAATAACCGGCAAATAATCCTGGCCGGTGGCTTTTAAATCTGCCACATCTCCGGCGACAAAACTTTTCAAAGCATCGACGTCGCCGACGTCTCCATATTTGCCGACCGACCATGGACAGACGATGTCGAACGAGTGGTAAACACTGAGCCACGCCGGATCGGTTTGCGAATCGTTGTTCAAGGTCCGCCACCAATACGGGACGCCGCCCATCACGGTACAGCCCGCGGCTTTGAAATAATTGATGACAGCTTGCGCATCGCTGGGTGGAACGGCAATGCCGTTGAAACCAAGTCCCCAGATGCCGACAATTGGTTTTCCTTTGTGCCGCAGGTAACGCGAACTGTTAGTGATGCCGAGCGTGCCGGTCAGGTACGCCCAATCGTTGGTCAAATGACTGATGAACGTTGCTGGGTCGTCATTCGACATGTCATATTCCACACAGAATACCCGGCCATACGTTTCCGAAGCATTGCGGACGTTGACCAGATTCGTATTTCGCAGTGCGGCCCAGTTCGAACTACGCACAACATCTTTGATGAAGCGCTGCATCATCACGCCATCGATTCCGTAATCGCGCATCCATTGAAAGTGATGATTGACGGTGCTTTGTTTGTAGGAGGAATAACATTTCGCGGGCTGACCGTTGCCATAGGTCAGGTCAGTATCGAAGAGTTCATTGGCCGAGAATTCCGAAAGGTCCGGCCAGATGTCGTCTATAATATTTGAAGGACTGGGCTTGTCACCTTCGGCGCCTCCCCAATGAACGTAGATGCCCAACGGATTTCCGTCCCCCGCAGCCGCATGCCATCCCTGGTAGCCCATGATGAATTTGCCCGTCAGCGTGGAAGCATCGACCACGTTGCTTTGGGCCCATACCGGATGCGAGCAACAGAACATCGCAAACGCGAAGGCCAGAACACAACGAGTGACACGACAAAACTGCATTCTTGAATGTTCAGCACCGCGTGGAACAAAGTCGAGAACGTCGAATTGTTAATGGTCGCAGTGCGCTGTTTTGGCGAATAAACCTTCCTCGCTGCTTAGCAACCGCAATTTTACCGTCCGGTCCACACCGGAGCCAACCAGGCCACAGGATCCGCTGGCTTTGCTTTGGCTGCATCCGCGCCACCTGCATTCCATACCCGCACGAAAAAGTATCTGTTTGTCGCATCAAGAATGAGTGGCTTCCAGGTGACATTATAAGCCGGAGACGGCTTGAAGGTTTCCACCACCGCTCCTCCATCTTTTACAATCTCGATTCTTGTGATCTTGTCCTTCGGCTCGTTGCTGTCCGGATCGCTGATCATAATCTCAAATTGGAAAGCGTTCGTTTTATCCAGCGTCGAACCCATGATCGCCCCGTTCACACTGTAGCGACATTGGAGATTCCTATCAAGCGACGCGTAAGTGCGACGATTCTTCATCGCTTCGAGGATCGCAACTTTCGTCCTGTCCGTCGCGAGGACACCGGTTCGGGATGTGTGGTTTGAGATACCCCAGAAACCGTGGTTATCATTACCGCAGACCGGCGACACCTTCCAACCTTTGTCCAACGCAATCACGAACGCTCCAGCATGGAGACTGGTATTTGAATTGATCAGCTCGAACATCGTGATGATGTCCATAATTTCCGGATCGCAATTCCCCCAGTCGGCGTACTGACGGGGCCCGGGATGATTAAACACCGCGACCACCGGCCCTGCCCCATTCGGCTTAACCGTCTTCAGCCATTTATACAGCGTCGGAAGATCCACCCCTTTGCGCATGGCGTTCAAGTATTCCGAGCTATTGATGACATTCAAGTGCCCCGTCCCGCCCGGTCCGTTGTTCTCCGAATGCTCATACCCAGCGAGGGCGACGAAGTTGCTGTCCGTCGCTTCAACCGCCTCTCGCTTCGTGGCGGCCCATGCGGCGTTGGTCGGACTCGCGGGACTAAACGCAACTTCCTGCGAATGATCGCTCGTGACATAAAAATCATAACCGTTCGCCTTGGCCAAAGCATAGTGTTTGGCGGGCGGACCCTGGTGTTTTTGCCAATCCGTGCGAACAACTTTCCCCTTCGGAGCGGATTGAACACCGTCAGGAGCAATGACGAGTTTCATATTCTTGCTCTCCCCATCAGCCGCACCTTTTCCCTTTTCAAATTGATCGCCATGCGACCACGTAAGCGCCGTGTGCGCATGCGTGTTCCCCATGTAAATATGGTACGCGAGCAGGTTTGTTTCAGTCGTAGCGCAGAGGTTCCCGCCCGCTACAACGGTTAAACTCGCAATCGGAACAGAAAACCGAAGACAGAGCGCTCGCAAACATTTCATTCGGCACATTCAATCATGGCGCAAAAACAATGTCGCGTTCTCTGCAACGCTCGTCCGTGCTTAATTACGGTGTGACTGAAGCTGAATTGGACACTGAGCTAAGCACCTCCAGCGCTCGAACTGTGGCGGCTCCGCGAGTTTCAACCCCGAGCTTTTCGAAGATTTCCTGTACGTGTTTCTTAACGGTCGATTCCGTGATGCCGAGAATCGTAGCGATGTCCTGGTTGGTCTTCCCTTGCGCCAACCACAGCAGTGTTTCCGTTGCGCGCGCCGTAAGGCCAAGTTTCAGCAACGGCACTGTTGAGGAGAAATCGGGTTTAAATTCGCGTTTGGCCTGTTGCTGGGAACGGCGCAACCGCGCTTCAATCGCCCGCATGAGGTCAGCGTTGGCCACAGGTTTCGTGAGATAGTCGTCAGCACCGAGGTCCATACCGCTGCGCAAATCGTCCTTCTCTCCCTTGGCGGTGAGAAAGATAAAGGGAATCAGCGCGAGATTGGAATCCTGTTGTAAGGCGTGCAACACGCCGTGGCCGTCTAATTCCGGCATCATGACATCGCAGAGAACCAGGTCCGGTCTTTCTCGCTTGGCCAGCGCCAGCCCGACGCGCCCATTCTCGGCCTGGATCGGTTCGTAATCGTGATAACGGAGAAGAGTCGCAATGTTCCGCCGCATCTCCGGTTCATCTTCAATGATCAATATTTTTTTCATCGTTCCTTATTCTTTCCAAAAACGGGAAGCCTGACCGTCACCGTGGTGCCTTCGCCAACCTTGCTCTTCACCTGCAACTTCCCACCGTGCAGATCGGCACAGCGTTTGACCAACAGCAGACCCAGCCCTGTGCCGGGCCGCGTTCCCACGTTACCGCCACGGTGAAATGCTTTGAACAACTGTTGCTGGTCTTCCTCAGAAATGCCTATCCCCTGGTCACGAATGGTACAGACCGCGTCGGCCCCGTCCCGTTCGACTGCGAAACGCACGGTCGTTCCCGGCTCGGAATATTTCACGGCATTGCTCAGGAGATTCGTAAAAATATGCCCCAACAATTGTTCGTCGGCCTGGGCTTGCGTCGGAACCGAGCCCAATGCCAATTCAATAGGGCATCGGCGGTTTGTCGCCGAGAGAACCTCGTGAAGCACGCGACGACAAAATGCGTTTAAGTCAAGGGCAGTGGGATGGAAATCTAATTTGCCAGCGTCGAGACGGCTGAGAACAAGAATCTCTTCCATCATCCCAGCCATGCGACGCGTATTCCTCGCAATCGATTCCAATTGTTCTTCCCGTTCGTCAGGCAGCATTCTCGAATAGAAGTCACGGAGCAGTTCGGCTGACGACTGGATAATGCCAAGGGGCGTGCGGAACTCGTGTGACACCATTGAAACGAAATTACTTTTCAGCTGGCTGAGTTCCATCTCGCGCGCCAGAGCCCGGTGAACTTCTGCTTCAGCCTGTTTGCGCTGGCTGATATCAACCATCATGCCCAGAAAATGGTCCACCCCGTTGAATTCGATCACGACCCCGGAAGCCAGCATCGTCGAGACCTTTCCTCGACGATTGCGCAACCTGCATTCCCGCGCCCTGATCGAACCTGAGGTTCGAACTTCATGCCAAAATCGCTGGCGATCCTCCGAGTTTTCCCAGATGCCCAACTCGTTTGCGGTGTGCCCAAGAACTCCATCATCTCCGTGATCCGCCCAGGTCAAAAAGGCATCATTGGCCAACACGAACGTTCCATCACTCGCGCGGGAAATCGCCGTGATAATGGGACTCGAATGAAACGCAGCACTGAACCGCGCTTCGCTCTCGCGCAGTCGTGCCTCACTGGCCTTTAGCCCATCCTCAGATTTTTTTCGTTCACCAATGTCGCTAAGCAGCGCCTGTATCACCTGCCGTCCACTCCATTGAATTCGGGTCAAGGTCACCTCCAGGAAGATGTCCTGGCCTTTCGGCGTGCAACTCAACCATTCAAAACGCGCGCTGCCATTGGTAATGCATTCTTGAATCT
>JAQGOU010000396.1 GCA_028293445.1 Verrucomicrobiales bacterium | reverse complement strand
TAACCCATAGGCTAAATAGCCTGAAGTCAGTAGTTTACGAAAAACAGGTCAAAAATGGCTCCTTTTGACCACCTGCCGCCGGAAACCTGCTCAGCCAACCAATCCCGGTGAAATTATTCCGCTCGCTTCTCAATCTCTTCGTACGCGGCCAGTGCGGCTTGATACTCAGCCAGGAATTCTGGCGGAGCGATTTTTTTACTTCGTGCGATTTCTTCTTTAACACGTTGCACCAACCACTGGGCCTCGGCTTTTCTCGGGGCCAACGTCGTTCCTGGAATTTCACAATAAGAGGGGGCTGAGTGTGCGAAGCGGATTCTGTTATTCGGGGCATCCTCAAAACACCGCCACGCGATCCACGATGTCTTTTTAGGCTGGAAGGTCATCTGCACGCGATTTGCATAACCCCCGTTGGTCCGGGATTGATTGTCCGGGTGAAAGGTTTTCTCGATCTGACCGTTGACGATCAATTCAATTGTCTTCAACGGATGTTCGCTCTCCACCGAACATACGAGCTGCCGTGCGACCGTCGATTCGCCGCTTGCGATTGCACCCGGCAGCTTTTGATCCATCGTGGAAAACAACATCGGCCCTGTTGTGACAAAGCTGTGACCTTGCTTCAGCCCGCTGATCCATTTCTGGTAGCTAAATTCTCCGTCCACATGCACGTAGACACGACTGAAACCAAGTGGGACGGGATGAACCCCATTGGCAGTTCCCGCGCTTGGTTTGAGTCGGAAACCCGCGTTTAAGAGAGCGTAATACGTTTGAAATCCGTACAAGGTCCAATCCAATTCTGAGTCCGTGCCGCTGCCTTTCAAATTCATCCAGGCAGGCGCCGGTACGCTCCAGTTGCGGATGCCGTAAGTCGTTTCCCAATGATGATTATTGCCCAGCTCGAACAGATCGACCTGCGCGATTGGATAGAGGGCAATTGACCAGGGCCAGTTGTGTTTTTCCAGGTCGATCAAGGCCCCTTCTGCTTTCGCCTTTCGCACTACATCCCGGATTGGAAGTGCGGGTTCCTCAAAGCGTGTTTGATGATTTAAAATGATTAATGCCCCGAGAGTATGATTCGTTTGGAAGGCGCGAAAAATTTCGTATTCCGTATTGCGCGGGTACCAAAGGTGCGTCCGATCGATCATTTGCGGCGCGGCCAAATAATCGCCGGGAAAACCCTTCCCGCTTTTCGTGGGGGGCACAGCCGCATCCGTGGTCCAGTCCACCATCGGGAGAGCCACGTTCAGATCTTCCGCCAGCAGGACGTTGGGCAGGTCGGCGGGGTTGCGATGATTGTGGGCGTCGCCTGAGTACCATCCCAAAGCATTCATATCGATCCATCGTCTGAGCTTGAACGAAATCGGTTTGGCTGCGGTTCCGATCTCAACTTCCTGGCGCAAAGGCAGGTATTCTTTTCCGCGATGGATGGTGAAAATATATTTACCTGGCGTGAGCTCAACGCGGAAAGGATGAGCGGAGAGAGTCGTATGCATTTCCCTGGATGCTCCATTTCGCCGTTCGTAACGAATCGCTGATCCGGTGATGGAGGCTGATTTAGCGAAGTGCCAAACTTGATTCGTCCCCTGGATGGAAAGACGGCAGGCCAAGGGACGTCCTGATTCGTCGTCCAGAACTTCCCCTTGAACGACAACCTCGGTGCGACTGGCCTGCCTTTGCTTTATAATGGCAAACGGATCCTCGGGCACCGCATCCGGGTCCACGAAACGATTCAGATCTCGCAAGGCAATTACTTTGAACTGATGCGCAGCCAGGTAATCCATGTACTGGGTAAATTGTTCCAGCGGCGTATGCACCCAGGGATGGTCACGATCCGGCACTCCATGGAATTGGATGACCGCGATTCGTCCATGAGCAGCCTGGCTGACGGCACGCTCAAAATCAGGCAGGCTCCAATCGGGGCGCGCGTCTCCCGCCGCCGGAATCAGAAGGGGATGATCTTTACCCGGTTCGTAAGCAAACCCACGCCCCCATTCATAAGGATGTTCGGGAGCACCTCCGCGCCGTGCGAATTTGAATCCCAGTTCCCGCAGGAGCGGCAATGCTTCGAGTTGGATGGTGTTGCCGGGATAAGCGAAACTGGTCGGCTTGGGAATTCCGTATGCGGCGCACTTGGCATTGATCGCTTCAGTTTGTTCCTTGAGTTGGTTCAACGTGCGAGTTGAAACGGCGAGATGATCTCGCGTGTGATTTCCGATCTCAAACCCATCCCGGTTAAGTTCGGCAATCTGCTCCCATGTCATGTAGTCCACTTTATTGGTGGGGAAGGAAAATCCCTCCGAAATAAAGAAAGTGGCGCCGAAGCCGAGTCGTTTCAGGAGAGGACGGACATTATAATACTGCGAGGCAACAGAATCATCAAAGGTGAGTACAACCAGTTTGTCAGGGATCGGTTCCAGGGCATGTAATGACTCTGAGATGAAAAAAACCAATGCCAGAGAATACAGAAATCGGAACATGTCCGATGTTGTCTCTCGTTTATTTGTTGGGCAACTGTTTTTGGCAAACGCGATAACATGTTGAGTTGGTGGAAACCTGAGCCGGGACGATTCAGGTGAAAAATTATTAACCACGGATGAACACGGATAGACACGGATTCTGAAGGGCAAAAAGGTTATTCGGCTGGGAAATTAGAATGCACCTTTTGGTCTGTCCCAAGGACACAAGCAATTAGCAGTTTTTTATCCGTGTTCATCCGTGGTTAAAACTGAATCGACGTGTCGTCTTCTGGGAAATCGAGAGGATTGGCGAATTTCAATTTGACCAATAAACGCAGCCCACGCACTATCGTCGAACACTCAATCACGTCCGCTCGCCAGATAACGGCCGTACTCATATCGCGCCTCTATGAAAACGAACAACCAACTCGCCGCATCCAGTCCTGAATTGTTTCCCACGCCAAGCCCGTCTCGCAGATTCCCTTGGCTGTGGCAGCGCGGGTTGGTCCTGATCCTGGCTGTGATGGGGCTCTCGCTCGTAACCGCCCCGGCGGCAACGCTGACGTGGGATGCCAATACCAACAATGCTCCTTCTGATGGTAGTGGACTCTGGCATGTCAATCCTTGGTGGAACGGCACCAGCGACCAGGCCTGGGCCGACGGAAATATCGCCATCGTCGGAGCGACCAACGTCGTCGGCTCTTACAGTATTAATTTGGACGGCCCCGTCAGCGCTGCAACCGTGGCTTTCAAGACCAACGGTTATACTCTCACCGGGTCAACTTTGACTTTTACCACCCTAGTGTTGTCCAACGGAGTGACGGCCGTGATCAATTGCCCTTTAAGCACGGCTGGCGGCACGATTTCCTTGGGCAACGGCGGCGCGAGCCTGACCCTGGGAGGCGGTTACGCCAGCACTTCCGGAAATCCCACGTTCAAAGGCGCTAATCAGACAACCTGCTCCCTCAACATTACCAATGGCAACTATACGGAAAACGGCACGTTCACGGGTGATAACATCACCATTAACCAATCGGGCGGAGGACTTGCCTTTAGCGTTTTCAATATCGGACGAAACGGGCCTGCCACCTATAATTTGAGCGGCGGATCAATCCGCAATACGGCGGTTGGTGGGTTGTCCATTTCACGCGGTTTCGCTGCAGTGATGAACGTCAGTGGGAACGGTTTGATCGGCTCGCTGGGCAATATCCCCATTGCCGGGATTACCGCTGGTGACAACGGCACCTTGAATGTGTCGGGCGGGACTATCAACGTCGGAACGGGCACCAACGGAACACCCGGGGTGTCATCCGCCCTTGTTTCTAACATTACGATGCTGGCACTTTCCGCCGTTGGTACTTATACCGCCGCCTCCAAGGCGATCCTCAACATTTCGGGAGGAACGGTGACGGCGAAAGGGATCTTGGTTGGAAGTTCGGTAGCGAGTTATGTGAACAATCCCGCCTGCCAGATTAATATGACGGGGGGGCTCCTCTACCTGGATGCGAACGGCATTGCCATCGCCAACGGGGTGACTGGTTTAAACACGCTGGCAGTCAATCTTTCCGGCGGCACGATCGCCGCCACCGCCAATTGGACGGCTTCTGTGCCCATGAACTTGACTGCCACCAACGGCGATTTGAACGTGCGGGCGGCTGATGTCAACGGGGTGGCTCATAATATTACTTTCGCGAGCGGTTTGTCTGGTCCGGGTGGATTGATCAAGACAGGCGGAGGGATTCTAACCTTGAGCGGCGCCAATAGTTATGCCGGGACGACCACAGTGAGCAATGGGCAACTGACGGTGAGCACCGCCGCAGCGACTTCGATCGGGCCGGTCAGACTGAATAGCGGCACAATTCTTTCGACGGTGCTGGCGGCCAAGGGACAATCCTGGATCAACGCGGGCGTTGTTGTGACCAACGGAGTAACGTTGGATTTTAACTTTGGCGGCTTCCAACTCAGTCCTTCTGTCAGCGCAATGCGGGTCAATGGCGATCTGACGCTGGATAGTTCGGATAATTTTACCATCGAAGGTAGTGCGCTCCTCGTCGGTACCTATCCGCTCATTACCTGCACTGGAACGCTGACACTAACCGGCGGCGCGTCTCTGCCTACAATCACTTCACTGCCCAGCGGGGTCGTGGCCACCCTCGCGCAAAATGGAAACACCATTAATCTGGTGATCAGCAGTTCGCCCAATATTTTCATCTCGTGGGGAGCGCTGGCTGCCGGTTCGTGGGACTTCACGACGACCGATTGGTTAAGTTCTGCTAACGGGAGCGCTACTAATTATACGGACGGCATAGCGCTGAATTTCGACGACAACGCTAACAGCGCGGTGGCGATAACGTTGAACACGAATGTCCAGCCAGGGAATGTGACGGCCAATAACAATACGACGGGAACGGCGTCTTACACCATCACTGGCACCGGTGCCATTACGGGGAACACGAGCGTGTTGTTGCAAGGCTCCGGCACGTTGGCGTTGGCGACATCGAATTCATACAGCGGAGGCACGATCGTAAACTCCGGCACACTTGGTATCAATAATGGCGGCGACGGCAGCGGCCCTTCCGCCATTGGCACAGGTCCACTCACGCTTAATCCGGGCGCGACGATTGATAATACCAGTGGGTCTAACGTCACGCTGAAGACTCTTATCCAGGAATACTGGAACGGCAACTTCACCTACGCGGGTTCCCAAACCAATCTGGATCTGGGCAACGGACCAGTGACTTTGGGGCGCAGCGTTGTGGGAGTGACGGTGCTATCCAATACGCTCACATGCGGTGGCGCTATTACTGACAATGGATTGAACTATCAACTGGCTGTGCAAGGGCCCGGGGCGCTAACGCTTAAGGGTACTAACACTTACGCCGGGGGCACGACTCTCAACTCCGGAAAGTTGAACATCAATAGTGGCGGCGATGGCGGCGCTAATTCAGCCATTGGCACAGGAACATTCGCGATCAACGGAGGCACGATTGATAATACCTCTGGCTCCGACGTTCAGATCACGACAGCTGTCCCGGAAGCCTGGAATGCCAACTTTACTTTTGCCGGCACTGGCAATCTCGACTTGGGCTCCGGGACGATTTCTGTGGCAGCCTTGACGATGACGTTGCAAAACGGCGCTACC
The DNA here is from genome assembly GCA_028293445.1 of Verrucomicrobiales bacterium. Lineage (GTDB taxonomy): Bacteria > Verrucomicrobiota > Verrucomicrobiia > Limisphaerales > JACDHS01 > CBHWET01. The sequence continues at coordinate 2,591 of JAQGOU010000396.1, read as the reverse complement.
CTGAAAACCGAGGGCGCGATGAACGCCGTGGGGGCAGGGGGCGTTGCAACCATGACTCTGGCTGGCAATGGCACGTTTAAAACCAGCAGTAATAAAAATAACGGAGGACTATCAGTGGCCGTCAACGGTGGGCTATATCTGATGGACAAGGCGAGTAGTGCGAGTGTGCATAGCGTTCAAGGCTTGACTGTGAACACGGGCGGCACGGCACGGATCACCGGGACCGGAGGTAAGCAAATAATCAATTCATCGCTGGGGCCAGTCACGCTGAGCGGCGGCACGCTTGATCTGTTCGGTAGCAGCGAAAGTATTTATTTGATGAACTTCAATTCCGGTATCTTGCAGAACAGCAGCACCAATCCATCGACCCTGACGATGACCACCAACATTGCCCTGAAGAGCGCGGCTTGCAATTTTGATGTCGTGACGAACAGCGCCTTAACCATCCCTTCCCTCATCTCGGGGACTGGTGCCCTTATTAAAATTGGCGCGGGCACGCTCAAGCTTGGCGGAACCAATGCCTATACCGGTTCAACCACCGTCAGCAACGGCTTGCTCGCCGTCACTACTGCGACTACGGCCAATCGGAATTACATCGTCGTGGGCGGAGAATTGGAAGCGGTTCTGGATCCCACTGGCGTCAAATTGCAAATGACGATGAGTAATCTGACCTTCGGCCCCGGCGTGCGACTGGGCTTTGATCTGGCATCGGGGAGTTTTAGCAACACCACCTCAGCCCTGATTTCCACCGACGTTCTGGCGATGAACGGCAACGTCGCGGTGGATATAATCAATGCCCCGACTGATACGAACAACGATATGCTGTTCAGCTACACCAGTCGCAATGGTGCGGGTGTCTTTGTGGCGGGCAATGTGCCGGCGGGAGCCTTTATTTATGACAACACGGCGAGCCGGACTGTGAGTTTAACTTACACGCAACCTCCTCCACCGGCGCCGACGTTTACGAGCATCGAGAGCATTCAAACCGGTGGCGTAATTTCTGGAATCACGTTCTCCGGGGTCCATGGTCCTGCGGGAGGATCGTTCCAGATCTTGAGTTCTACCAATGTGGCCTTGCAGCCTTTATCGGCGTGGACTGTTGTTCAAAGCGGCAATTTCGATGGCTCGGGCAGTTTCAATGTCACGATTGGAGTGGTCCCCGGAGCGCCTCAAACATTCTATCTTCTGTCTGTGCCGTAATGATAGAATGGCGCTCGCAGTAATTGATCATCCTTTTGCAAAACCCAATTTCCATTCGTCAGTTTTGTGTGGACACGGTTCTCCGTGGGATTTCTCTCTTCGTGTGGATTCCGTTGTTCGTAGCGGCTCATTCGGTCGCAGCGCCGCCATCTTCGAATGTGCCTGCAGTTATCAATCAGTATTGCGTCAGTTGTCACGATGGTGAAGTGAAGAAGGGGGGGCTCGATCTCGATAGCCTCAGCCGCGAAGACGCGACGCAACATCCAGAAGAATGGGAGCGCGTGATCCGAAAACTGCGCGCGCGTCAAATGCCTCCGATCGGAAAAGATCGACCGGACGAGCGCACGTTCAATGCGGTGGTGTCATCGTTGTCATCGTCGCTGGATCGCGCGGCCGCGAAACATCCCAATCCGGGTCGAACGGAAACGCTGCGACGACTCAACCGCACGGAATATCAAAATGCGATTCGTGATCTGTTGGCTTTGGACATCGACGCCGCTGCGTTGTTACCGAAGGACGACGCCAGTCATGGTTTTGATAATGTGACGGTCGGCGCTCTCTCGCCAACGCTGCTGGATCGTTATATTTCAGCTGCGCAAAAGATTAGTCGAATGGCCATCGGAATACCGGGGCGCTCGCCGGGCGGTGACACCTTCCGCGTCCCGGCGGATGTGACGCAAGAGGAGCATGTGGAAGGTCTGCCTCTGGGCACGCGCGGCGGCATCCTGATTCCGTATACGTTCCTCCGCGATGGAGAATACGATATTCAAATCCGGCTGATGCGCGATCGGAATGAAGAGATCGAGGGATTGCATGAGCCGCACGAATTGGAAGTGCTCTTGGATCGGAAACGCATGAAAGTGTTTACGGTCACGCCTCCGCCGCACAAGGATTACGAGTCGGTGGATCGAAGTCTCAAGGTGCGTGCGACGGTCAAAGCAGGTCCGCATCAACTCGGCGTGACCTTCGTGAAAAATCCTTCGGCATTGCTCGAAATTAAACGTCAGCCGGGCAGCGCACACTTCAACATGCATCGGCATCCGCGCCTTGGGCCAGCGATCTACCAGGTTTCCGTCAGCGGACCCTATGAGTCGACCCAAGCCGGTGATACGCCGAGTCGCCGCCGGATTTTCGTGTCGTGGCCAACAAAGTTTGAGGACGATGAAAGCTGCGCCAAACGCATTTTGTCCCCGCTGATGCGCCGGGCCTACCGTCATCCAGTCACCAGCGCGGACCTCGAAACGCCATTGGAATTTTTTCGCAAAGCGCGAGCGCAGGACGGCTTTGAAGCAGGAATCGAAGCGGCTTTGAGTGGGGTGCTGATCAGCCCGGAGTTTCTGTTCCGCGTTGAACATGATCCCGCAAATGCAGCGCCGAACGCGGCGTATCGC
>JAQGOU010000393.1 GCA_028293445.1 Verrucomicrobiales bacterium | reverse complement strand
AAACTGGGACGGCTGGCAAAACATGGGCGGCGGCAATGTCGGTTCGGCACCGGCGGCCTGTTCGTGGGCATCGGGACGACTCGATGTTTTCTATCGCGGCACCGGCAACTCCCTGTGGCATCAAGGTTACAACGGCAGCTGGCTCGGATGGCAAGACCTCGGAGGCAATATCGTTGGCGGCCCTGACGCCGTCTCCTGGGGATTGGACCGAATCGATGTCGTGGCGCGCGGTCCCGGTAACGACATTTTACACAAGGCATATCACAATGGAACATGGGACGCCTGGCAGAGTCTTGGCGGCAATTCCGCTTCCGATCCGAGTATCAGCTCAACGGCCTCCGGTCGGCTGGATGTTTTCTACATCGATGCTGCCGGCAATCTTTTTCGTAGAAGGTGGGATGGCACCAATTGGCTCGCATGGCAGAACCTCGGCGGCGGTTTGCAATAATCCAAATCATGGCTTCAGCGGCGGGGCGCGTGTCCCGCCGCTACTTCTTTCTCATCAGAATGACCACATACAATATGAAAACTTTAATAGCTAAAAAATCGTCCGCCGCAGGTGCGCTCTTGCTTCTGACTGGCGCGATGTGTCTGCAGTTCGCAGGATCCGCTTCTGCCGCAGACGCCTCCAATCGCCAATGTCTGGCCATGGATATCCGCGACAATGACCGAATTTATCTGGCGAATTATCATGGGTCAGGCGTGGTTGATTCCGCCAATGCGCGGCAAAACATCGCCGACACTGCCAACGGCAACCAGGCCAAGAGAAGCGCTTACGACACCGCGCCGGGTGGTTCTGTCTGGCTTGATCCACGGATGTTGGATTGCATGGACAAACTGGAGGGCGTTTATGGTTACAGCTTCAGCGTTTCAGAAATTTCTGGCGGATCACACAGCAGCGGCTCTTATCATTATAATGGCACAGCCTTTGATGTTTACACGATCAACGGCATCCCCGTCAGCGCCAGCAATCCTTACTGGCAAGCCTTTAATCAACGCTGCGTCGCGATGGGTGCCATCGAAAGCCTTGGGCCCGGTTATCCCGGCCACGACACACACGTTCACAATGCCTGGGGAACCGGTGCTGGCGTGAATGTCGCGCCGCCCCCAGGAAGTCCCAACTGCGGCGGGAGCATCGCCGGCCCTGATGCCGTCTCGTGGGCACCGGGACGAATCGATGTCGTCGTGCGGGGTGCGGGCAACGATATTTATCATAAAATATACGACGCTGGGGCCTGGGGTGGCTTTAACAGCATTGGTGGCGATTCAACGACGGGTCCCAGCATTTGCTCGTGGGACACGGGACGTCTGGACGTGTTCTGCCGCGGTGCCAACAGCACGCTGATGCATCAAGGATATATTCTCGGCACTGGCTGGCTTGGTTGGCAGGACTTGGGGGGCGATCTGGAAGCGAGTCCGGACGCAGTCTCATGGGGACCGGGCAGAATGGATGTCGTGATTCGCGCCAACGGCGACAACATTCAGCATCGAGCATTTCACGATGGAGCGTGGGACGTCTGGCAAAACATGGGGGGCGGCAATGTAGCTTCGGCTCCAACCATTTGTTCCTGGGCCTCCGGGCGGCTCGATGTTTTCTATCGAGGCCTCGACAACGCGCTGTGGCACCAAGGCTTTAACGGCACCTGGCTCGGTTGGCAGAACCTGGGTGGCAATATCCGCGGCGGTCCAGATACGGTATCATGGGGATCGGGCCGAATGGATGTCGTAGTGCGCGGCCCCAGTAACGACATTTTACATCGTTCGTTCCACGATGGCGCCTGGGATGTCTGGCAAAGTCTGGGCGGCAATTCGCTTTCCGATCCGACCATCAGTTCAGTGGACGCCAGTTCGCTGGATGTTTTCTACGCGGGCACCGACAAGAATCTTTATCGCAAACGATTCATTAACGGTAGTTGGCAGGCCTGGCAAAACCTGGGTGGCAATTTGCAATAGGCTCACTTTGTGGCCGCGCCCGCTTTGGTTTGAATTTACCAAGTGGGCGCGGCGCAAAAGAGATGCGGAAGTCTTATTTCGCACGCCGCCTGAAAGTAGTCATCGGCTCGACCTCCTCTTCTGGATCGTATAAACTCCTCGCATGCTGAAGCCTTCCGTCGTTCCAGTGTTCGTTTTGGAACTACTGCTGGCTTCATTTTTTTCCTGTTCCGCTTTTGCCGCCTCCACGAACGGAGTCTCGTCTTACACCTCCCGGCTTTGGCAAACCAGCGATGGGCTGCCTCAAGATGACGTCCAGGCCTTGTGCCAGACTCGCGATGGATATGTGTGTGTCGGAACCTCGCTAGGGCTGGCTCTGTTTGATGGCATTCGTTTCACCTTCATGGAGTCGACCCAGATTCCCGAAGTTAGAAATCATGCCCACACGCTTCTTTGCACCGGCCGCGACGGCACGCTTTGGTCTGCGAGCCAGGATGGGCTGTTACGTTTTTGGCGCGAGGGAAAAGCGTCGGAACTTCATCTACCCGGTTCGTTGACCAACTCTCCATTGACCTGTCTGTTCGCGAGTCGCGATGGATCAATCTGGATCGGCACCGAGCTCAACGGGCTTCTTCATTTTAAGGATGGGCAGTTTACGCGATGGAATGTGAAGAAGGGTTTGTCGCATCGATCCGTTCGCTCCATTTGCGAAGATATGGAAGGAACGATCTGGGTGGCAACCGGCGCGGGCGTCAGCTATTTGCGCGGCAATAAGATCATGACGATGACTATGCAGGACGGCCTGCCGCACAATTCCATCCGAGCGGTTTGCGCGGACAGGAATGGAAATCTTTGGGTGGCTTCAAACTTTGGTCTCACGCGATGGAAGGACGGAGTGGTGACGCATTTTCTAAAAGCGGATGGTCTCACCGACAATTTAATCAGCGTCATTTTCGAGGATCGGAGCGGCACGATTTGGGTGGGCACGCTGAATGGACTAAATCGTTTCGTGGATGGCAAATGGCTGACGGAAACTCGTGACGACGGCACCTCGTATGATCGTGTGAATTGCATTTTCCAGGATCGTGAGGAGAACCTTTGGATCGGAAGCCGGGATGGATTGAGCCAATTAAAATCGCGAGCGATCACCCCTTTAACGCGGCAACAAGGACTCACTCATAATACTACTACCTCAATATTTCAGGATCATGCGGGAACCATGTGGGTTGGATTTTGGGGCGGAGGAGTTAACAAAATTGACAACGGCAAAGTCACTGCCTACACGACCAAGGAAGGACTTTCGAGTGACTTTGTCTTGACCATGCACGAGAGCCGAGAAGGTGATTTGTGGTTCGGCATGGACTACGACGGCGGAATGACGGTTTTACGGAACGGAAGATGCATTCATTACGGGGCACGGACTGGATTAACTGACCAGGGCATAAAAGTGTTCCAGGAGGATAGTCAAAAAAATCTGTGGATCGGCACCCGCACCGCACTGCTTCGTTTTGCCGATGGGAAGTTCACGCGCTTCACAACAAAGGACGGTTTACCCTCCGACACGATCGAGGCAATTCATGAAGATCACCAGGGGCGGCTTTGGTTCGGCACGACGGGCGGTCTGGTATTGTGGCAGAGTAATCAGTTCAAAGCATTCACCACGGAAGATGGTTTATCACACAATTCGGTGACGGCGATTCATGAAGACGATGAAAATGTGCTGTGGCTTGGCACTCGCGGAGGCGGGCTGAACCGGTTGACCTTGTCTCCGCCGATCGCAGGGGATACGTCTGCCGCTATTACAAATCAATCGCCACCGTTTCGCATCGTTGCGTTCACGACCGCACAGGGCCTGTTTCACGATCAGATTTTCTCGGTGTTGGAAGATGATTCTGGTTTTCTGTGGATGGGTTCTCCGCAAGGAATTTTTCGCGTAAAGAAAAAGGATTTGGACGGTTTTGTTCCAGGGAAGAGCACTGACATTGCGTGCCTTTCCTTCGGCAAGGCTGATGGGATGGTGAGCATTGAGTGCAAAGGCTCCGATAAAACCGCCGCATGTAAAAGCCAGGACGGACGGCTTTGGTTTCCGACCGCCAAAGGAGTGGCCATCGTCGATCCCAACAAGGTTGCGATCAACGAATTGATGCCGTCAGTTTTCATCGAAGAGGTAACCGTCGATAGGAAGAAAGTTCAAAGTCAGAATAATCTTGGGCCTAACTCCGGGATGTTAAATGCTGCATCTGAAACGTTGAAGCTGCCTCCTGGCCGCGGCGAATTGGAATTTCACTACACTGCGCTCGGCCTTAGGCAACCCGATAAAAACCGATTTAAATATAAACTCGAAGGGGCCGATTCCGATTGGGTGGATGCTGAAACGCGCCGTGTGGCTTACTACAACAACATTGATCCAGGCAGTTATCAATTTCGTGTGTTGGCCTGTAACAATGATGGGGTTTGGAATCAGACTGGTGCGACCCTCGCCTTTGTTCTACTACCGCACGTCTGGCAGACGTGGTGGTTCAAATCCAGCATGGTCGCCGGCATTGGTCTTGTGGTCGCCGGCATTTATCGTATTCGCATCGCGCGTCTCCAGGAAATTGAACGCTTACGCCTGCGCATTGCTGCGGATTTACACGACGAGGTGGGAAGCACCGTGGCCAGCATCTCAGCCTTGAGCGAAATGCTGAGAGACTTCGGAAATATCGGAGAAGAAGAAAAAGAAGATGTCACGAAGATCAATCAACTTTCCATGCAGACCGCCAATTCCATTCGCGAGATCGTGTGGTTCATCAATCCCGAGTACGACACGGCGCATGAATTGTTGCTTCGAATGAAAGAAGTAGCCGACAATCTGTTGGGCGGGATCACTTATCGTTTCGAAACGCCGACAGAGAATCTCTTCCAAAAATTGCCCTTAGAATTTCGACAAAACCTGTTCCTCATCTTCAAGGAAACACTGACCAACATCATGAAACATTCGAAGGCCTCCTGTGTTGAAATCAAACTGTCCGAAGACCACGGTGAGTGGCGGCTCTCGATCCAGGACAATGGCATCGGGTTCAATCCATGCCTTGCGGGCAAAGGCAATGGGCTGAAAAATCTTCGCCGCCGCGCGGACAAATTAAAGGGAATACTTGAAATCAAGAGCCAACCCGGGCAGGGAACCAGCATGCGGCTTTCAACCCGATCTGGTTTGTGAAAACATACCTACAATTTCGCCGTTTATTCGACCGCATTGCTTCTGTATCCCGCGCATTTGCGCAGAGATGAAAGCTTTCTGTTGAGCGCAGATGATTTAACCTTTTGATATGCAAGTTTCGCCTGCAAGTGAAACAGCGGTTTCGCCAAAAATCGCCGTATGGCTCATTGAAGACCACGACGACTTTCGCAGCACGGTCGCACGATTGATCGACCGCATTAAGGACACGCATTGTCCGCGCAATTTCTCCAGTTGCGAAGAAGCATTGGCCGCCCTTAGGGAGGATCGCGGCCCTGAAATCATTCTTTCCGACATTGGATTACCCGGAATGAACGGCATCGAAGGGATTCGCAAAATCAAGGCGCTGTCACCCGCGACGCATATCATCATGCTGACGGTGCACGACGATCATGACAAAATCTTCCAGGCAATCTGTGCGGGGGCGTCTGGATATTTGTTAAAAACTTCGTCGCGACAAACGATTACGACCGCAATCCAGGACGTGCTCAATGGTGGCGCGCCGATGCATCCTCGGGTGGCGAAGTTGGTTTTGGAAATGTTCGCCCGCCAGTCGGTTAAGACTCAGAAGAAGGAGTATGGACTGTCGCCACGGGAGCAGGAAGTTTTGGAACTGATGAGCCAGGGATTAATCAAAAAGGAAATTGCCAATGAGTTGTCGTTGAGCTTCTTCACCGTAGACCACCTCTTGCGTGCCATTTACGACAAACTGCATGTCCACACCCGGAGCGGAGCAGTGGCCAAGGCCGTGCGGGAACGGCTCGTATAGAACGCCCCCTGTACTATTTCACTTCACCGGCACCATCATCTCGAAGCGAGGGATGCGAGTGAGGACTCTTTTTCCTTCGGAATCGATGCCGATGTAACTGCCTTCAGCGTGGGCGGAATGCCCGTCGAGCAGATGGCGGGAGTTATAGCTGAACTTTTCACCCGGCGCGATAGTCGGCTGTTCGCCAACGACGCCGTCCCCTTCCACCGCCGTGACTTCACCGACGTCGTTCGTCACCACCCATTTACGGGCTTTGATTGTGATCGGCAGCTCTGTGTCGTTATGGATGCTGATGAAATACGCGAAGCAATGCGGACGATCGACGGGGGTCGCCACATCCGGTTGATAGACCACGCGGTCGACGGTCACGTGCAGATTCTTTGGTTCGAGAAAAGCAGTCATTATAATCAGATCTCGATCTTACCTTCGAAAACAAAATCTGCGGGGCCGTTGAGCCGGACATTGGAGAACTCGCCGTCCTTCTCGTCGAAGCTTACTTCGAGCATGTCGCCGCCCTGCACCTGGATTTTGATTGGTGAAGTGAATTTGTGAACGCGCGCAGTAATGAGCGCTGACGCGGAAACGCCGGTGCCGCAGGCGAGGGTTTCGCCTTCCACGCCGCGTTCATAGGTGCGGACGCGAATGGAGTTGGGCCCGAGCAACTGGACGAAGTTGGCGTTCGTTCCTTTGGGCGCAAAATGCTGGTGATAACGAATTTCGGAGCCGATGGATTGAACCATGCATTCATCCGCATCTTTCACGAATAAAACGGCGTGCTCGACGCCAGTGTTGCAGAAATGCACATCGGCCACGCCACCCTTGAGGGCGACTTTTTCCCCAACACGCAGACTGTGGGGTTTGGTTAAATTGATCGTCACCCGTTCACCGTAAAAGCGGGAGGTGATCACGCCGGCGAGAGTTTCAAAAGTGATCTCTTCTTTGGTGGTTCCAGTGACGCGCTGGATGTAGCGGGCGAAACAGCGTGAACCGTTGCCGCACATCGCTGCCACGCTGCCGTCACTGTTATAAAAATCCCAGGCCCAATCGGCTTTCTTCGAAGCGCACGGAATCATCAACATGACCCCATCACCACCCACTCCGCGATGACGATCGGCGATTTTGGCGATCTGTTCTGTGGTGAGTTTGATTTTCTGTTCCCGGTTATCGATGATAACGAAATCGTTCCCAGCCCCGTTCATTTTCGTGAAATTCAGCAACATGGCGGAGAAAAATAGGCGCGATTGCCGGAAGTTCAAGATTCAAATCAGGGGTGGCCCCGCCTCTGTGCCTCCAAAAGCACACTTGCGAGCCCATATAGAACTGCTTAAATCTACCCCATCTCCTCATTGAGTCAGCCCATGGCTTTTTTATGAAAACCAAAAACCTTTTCGCCGCGATTCTGTTCGCGATGATCGCCTTTCGCGCCTTCGGTCAAAGCACACCACAGGTCACTCTTACCATGCCGACGAACGGGGCAACGTTTTTTGCGCCGGCAAACATTTACCTGCGGGCAGAAGCGTCGGACACGAACGGGATCGCTTTCACGCAAATCATCGCGGGCACAACCTGGATGGGCTCGGCGAAGACGAATGTGTTCCTCACTGTTTGGACCAACGTTCCGATCGGCACTTACCTGATCCGAGGGGAAGCGATGAATAATCTTAATATCCGGGGAACCTCGGCCCCGGTCAGCATCTCGGTCATAAGTAACACCACACCAACGGTCGCGCTCACCGTTGCGGATTCGCAAGCCTCCGAACCGGGGGATAACGTGGGGACATTTAACGTTTCTCGCAGTGGAGACGTCACCACGAATTTAACCGTCCTCTATTCCATCAGTGGCACCGCTTCCAACGGGGTGGATTATGTCACGCTGCCAACTTCCATCGTCATTCCCGCCGGTTCATCCAACGCGACTATTGTCGTTCAACCGATTGATGATACTAAGGTCGAATCGGTTGAGCTGGTCACCCTGGAGCTAAAGACGAATGCAGCTTACCGACTGGGCTCAATTACACCGGTGGTCACAACGGTTTACATCTATGACAATGAAACGAATCATGCGCCAACCGTGCAGATGGTGAATCCACATGATGGCGACAGCTTTAGCGATCCCATCAGCATTGTCCTCACGGCGGAAGCGTCGGATGTGGATGGTTCCGTGCCGACGGTGAGCTTTGCCCGGAATGGCACGTTCATCAGCTATGGAACAAAGAATCCGAGCAATAATTTATTCACGGCGATCTGGACGAATGTTCCGGCGGGTAGTTTTGCCATTACGTCCACGGCCCGTGACGCGATCAACACAGCCATCAATACCACATCAGCTCCGGTAAACATCACGGTGCTGCGGACGAATGCCGGGCCATATGTTTCCATCTACAATCCGGGCAACGGCAGAAGCTATACCAATATTTCCATCCTTACCTTCGGCGCTTATACGGCCACTGGGGATGCGACGCATCTTGTGAAGCAAGTCGATTTCTTTTTGGGGACAGCGCTGTTTGGCACCGTCACGAACGCGATCACGAGCGGAAACTTTACGTTGCAATGGACCAACCCTCCTTCGGGAACGTACGTCCTCACCGCTCGCGCCATGGACGATGGGGGGGCCAGCACGGTTTCAGCCCCGAGCACTTTCACGATTGTGTCCAACCTGTTCGTCACGGTGACCGCCACCGATACTACTGCGGCTGAACCGGGAACAGACACGGGCAAATTCACGATCGCCCGAACGGGGAGCACTGCGGACTCGTTGCTCGTTAATTACAAACTCACCGGCACAGCCTCGAATGGAGTGGATTACAGTCTTCTCCCAGGATCAGTCACCATTCCCGCTGGTGCTTCGAATGCGATCGTGATCGTTCAACCGCTCGATGACACGCTGATCGAAACCACCGAAACGGTCACGCTATCGCTGCTGATCTCAAATACCGTCGCGGGCACCATTGCCGGCAGCCCGAGCAGCGCCACGGTTTCGATCTACGACAATGATACGAATCAGGCACCGACGGTGGTGCTCTTCAATCCAACGAATGGAAGCTCGTTTAACCTGCCAACCAACATTCTCTTGCAAGCAGAAGCCCACGACAGCGATGGAAGCATCTCAGGTGTGTCTTTCTATCGTGGGACAAACTGGATTGGAACTGTCTACGGCACCAGCAGCAATTCCACGCCGCCGATTTTCAACCTGCTCTGGACGAATCCGCCGATCGGAGAATTTCTCATCACCGCGCGCGCCTATGACAACCTGCAGAAAGCCGCGACGTCAGCGCCCGTCCAAGTTGTGATCAAGGGTGAAACGATTTCCAACAGCTTGCCGACGGTCAGCATTTATTACCCGACCAACGGCTCGAAGTTTACCTCCCCGACGAATGTTGACCTCGTCGCGATCGCTTCCGAAAGCAACGGTGTTGTTGCAACGGTGCAATTCTTTGCCAATGGAAACAGTCTCGGCGTGGCCACGAACAATCCTTTGAGCGCTCAACCGGGGAACGTCTTCCGCGTGACATGGACGAGTCCTTTACCGGGTAATTATGCGCTGACCGCGAAAGCCACCGATACCAACGGCGCGTCGACGGTTTCCACGACGGTTAACGTGACGATCCTGTCGAACACGCCACCCAATCTGCCTCCAACCGTTAACATTCAATCGCCCGCTAGTTACTCGGTATTCTATGGGCCAACGAATATTACGCTGACGGCACAGGCCACGGACAGCGACGGGCAAATTGCACGCGTCTATTTCATGAATGGGACACAAATCCTCGGACGCGTCACCAACGCACCTTACAGCCTGATTTGGAGCAATGTTCAGCCCGGCTCTTACGGCATCACCGCCAAAGCGATCGACAACCTTGAGGGGTCCGCAGTCTCAGCTCCGGTTTATATCACGGTAAAATCGCTCGCTGAATTCTCCTTCGTCAGTCGCAGTGCTCCTCTGTGGTATGTCCCGGGCGTCAAGATGACCGTGAAACTGCAAGCGTCGCCGAAGACGAATACTCTTTCTTATGTCGTGCATGATTCTCCACCAGCTGGATGGACAATTAATAGCGTTGGCGAAAATGGCAGCATCGATACGGGGGGGCTTGGCGTCACGTTTGGACCCTTTACCGACAAACTCGCGCGGACGTTCACTTACACAACAACGCCTCCCTCCGGTGAATCCGGGGAAAAACGTTTTGTCGGCACCGGCACCGCCAGCGTGACGAATTCCGGTATTACGAGTGTAGCTGTGACAAGTCCAATCACCGGGGTCACGACGGTAACCAGAGCACAGGCTCATCCCGCGGACCTTAACCCAACCAACTTCTTCATCGAGACGAGCGAACTGGATGCTTACACCCTCGCCTGGAAACGCTGTGAGAAATGGCCGGTATCGCCTTCGCCGGTTCCAATTAATTATCTCACGCGTGCTGCCTACATTGTTCAAGGAGGTGGTCCTTACGCGATTAGCACTAATTCCCCATCGCCGCTGCCACCGCTGATCTGGGTGCGTGACGCGACGGTTCTTGACATCACCTCGAATACTCTGAGTGGAAGTGTTCCATGGACAACCAACAATTACGGTTCGGCGATCGCT
>JAQGOU010000373.1 GCA_028293445.1 Verrucomicrobiales bacterium | reverse complement strand
CCAGCGGTGAAGTAGAGGTCGGTCGCGACGCCTGAATTACCGGACTTGCCGAAGGTAAGTCCCCACAAGCCATCAATGATCACCGGACCTTCTTCTGAACTCTTGAGCAAGCCGCGGAAGGCGCCATCGGCTTCAAACGACATAATGGTGCCGCTGCCGAAGTTGCCGATGAGCAGTTCATCTCCATGAGAACCGAAACTGCTCGGGGCAAGAGCAACGCCCCAGGGCGAGTTCATGTCGGCAACATTTCCACCCAAGGCTTTTCCGGTGGCGAAGCGTATTAACGTGCTGTTCGCTGTGACGAAGATATTGATCAAGCCACGTCCACGACCGAGGGCAACGCCTTGTCGGGTGGCGTCCTGCTTGGCGTAGGTCACGAATACAGTTCCGCCAATATTTTGCACGTTGAACGGCGCGTATCCGGCCGGCGCATTCCGATCGACGAACTGGGCGACGAGTCGAAGGGACGCGTCATATTCGTCGAGCGTGCCTTCTTTGAAGTTAGCGAGGAGCAGAATGGGTCCGTTGTTATTCGTTGCGAGAGCGATGCCGGTGTAGAGCGCGGTGTTTCGGGAGACAAGAACTTCAGCCGCGGAACCGAGGGCAGGGCGCCAACCTGAAATCGTCCCTTCGCCACTCGCGAAGATAAACGCGTTGGTATTGAACGCCGTCGTGTTGTTGAAGAGTTGGCCGGTGACTTTGCCGGGACCCGGGATCGTAACGACTCGCGTCGTCGTGGTGACATGAGGTGCTCCGGAGGCGTCGTTGGTGACCGAGTAGACGGTTGCTTTACTGGTGCCATTGTCTCCGATCCAGAAGGGAGAGGTAGGGCTGAAGGTAATTCCCCAGGCGTTTACCAGGTTCGTGTCTCGCACCTGCGCCGCGCCAGGGATGTCTGACACCAGGTTAATCTGGCGATAGTGAGTTTTTTTATGGTCTGCCGTTTTTTGTTGACGCGAATGTTTCGCCGCGACCGCGGGCAAGGCTGCCAACGTTGCGATGGTCAAGAGCAACCAGATGCCACCTTTGCCTCCCTTTTTTGCCCGCGTCATGACTTGGCTACATTGAATCGTTTCATGTTTCATATAGTATTTATTGTTTGTTAGTTGAATTCCCGAATGGCTCTTCATTGGTGCGAGTCGTAGACAGACAGTTTTGATTTCAACCTCCTGCTTTTCCACAACCGATGTTCGCCGTTGCCAACGAAGCGGTCTCATTCGAGCTACTGGTCAGAGCTGAGGACCGGTCTTTGGTTCCCGTTCTGCACCCTCTGCCAGCTGCTCTTTCGTCCCATTGGTTACTTCGTGTTGACCTGCTCCTTAGTCCCATTGTGTCTCGGCGATTCTCGGGGAAAGAATGGGAGTTGAATTATTCGAGGTAGCGCAGATGCAAAAAGATTATGAATCCCGCCGATCAATTTGAGACGATAGTGAGTGAATACTACGAGCCACTCTTCAGATTCGCCATGAGCCTGACGCGCGAAGAATCTGACGCGCTCGACCTGACACAGGAAACGTTCTACGTCTGGGCGACGAAAGGTCATCAGCTGCGTGATCGCTCAAAGATCAAGACCTGGCTGTTTACAACGTTGCACCGCGGCTTCCTGAAAAATAGACGCAGGCAAACAAGATTTTCTCACCAGGATCTGGAAGCGGTCGCGGACGAACTGCCGACGGTCTCCATGGACTTCGCCAATCGCGAAGATGCATCCAAGGTGCTTCCCGCGCTGGCCAAGGTAGACGAGATATACCAGGCGGCCGTCGCGCTTTTTTATCTGGAGGACTATTCCTATAAAGAAATCGCTACGATCCTTGATGTGCCGGTCGGCACCGTTAAGTCGCGCATCGCCCGGGGCATTAAACAGCTTCGGGAAATTCTGTTGTCGCAAGATCGCCGGGATTCCTCTGTTCAGAAAACGCAGGGCGAAGAGTCGAGTCGCTGTTCTGGATCTCACGCGCCGTTGGAACCAAACCCGTTCAACGTTCTGAAGAGTGGGACTAAAGTGCTACTCGCTCCCGGGAACTGTCCGTCGCTGTATTCATCTTAGTTCGTTAACGGTGCAACAAACGACGCCGATGACCCGATTTGAAAACAGAACATAATGAATCACAGCAGCTGTTGTCTGAAGCAAAACTTCCCTCCAGAGGGAAAGAACTCGCCCCCGTCGTGGGGCGGACTGGAGCGCGGGCTACCCACTCACTTTTAGCGGCTTCTATAGCGTTTGTTAGAAATAATTTCCGGAATACCCGTGTTAGTCGCTTTGCGCAAAGGCACGCGGCATTTATGCCGCTTCACTGCACGGCTGACGAAAACCCTGGAGAATTCGCTGGGTTTGCTCGAGTGACCACGTTGAAGCGGCGTAAACGCCGCGCTCCTGTCGCCAGCGCGCACTACGGTCGATCCGGAAATTTTTCCCTCACATATTTATGAAATTCCGCGACTGGATCATTCAGTTGGTGTCGACTGGGCCGCTGTCCGCCGCCCTGGCGATTCTGCTGGGTTTCGGCGGCATCCCGTGCGCCCAGGCTTCTCTCTGGACCACCAACAGCGCACTCAATCTGGTGCGCTTTGGGCAAACGGCCACGTTGCTGTTGGATGGCAAAGTCCTGATTGCGGGCGGTGTCGCCCCGGTTATCGGCGTCACTGACAGCGTGGAACTCTATGACCCCGCAACCGGCAGCAGCCAACCGACCGGCTCATTAAACACCTTTCGTCGTGATCATACGGCCACCTTGTTGCTCAACGGGAAAGTATTGGTTGCGGGAGGTTTCAATGGCGGTGGGGCTATGTCTCTCGCGGAGTTGTACGAACCTGCAACCGGGAGTTGGAGGCCAACCGGCACGATGAATACCCCGCGACGATTCCACACGGCTACGTTGTTGCAGAATGGCCTGGTCCTCCTTGCGGGGGGAAGGAACGACAGCGGGGGAATCAATACCGCCGAGCTTTACGACCCAGTCACCGAAACCTGGTCACCGACCGGCTCGCTGAGCACCAATCGAAATCTGCATACGGCATCCTTGCTCGCCAATGGCCAGGTTCTTGTCTGCGGCAGTGGTGGCGTTGGCGGCACTGCACTGTTGACTGCGGAGTTATACAGCCCGGTGACCGGAACCTGGACGAGGGTTGAAGATATGAAAGTCGCGCGTTTCGCGCATACGGCCACCTCGTTGCCTAACGGACAGGTGCTCGTGGCCGGAGGCGCCGGAGACGCTCCGCTCGATTCCACTGAGCTTTTCGATCCGACCTCGAGGACATGGCAGTCGGTTGGGCCTCTCCATGTGGCGAGAGACCTTCACTCGGCGACCCTGCTGCCGAACGGCAATGTTTTGGTCGCCGGGGGATTTTTCAACGGCGGCGGAACTGCCAGTGTCGAGGTGTATAATCCGGTTACATTCACCTGGACCGTGACCGACCCGATGAACACAGGCCGGTGGGATCATACTGCGACGTTACTGGCCAACGGCTCCGTGGTCCTCTTTGGCGGCCGCGATCTCTCCGGCGCCTGGAATTCACTGACGGAACTATTTGATCCTGCTGTGGGCTCATGGACGGCGACCGGTCCATTGAATGCATCACGGACCTGGGGTGAATCCACTTTGCTGTCCAATGGCAAAGTCCTCTTTGTTGGCGGGCAAGACTCCAATGGCCTCAGCGTCACGAACGCCTATAGTTATGATCCAGCCCCTGGCACCTGGGCAATCGCCGGGGGAATGAAGCATACGCGATCCGGCCACACGCTGACGTTGTTGAACAATGGCAATGTGCTGGCGGTTGGCGGATTCGGCAGTGGGTTTGTTCCTGTCTCCGAGGTGTACACCCTGACAAACGGGACCTGGAAAACAAATGGCGCGCTCAATATCGCCCGCTACCAGCACACCGCCACGCTGCTTCCAAATGGCAAGGTGTTGATTGCGGGCGGCGATGCCAGCGGAACTCCTACAAAAAGCGCGGAGTTGTTCGATCCGGTCTCGGGCGCTTTCACGTCGACCGGTTCGATGGTCATCGCACGCTATGAACATAAAGCGATTTTGCTGCCGGGTGGAAAAGTATTGGCCCTTGGCGGGAGCAGCACCAACAGTGCGGAATTATATAATCCGCTCACCGGGACCTGGGGGCTGACTGCGCCACCTCCCATTATGGTCCAGGGTCACAGCACCACGTTGCTCCCGAGTGGGAAGGTGCTCGTCGCGGGTGGGATTGGGACCGTCTCAGTCACCAACGCCGCGGCAGTATTCGATCCTGACGGCGGAACGAACGGAAGCTGGACAATTGTGGGCTCGATGAACACGGCTCGCTGGTCTCACACCGCAACGTTGTTGCTGAATGGGAAAGTGCTGGTTGTGGGTGGCCAGGACAATAACTTCAGTCAATCCACGAGCGCCGAATTATTTGATCCCGCGTCGGGGAAGTGGACCACGACTGCGCCCTTACACAATGCGCGCCTCGATCATACGGCGGTGCTCCTTCCTAATGGCAAAGTGCTTGTGGCCGGCGGTTACGGCGCGAGTGCATCTGCGACCGAGTTGTATGACGTCGGATTAGGTTTTACCAACTCGTGGCAACCGCAGATCACGACGTTGACGTCACCGTTGACGATCGACAACAGTCTTACTCTGACTGGCGCAAAGTTTCGCGGGGTATCCGGAAGCTCGGGCGGCAATGGACCGCAGAACTCCTCCAGCGATTGTCCGATCGTTCAGTTGCGCAGCATCGAGAGTGGACAAGTGCTTTTCCTATCGTCCACGCGATGGCAGACCAATTCGTTTATTTCTCTGTTGGTTACGAATTTTCCTGCGGGATGGGCTATGGCGACGGTTTTCGCCAATGGCATTCCGAGCGCGTCTGGTATCCTGCTCATCGCCCCTGCGACGCTGGCGGTCAGCCTCAAGAATCCAGCCAGACTTGGCGGGTTGTTTAATTTCACATTCGCTGGAACTCCAGGCGCAGCGTTCAGCGCGTTGGCGGCCACTAACCTTTCGCTGCCCTTGAGCAATTGGACCGTGCTCGGCCCCGCCACCGAAGTTTCTTCCGGCCAATTCCAATTCATCGACTCTCAACCAGTAAGCAAATCGCAGCGCTTCTATCGTATTCGCTCGCCCTGAACATTTATGAAATTTCGAACCTCGAACATTCAACTTATCTGCATCCGAATGTTGGCTCTGCTGATGTCAATGGGCTTCACGGTTTCCACGTTCGCGCAGGATGTCTCTATTCCTGATCCGGGATTAAACGCGGCGATTCGCGACGCACTACAAAAACCGGTCGGACAGTTAACCCAACAGGACATGCTGGAGCTGACGACGCTCAGCGCACAGGGACGAAATGTGAAAAGCATCGAAGGTTTAAAAACGGCGCGCAATTTGTCTTTGCTTAACCTGCGGTTGAATCACCTCACGAACTTTGCCCTTCCGGCCGAGCTTACGAATTTGACGGTGCTTGATGTGAGTCTCAATGGCATGACCACGTGCTCGTTTCCAAACGGGTTGAGCAATCTGGTGGCGCTCAGCCTTGAAGGAAATGCACTCACCAACGTCACTCTGCCGATTGGATTCAAGAAATTGAACAGCCTCGACCTGAACAATAATCAAATCACGAGCTTCAGCATGCCCTCGAACTTCACCAGTCTGCTCGAGCTGGATCTTGGTTTTAATCTACTCACCAATTATTCCCTTCCGGCCGGCTTGACGAACCTGGATGCTTTCCTGATCGCAGGGAATCCACTCACCAACCTCACCCTGCCTGCAGGCCTGACGGCACTCACGGTACTGAACGCCTCACAGAATCAATTGACGAAGTTGACGCTGCCCGCGGGCATGACGAATCTGATCGGGCTCCACCTGTTTTTCAATCAACTCACCAATCTGAGCTTGCCGAACGATCTGAGAAATTTGGATGTGCTCGACCTGGACTTTAATCGCTTCACTAATCTTAACCTGCCTTCGAATCTAACCCGGTTGGGCTCTCTGAAAGCACGCGACAATCTGTTAACCAGTTTCAATCTGCCTACGGACGTAAGGGCTTTGACCTTTCTCGATATTGGTGAGAATCGCCTCACGAATGTCCATTTGCCAACCGGTCTAAATCGTCTGGAGTTCCTTCGCTTGTCCGGGAATACAAATCTCACCAGTCTTATCTTGCCGGTTGGCATGACCAACCTAATCGGGCTTTTCCTTCGATTTAATGGGCTGACTAACCTCACATTGCCCCCTGATCTAAGTCACTTGATCCAGATTGATGTTCTTGGAAATAAGCTTATGGATCTCACAGTGCCTGCGGGCCTGACTAATCTGGCTACGTTAATCGTCTCCGGCAACCAGCTGACCAACCTCACGTTGCCTCCTGACATGACGCAATTGACTACGCTGGTTATGGACGGCAATCCGATTGCGGAATTGATTCTTTCCGAAACGTTGGCGGCGAATTTCACAGATCTTATCGGGATCATGAGAACTCAGGGAATCGTGGTTTATACTTACCCCGTCGAAGCCCAACTCATCAGGGTGCGACAACCGATTGGAGCCTTTCAGTTTTCAGTCACCGGGCCGCCCGGCGTCTACAGTGTTCTTACCTCCGCCGATCTGGCGACATGGAGTGACTTACTCGTTTTGACCAACCGAGTGGGCAGCCTTGTTTTGACGGACGGGACGGCGCATCTGGTTTCGCGAAAGTTCTATCGCACGCGCCGACAAAGTTCACCGACCAATATGGTGTTCATCCCGCCCAACAGCTTCAAAATGGGCAGTCCCACCAATGAACTGGATCGCAGCACTAATGAAGGTCCGCAAACCACGGTGACACTCAGTCGCGGCTTTTGGATCGGCAAATATGAAGTAACCCAGGGAGAGTACGTGTCGATCATGAACACGAACCCCAGCTTTTTTCCTGGTGATTTGAATCGTGCCGTTTCGAGCGTGAGCTGGTTTGACGCCACTAACTACTGCGCGAAGCTTACCCAGCGAGACCTTGCGGCTGGCCGCATACCGACTGGCAGCAAATATCGCCTTCCAACTGAAGCGGAGTGGGAATGCGCAGCACGTGCCGGCACATCGACACGATTCAGTTACGGAGACGATCCTGTTTACGTGGGCCTGCCTGACTATGCATGGGGCGCATCAAGTGGCAGTCCAACAGTCCACCCTGTCGGACAAAAGCTTCCTAATGCATGGGGCCTGTACGACATGGCAGGGAACGTCTGGGAATGGTGCCAGGATTGGTTTGGTACGCTGCCGGGCGGAGTTCAGACAAATCCGACAGGCCCAGCTTCCAGTCCAGGCGGATGGAAAGTCATGCGCGGTGGCGCTTACGACTATCCGGATTCATTTTGCCGTTCTGCCACGCGAAGTTTTTTTCCCGCCGGTCCATTCAACATCGATTCAGACCTCGGCTTCCGCGTAGTGCTCGTCACGGGACCTTAATGAGCCCGCGATGGACCGGAAGTCCCATTGTTCACAACCGTAACCAGTAGAAAATTATCCAATGAAATCAAATCTATATAACGCAGAGAATTTGGCGAAAGTGAAAAAAATGAACGACCTCGCGCCGGAGGTCATGAAAGCGTTTTGGGCCTTTGACAAGGCTGCGGTTGCCGAGGGAGCAATCCCAGTCAAATACAAAGAGCTGATTGCCGTCGCGGTCGCGCTCACGACGCAATGCCCATATTGCATCGATATTCACAGCGGTAACGCCCGTAAGGCCGGAGCCACGGAAGCTGAGATGGTCGAGGCAGGCATGATTGCCGCCGCACTGCGAGCCGGAGCGTCCGTCACGCACACCACACACGCGCTTCAGGATTAGTAATCATTTCTGAAACTCCTTTAGCGCGCGTTTAGAGTTGCGGCGTGCGGCTGAACAACTGAAGCAACTCAATTCATAAAGACAGAAAAGGACATATGCCGTTAGTAAATGTAAAAATCATGGAAGGCGTTTTCACCCCGAAACAGAAACAGGAGATGATCCGTAAACTCACGGACGTTATGGTTTCGATCGAAGGTGAGAACATGCGTCCGGTAACGCTAGTCATTCTTGAAGAGATCAAGAGTGGGGACTGGGCTGTTGGTGGCCGGTCTTTTACCACTGCTGATGTAAAGGCTCTTGCGGCCGGAATTTAGGGCTGATGCCCGAACCAATGTGCAGCGAACCCGGCCGGGCTTGTGGTTAAAACGTGCGGCCATTTGCGGGCCGGGCCGCTGCGCTATTTGTTTCAAACTCCCTGACGACTCCACTTTCAATTTCGGGTTCTATGAGAACCCTGCTAAATTACCATATCGACACTTGACCCCGCAATGGGACGGAGGAAACTGGGACCGACATCCGGCACTGCCTTTTGAAGCCCATGAACCGTTTTTTGCGTGGCCTTCTTCACAATGAATAATGACTCTACCGGCACGCGGCCACGGGACGAAAGTCCCAGTGCATCGCCGTCGTTCTTCGCGGATAATCCCTCGATGTTTCAGCTCCTGTTTGAGCGAAGTGTAGATGCGATCTTCCTGTTTGATCCGCAGGCGGGTGTCTTTGTCGACTGCAATCCCGCAGCCGTCGAGATCATGGGCGCCAGTTCGAAAGAACAACTCATGGGCACAACGCCGGCACAACTTTCGCCACCCATTCAAATCGACGGTACGTCGAGCCAGGATAAAACGGTCGCGATCGTCGCATTGGTTGAACAAAAAGGCGGTCATCGATTTGAATGGATGGTCCGTCGCTTTGATGGGCGGGATGTTCCGATGGAAGTGGCCGCAACACCGATCTGTGTGGATGGCCGGACCTTGTTCGTGGTTGTGCCGCGTGATATTTCCGAACGCAAACAGGCCGAGGCCGCTCTCCGCGAGAGCGAACGGAAGTTTCGTGGACTCTTTGAAGCCAGTTCAGACGCCATTCAAATCATTGATCCGGAGACGCTCACTCAAGTTGACTGCAATGAGGCGGCACTGCGCATGGCGGGTGGCGGCGACCGTGAATGGTTCCTTTCCCAGTCCCTGAAAGAGCTCGCACCCGAACAGCAGCCGGACGGATCATCTTCCATTGAAGCGGCAAAAGTGTTGATTGCACGAGCAATAGCTGAAGGCCCCCAATGTTTTGAATGGACCGCTAAACGCTATCATGGCGAGCTCTTTCCTTTGGACATACTGCTAACTCCGATGCGTCTCGGCGGTCGCTTGCTGCTGGTCGCGGTGTCGCGCGACATCTCTGAGCGTAAAAAAGCCGAGCGGGAATTATTGGAATTGAACCAGTCGCTGGAACAGCGTGTGGCCGAACGCACGGCCGCATTGACGACCAGCGAGGCCCGCTTTCGTGCGTTGGTCGAACACGCGCCGGAAGCCATCGTCGTCTTTGATGGAGATACCCACCGCTTCCTCTTCGGCAACGAGCATGCGTGCGCTCTTTACGGCGTACCAATGGAAAAACTCACCGAGCTCACTCCGGTGGATGTGAGTCCTGAATTTCAGTCGAACGGTCGGCGCTCCAGCGAGCTCGCCAAAGAAAAAATGGAGGAAGCTCTCGCTGGCAACACTCCTGTTTTTGAATGGATTCATCAGCAACCTGATGGACGCCTTGTCCCAACGCAGGTTCGCCTCCTGCGGTTGCCCAGCCAGAGTCGAAACCTGATCCGTGCGAGCATCATCGATAATACCGAAAATCAACGGGCGCAGCGTGCGTTGCGCGAGTCGGAAGAAAAATTTCGCGCTCTCTACGAAGGTTCCAGCCAAGGGGTCGTCCTGCACGACGAAATCCAAATCCTGGAGGTGAATCCTGCCGCGGTGCGGATCATGGGATGTCAAAACGCGCAGGAACTCATAGGAAAACATCCCAGCAACAACTCGCCCGCATTGCAGCCGAATGGTGAAAGCTCCGAGGCGGTAGCCCGTAAACA
>JAQGOU010000328.1 GCA_028293445.1 Verrucomicrobiales bacterium | reverse complement strand
CCGATAGGTTCCAAAAATGATATCCATGATGGGCGAGATGTTCGCGTAATTACCTGCATCCCTTTCCTTCGCATGGTGCCAATGATGAAGTTCAGGCGCTCCGATCAATATGCGCAATGGACCGAGCGGAAGCCTCACATTGGAATGGATAAAAATGGCCCAAACCCCGCGGAACGCCAGAAGTCCGGCCAATGTTTCTAGCGGGAAGCCCATGACGAACGCGGGAAGATTGATCAGACCAATCGTGTAAACGCTATCGATCGGGTGCTCGCGGTGCGCAGCCAGCCAATCAAGATGCTCAGCGCTGTGATGAATGGAATGAAAACGCCAAAGGAACTCTACCCGGTGCTGCAATCGGTGTCCCCAATAGACAAATAAATCGCTTAGCAAAATCACCTCAATCGCCTGAAGCCACCACGGTTGGGAGGTTATCCCTGCGCGGAACGTTGCAGGGACGATCCAATCCAGCCAACTGCGAAAGTATTGAAGAATCCCCAAGACCAACCCGCCCCAGAGAAGATATTGCCCAAGGAAGAAAGCGAGATCGGTCAGCCAATGCGGACGCACGAACGGCTGCTGTTTCGCCGGAAAAAGTTTTTCCAGTGGAACAAACAGGACGATGAGGAAAATGAAGCTTAATCCCGTGCCGATAATAAGCGCGGAGGTTGGCATAACTAAAACTGCTTCTGGGGCGTCGAATTGGTCGAAAGAGGAGTGTCGAAGATTACCTGCAAATCCGGTGGCGTGGTGAAAATTCCCCAGGATTTTGATCCGGGTGCAACCAATTCAGGCTTTTTCTGGACCAGGGCCGGTTTAGACTGATTGGAAGATTGCGCTGAAATACTGGATTTGATCGCGTTGGAGAACTCTTCAAGCGCCCAAGTGTCTTTGGCGCCATCTATTTTCTTCAGGTTCTCGATTAGAGCCATCGCCTTTGAACCGGGGGCTACACGACGGTTCTGCTGCTTCTGCGAATAGACTACATAACCCGTGAGCAATCCGATTGCTACCAGGACCACGAGGATGCGAACTGCGGTCTTCGTTTTCATGCGTTTAGACTTAAACACTTCATTCGCGGAAAGGTTCGGAATTAAAATGCCCTAGAAGTGATTCGGCTCGCGTTTGAGAAACTGCCCTCGACCGACTTCGCCTACGAACTTGCCATCCCGCGCCGCTACTTTTCCGCGCACGGTCACGACGCTCGGACGCCCTTCGATTTCCATTCCTTCGAAGGCGTTGTAATCGAGATTCATCGCGTGTGTTTTGGCAGAAATCTTGCCGCGATAATTGGGATCGTAAACCACCAGGTCAGCATCCGCGCCGGGTTGGATTGTCCCTTTGCGCGGGAATAAACCGAAAATCTTCGCGGTCTGGGTGCTCGCGGTATTGACGAACGTGTGCAGATCAATGCGTCCGCGTTTTACGCCCTGGGTGAAGTAAACGTTGATCCGATCTTCCAGCGACGGGATGCCGTTCGGAATTTTCGTAAAATCATTCTTGCCCATCTGCTTCTGCGTCGCGAAATCAAAGGGCGCATGGTCTGTCGCGAGCGTCGAGGCGAACCCTTTCTCCAACGCGTTCCAAAGAATTGCCTGATTCTGCTTATCCCGCAGTGGCGGAGACATGACAAACTTGGATCCCTCAAAGTTTGGCTTCTCGGCATCGGTTCGATCGCACACCAGATATTGAATTAGCGTTTCCACCCAGACTTTCACGCCGCGCGCGGAACCGTGCATCGCTTCCTGCAATGCTTCGCCGCAACTCAGATGCACAATGTAAACATGAGCGCCGGTCATCTCGGCGAAGGTCATCAGGTGATGAACTCCTTCGGCCTCCACCACGGGCGGGCGGCTCCAGTAATGATACTCCGGTCCTGTTTTGCCTTCGGCGAGGAGCTTCTTCTGCAACTCCGCAATCAAATCCGCATTTTCACAATGGGCCGTGGTGATGACCCCTAATTGTTTGGCCAGCGTGAGGGTGTGGTAGAGCTCGTCGTCGGTGACACCGAGCGCGCCTTTATAGGCGAGAAAGACTTTGAAGCTGCTCACGCCGCGTTTGACGATTTCGCGAAAATCTTTTTCCGCTTCTGCATCGTAACGGGTCACTCCCATGTGGAAGGTAAAATCGCACGTGCTGTTCCCCTGCGCTTTGCCCAGCCATTGCTCGAAAGCCTCCAGAGGCTTCTCGCTACGGCCCGGACAAATCATTTCGATGAACGTCGTCGTGCCGCCGACGAGTGCCGCCTTGCTCGCCGTCTCATGCGTGTCTTTCGCGAACGTCCCCATGAACGGCAAATAGATATGGACATGCGGATCAATGAATCCAGGGAAAACATATTTGCCGGTGGCATCGATCACTTCGGTTCCCGCCGGAGCTGAAATGTTTTTATCGATGCGGGTGATGGTTTCGTTCTCGCAGAAGATGTCGGCCACGTAGCGTTCGCTCGCGGTTACGATTTCACCATTCTTGATGAGCAAGGCCATGTGTCGACGATATCTAAATCCCAGCAACATTACAGGTTCAAATTTGCCGATGAGCGTGCTTCTGACCGCTCCGTCGTCCCTGCCAATTTTGGCGTGTAAACTTCCCCCTTCCGGATATAATCTGTCATTGTGAACTCCATCGCCAACCCATCAACCAATGGGGCAAACCGTCCTGTCCACGTCCTCTTTCCAGCAGCTGTTCTCAGTTTTTTTGCAGGCGCGTACAGCGTCAGCGCACAACCTGATTATGCACCGGCGATTTATCGTCCCATGACGGGTTGTTCCAAGTGGCATACCACCGGCAACGGCCACAAGTTCGCCATCATTCATGACATGGAAGGTTATTATGCCTCCACCATTTCGTATCTGAACACCTGTTCCGTTTCAGTCAGCATTCATTACATGGTCAACGGTCGGCAGGACGCCACTAGTGACTATGTGGGGGGAGAAATTACGCAGTCGGTACCGGAATCGAAATACGCCTTCCATGCGCTATGTTGGAATGACTGGTCTTTTGGCACCGAGCATGAAGGGTTTGCAGCCAATCCTGCCTGGTACACCCCTGCCATGTATATCGCAACGGCTGGCCTGCAACGTCATCTTTGTGATGTCTGGAGCATTCCCAAGGACCGCAATCACGTCGTTGGCCACGGGGAGGGAGGCACTTCAGCATGGGTCACCTATGTGAACGCTAACTACGCCATGGACCCAAGTTGCAACAACCACACCGACCCCGGGGCGTGCTGGAACTGGACCTACCTGATGGATCTGATTACCAAGACCAACGTGGTGACAGGAAAATACTGGGACGTCAATGGCATGACGGCGGGTTCAGGATCGACACCAACGGGAACCTGGAATAACTCGAGCACGAACTGGAGCAGCAACGCCAACGGTACAGTCCAAACGGGCGTTTGGGGAGGAATCGATGACGCCATTTTTTCTGCGGGAACGGATGGGACCAATGCGTATACCGTCACGGTCAGCGGCACTCAAAGTGTCTACAGTCTTCGCGTGGAGCGTGCGGACGTAACGTTTACCGGTGGCAAATTGGTTTTCACAGGATTTGGCAGTTACTATAGCAATTACGTGGCGGCCGGACATACGGCGACGTTCAATACCAGCATCGGGATCAAAGGCGGGCCCGATAAATGGGGAGCGGGCACAGCCATTTACAATAGCGCGAACACGCCCCCAGGATATTTCACGCTCAACCAGGGAACCATTGCGGTGGGGCATAATTCCGCCCTTGGTACTAACAAATTTGTGATTGGCGATCCAACGGGTGCAAACGTTGTCGTTTTCAAGGCTGCCAGCGCTACGGCCCGCACGCTCGGCAATGATTTATCCATCAACGCGCTGAACTTCACCCTCGATAGTGTCGGCGACCTGACATTCAACGGAGATGTTGACCTCGGAACCACGACGAAAACGGTAACGGTGAATAACAATTCCACTTTTGCAGGAGCCATCACGGATACCGGCGGCATTACAAAACTCGGCCCAGGGACCATGGTCTTCTCCAGCACGAATATTAACACGTACGGGGGAACGACCACGATCAGCGCTGGCACATTAAAACTCCAAAAGACGCCCACGTCGAATGCGATCCCGGCGGCAGTCACAGTGAACACCGGCGGCACTCTCCTGTTGGCAGCGTCTGATCAAATCGCGAACGCCGCGGCCATGACGTTGGCTGGCGGGGTCTTCAGCACGGCCGGATTTGACGAACAACTTGGCACCTGCAAATTGACAGCCAATTCCCAAATTGATTTAGGAACCAATGGAAGCATCTTGAAATTTGCCAACAGCAGCGCCATCCCCTGGACTGCTGCGACGACGCTGACCGTCAGCAACTGGAACGGATCGATCTTTGGCGCAGGAACGGAACAATTGTTCTTCGGGACGACCGGCGCGGGACTGAGCGCGGCACAAATGAATCAGATTAAATTCGTGAATCCTGCCGGATTTGGCGCTGGCACCTATGCGGCAAAAATTCTGTCGACAGGCGAAGTTGTTCCGAATGCGGTGGCACCCCTTATCACCACTCAGCCACAAAGTCAGACCGTGCTGGTCAGTTCCAACGTGAACTTCTTCGTAGTCGCAAGTGGCACGAGCAACCTGGTGTATCAATGGCGATTTGGGGCTACCAATCTGGCGGGCGCAACGACATCGCAGCTTTCGCTGACGAATGTGACACTGAATCAAGCGGGTTCGTATTCCGTAGTTGTCACCAATGTCGCCGGTTCAGCGACGAGCAGTAACGCCATTCTTTCTGTCTACGCCTCTGCGTCAGCAACGATGAGTTCCGGCAGCAATACTAATGGGAATTTTACATTAAGCGTCGTCGGCGTGCCGAGTTACAGTTACGTGATTGAGGTTTCCACGAATCTGGTTAATTGGAATGCAGTGCGGACGAATGTCTCGCCGTTTACGTTTACGAATGGCAACGCGGCCATTGACCCGACCCAGTTTTATCGGGCGGTTTATGTGCCGTAGGAGAAAAGCTCCAAGCACCAACCTCCAAGCTCCAGAGAAATATCAATTGTCGAATTCCTTAATGCTTGGAATTTGTCTGGATGTGGGACGCTTGGGATTTGGAGCCTTTTATTTGTGCCAGATATCGCCTTCGCCGTAGCTGAACCAACGGGTCGTCGTGACTTTCTGCTGAGTGAAAAATTGCACACCTTCTTTGCCTTGCATGTGCAGGTCGCCGAAGAAGGATTCGTCCCATCCGTTGAACGGAAACCATGGCATTGATGCGGGCACACCGATGTTGATGCCGACCATTCCAGCTTTGATTCGATGCTTGAATTCGCGGGCTGCTTTGCCCGATCGGGTAAAGATGGAAGCACCATTTCCGTAAGGCGACCGATTCGCCGTTTCAATGGCCGCATCCAAATCGTCAAAGCGCATGACGTTTAGGACAGGGCCGAAGATTTCTTCGCGGGCAACGGTCATGCCGCTCCGCACTTCATCGAGAATGGTTGCGCCCACAAAGAATCCATTTGGCGAATCCGAATTTTTTACACCACGCCCATCCACCACGACTTTAGCTCCCTCTTTCGCGCCGATGGCAATGAGTTCCTCGACACGTTGACGATGTTGATTCGTAATGACAGGTCCCATGCCGGGTTGATTCTCGCGATCCGTCGGTCCAACACTGATCGCTCTTGTAGCTTCAAATAAGGTTGGCAAAACGGTTTTATCCGCACCACCGATTACAACGGCGGTAGATCCCGCCATGCAACGTTCGCCGGCACAACCGAACGCCGCCTCAATCACACCCCGCGCGGAGTTCTCAACATCGGCGTCCGGCATGATGAAGACGTAATTCTTCGCGCCGCCATTGGACTGGACTCGTTTGCCGTGTTTAGTGCCCACTTCAAAAACATGCCTGGCAATCGGCGTGGAACCGACAAAGGAGATGGCTTTAACCTTCGGATGCGTCAGGAGCGCATCGACGCAGTCACGACCGCCGTGAACAATGTTCAGAACACCTTTCGGCAATCCGGCCTTCTCAAGGAGCTGAACAACTTTGATCGCGGTGAGTGGGACTTTTTCGCTCGGCTTCAGCACAAATGTATTTCCGCACGCCAATGCCGTCGGATACATCCAAAGCGGAACCATCGCGGGAAAGTTAAATGGTGTAATACCAACGCAGACGCCAAGCGGTTGCCGGATCGTGTCGCAATCGATTCCACGCGCCACATTTTCCAGACTCTCGCCCATCAGCAGCGACGGAATCCCACAGGCAAACTCCACCATCTCCATGCCGCGCTTCACGTCGCCACGGGATTCCGCGAGTGTCTTTCCGTGTTCGCGAGTGTTGAGGCGAATGAGTTCCTCGAAGCTATCTTCGAGCAACATTTTGAAACGAAAGAGAACGCGAGCGCGTTCGACCGGCGGCGTTTCCCACCACGCAGGATAAGCGGCCGCGGCTGCTTCGACAGCTTCATTGACGTGCTCTGCCGTGCAGAGCGGCGTCTCGGCAATCACTTCTCCGGTCGAAGGATTGTAAACGGGAGTGGTGGCGACTCCTGCAGGAGTTTTCCATTCGCCACCGATAAAATTGGGGCACGCTAATTTGGTCATATTTAAAAAATTCCAAGCAATGGGCATCAACACGATGCGCCGTGGTCGGCTATTGACTATTGGTCCTTGAGATTTCTCTGGAGCTTGGTTGCTGGGATTTGGAGCTTCATCCCCGCTTCATTCCCCTCGCGACAACGCATCCGATTGCTTCACGAATTCATCCCCACTCCATTCGCCATCCGCTTGCACCATCTTCTTCGGCGGTGCCGCAGCAGCCGCTTTTTGGGCAGCTTTGCGTTCGCCCTGGCGTTTGACGAGATCGGCGTGCGTCGTGAAGTAAGGCAGACTCTTTCCCTTGAAATCTTCGAGCGTTTCAAACTTATGTTTCGCCATGAACGCGAGCAGCTCGTCCTGCATTGGCTTGACGCATTCGTAACCGAACTTCATCACGCCGGTGCAGACTTGAACGGTATCCGCGCCCAGCAAAATGAATTGCGCTGCGTCGTTACCGCTTTCGATGCCGCCGATGCCAGAGAGCGAGCGTCCGGGAAATTCTTTGCGAATCATCGTGGCGATTTCCATCACCATGCGTAGCGCGATTGGACGCACCGCTCTCGATGAATAACCACCGGGAGTCGTGTAACCTTCGACACTCGGTTCCGGGCGCAACGTGTCGAGATTCACACCGATGACGCTGCGAATTGTATTGATGGCTGCTAGTCCGGTGGCTCCACCGCGCAACGCCGCACGACTTGGATCTTCGATGTGCGTAATGTTCGGCGTCATCTTCGCCCAGAACGGTTTCTTAGCCGCGCCTTTGACCCAGCTGCAAACCTCTTCGAGGATCTCGGGGCATTGACCCATCGCGGCGCCCATCTTGCGTTCCGGCAAACCGTGCGGGCAGGAAAAATTCAGTTCAAACGCATCGACACCCGCGTCCTGGCAACGCTGCACAATTTCAATCCACGCATCCTTGTTATATTCCTCCATGATCGACGCGATCAACACGCCGTCGGGGAACATGTCTTTGCATTTCTTAAATTCATCGATCCAAAGATGAAACGGTCGATCGCTGATCAACTCGATATTTTCCCAGCCGATCACTTCTTTCCCATCATCCGCGTGCAACTTGCCATAGCGCGGCGTGACGTTCACCACTTTGGAGGCATCGAGGCTCACCGTCTTTGCGATGACCGCGCCCCAGCCTTCTTTGAAAGCCTTGGCGATGACGTTCAGATTGGTTCCCGGCGGACCAGAACCGATGATAAAAGGATTGGGAAGTTTGAGACCATCGACGGTTGTAGCGAGCGTAGGCATGTTTGAACCTTTCCGATTTGGCTTGTTCATGAATTCTAGTCTGCGCAAAGCACGAAATGCGATAACAATCGCGTTCGCGCCAAAGCGATTTGCTCATGAACTTCATGAATAAAATCCCGCTGAAGACTAAGTGCGAAGCGGGCATTTGTTTGAAAAAAATTAGTTTCCAGCCATGATCCCGACATGAGCACTCTCAATCCGAAACGTACGGTTGCTGAACTCAAAGAACTCCGCTCACTGACCGGCGACGAAAATGGATCGCAGCGTGTCGCATTCACGAAGACATGGCTCACCGCGCGTGAATGGTTTAAGAAAAAACTCGAAGGCCTTCCCGTCGAGATTCACACCGATGCTGCGGGAAATCTCTGGACCACCTTGCGCGGCGAATCGGAGAAAGCGTTACTCATCGGCGGTCACATCGATTCCGTCCCGAACGGCGGCTGGCTCGATGGTTGTCTCAACGTCATGGCTGGAGTGGAAATTCTTCGCCGCATCAGCGCGCAATACAACGGCAAGCCACCGATTACGATTCGTGTGGTCGATTGGGCCGATGAAGAAGGAGCGCGCTTTGGAAAAAGTCTTTTTGGTTCGTCCGCCTGCTCCGGCAATTTGAATCTGGATGAAGCGCGTGTCCTCAAAGACAAGGACGGCATTCCGCTGTCGGAAGCCTTGCGCGGGATTGGTGTCGATCTCGAACGCGTGAAGGAGAGCCACCACGAACTGAAGAATGCCGCCGCTTATCTCGAACTCCATATTGAACAAGGTCCCGTGTTGCTCGACCTCGATCTGCCGCTCGG
>JAQGOU010000489.1 GCA_028293445.1 Verrucomicrobiales bacterium | reverse complement strand
TGGCTGCCTTCGCCCAGCAGCACGCTGAAATAACCTTTGTCCACGGTCAATGTCTGTTGCTCCGACCATTTCAGGACGCCAGCGCTCTGGCTGTCATAGATACGAAAGACCACGTCGTAGTTTTTCGGCGCATTCGTCGCGAGAGCTGAGCCATTGCCGTCCACGAGATAACCCTGGTAGGTCAAACGATCGGGAGCATCGGCTACTGCTTGCACCGTCTTCGTGAAGGCAAATACACAAACAAGCAGGCAGATGACGGCAGCGAGCCGTGGTAACGATACAATGGT
Organism: Verrucomicrobiales bacterium; assembly: GCA_028293445.1. Lineage (GTDB taxonomy): Bacteria > Verrucomicrobiota > Verrucomicrobiia > Limisphaerales > JACDHS01 > CBHWET01. Next base: position 4,501 of record JAQGOU010000489.1, on the reverse strand, counting down.
TTTCATGCTCAGATGATCTAATTGGGTTTCTTTTAATTGGCCGGAAACGGAATTGACGGAATTTTTCATGACTTCAAATTTAGTAATAATCTTTAAGGCACCACGGTCAGCGCCGGAATATCGGAGATGCGATTGAGCGAAAAGACGCCTCGCACTTGGAATTGCCTGGTATCATTGGTGTTTCCTGCACGCGGCAGGCCGAGAACCGTAATTGTCTCGAGGTACTCCCCTTCGATTTTCTGTGTTCCTGCAATCTGACTCGCAAAATCATTCCCCGCCGGATTCACATTCAGAGTCACGGCACGGCGGACGGAATAGGATTCGGAACCCTGCGGCAAGACCGTCTTGAAGGTGGCATCGAGGTTGTCGTGATCAGGATGATAGGTATGCAAAAACGGATTCGAAGCCTGGTCGTTATAATCCAGGTTTACGGTCGTCGAAAGCGTGGACGAGGTGCCAAGGCGCCCGCTCAACCCCCAAAAGGTATTATTCGCCGTGCACGGCAAATGGGTGGCGGTGATTCGCCGGCTCTTATCCAGCATCGATTGGTTCAGCGCACTTTGTTTTGTCGCCACCACCATATTTGTGAAGGCGTCCGGACCATAAAACACCTGCGCCAGCAAAACCGCATTCGTACCCACACTGGGATTATGCACGATTAATCGCAGCGGGAATGGCCGAGAGGCCGCGCCCAGAGAGGTGTCGGTGCCAGTCACAATGTATTGGCCATTCGATGACACGACCGGACTATTCTGAGCATCGCGCTGGAACGTTTTTAGATATTGCCCCACCTGCGTGACAAGAGCCCGGCCCACCCACAAACCGGCCGTGGAATTCGCGATCGCGGTGACCGGCACGTCCTCTTGGGAAAACCCGAGCGAATCAGTGAAACGCAGAATGCCAGCGAGATAACTGCCGGGAGCTGCCGTGATGGCGGTTCTATTCAAACCCAATACCACATCCAGTTCAGACCCGGGCTGACCGTTCGGGGCCAGTATCCAGGAACGCGAACCGTTCAGCGGCAGGTTGGTATAACTATAGACAACATTGGTTTGGTTAGCCGCTCCGCGAATAATAAGCGGCGGAACTCCCGAAATATTGGTTTGCCCGGATGGTGGCGTTTCTGAAGCAATCAAACTCGCCGAGACCGTCAGGTAACCGGTCGTATAATTCTTCAATCGAAAGGTCGAACTGCTCCCGGTGTTTTGAAAATCAATGCCTGAACCCGTTTGCAGATTCACGGAAAATGGCGCGAAGTAGTGGTTGAATACCGTTCCAGCCCGCACCCAGTATGCCTGACCGCGATTGACCAGCGTATTGCGCAACCCCAACAAGCGAGCAGGATTATTCGAGCCCAATTCACCGCCTCGATAATAATAAATCTCCGCGGCCTGCTGCAAATCGGGCGATGCAGCCAAAAAGGTGTCGAACGACGGTGGATTCACGGGAACGGTCTGAAAACCGATAAAGTTCAGCCCAGTGCTCGTCCAATCATTTGCCGGAGCCATCGGTTTGCCTTTAATCGTCCAGGTATAGCTGGAAACATTCGTGCCGACCCGCACGAGATAAGCAGAGTTTCCGACAATACGTTGCAAGGGAGAATTGGCCGAGGACCGGTTCCAGCTAATCCATTGGCTTCCACTATCGATCGGGTTTTGGGGATCGGTTGTAAACTGAATGGTTGCACCCGGGTTCCAGCGCCACACTTCAAGAATTGGATTGTTTACGTCGGCCCCTACCTGCGCGTTAAGCGTCGTGTGCGATGAATCGACATGAAAATAGACGGCATTCCAACCTGGGGAGAGGGTGACGGATTGCGAGAGCCACTGGGCGCGCAAGGCAGACGTACACGCCAGCAGAAACAGATAAAAGAAAACGCGTTTCACAAATGTATTTAAAAATCTCGCGGACACGGGCGAACACAGCGAAGGATTGGTTGGTCCCGATGTGCCAGTTAGCAGGATCTCGTTAGCGGTATGTCCTAAACAGACTTAGGGGATATTCCGGCCTTTCAATCAAACTAATGCCGGGGGGATATTCGGGATCAGGCAAAAAACGTCAAGACAAAACCGTCCTTGTCCCGACATTGAGAAGGTCATGGGGCGACAGCTCTATGAAATTGATCGACATATACTTTGGCGGGCGCGGAGGAACAGATCACACGCTCAAAGGCAAAGATTCTGTCGTGGGAACTTGCCGCTTGATGGCCAAGTCCAAATTTTCTGTCGTGGGAAAGTCCGGTGGTACGGCTCAGTCATAGTTTCGGACGGTGGGAAGTTGGGGAATGCGCACAAGGTGCAATTCCGGACGTCCGGAAAGCGCGCTGTACGCGTAAACTCCAATTTCGGACCGTCGGAAATTGGGAAAGTACGGCCAAGTCGTAATTTCCCCTCGTCCGGAGGTGGGTTGTACGAATATTGACGAACTTTCCATCATCCGGAAGGAGCCTTGTACGCGTACAACGTCCCGTTCTGGCGATTTTTGATCATCTTTTCCGTACAACGCCTCTTCCGGATGATCCGGAAGAGGCCTGTACTCGTACAAGGCGACTTTTTACGGTCCGGAACTGAGTTTTACGCGTACAAGGCTCCTCGGACGGTCGGGAAGTGGCAAATAATCTCAAAGGGGAGTTTCCGACGGCAGGAAATTGGGGTTGTACGCGTACAAGGTTCTTGCAGGAGATTAATTTTCAGTGACTTCGGCTCAAAAGCTGCCGGAATGTTGCGCTCGGGGGCAGATGTTCACTTTCGTTCCCGATCGTGATAGCCGTTGCCTGTTGTCTATCGTCTATTGACGATCGCCTATTTATAACTTCGCTCCACGACTACTTCACAAACTGATGTTCCTTCAGCCAAAAGATGCAGTTGTCAGTCCAGGGATGAAGTTTGCCCGGTTCATACTTGGCGTAAGCCTTGAAACCAAGCCCCATGCCGTGCGGACCTTTTTCATAGAGATGCAGGGAAAAGGGAACATCAGCTTTCCGTAACGCACCGGCAAACAACAGACTGTTCTCCACCGCAACCCCGTTGTCTTCCACACTGTGAAAGATAAAACAGGGCGGCGTCTCTTTCGTGACGTGCAATTCGTTGGAAAGTTCCGCCACTAATTCAGGAGTCTCATTCGTGCAGATCAAGTTCTTATTAGATCAAGCGTGTGTCTTCTCGCCCATGGTAATTACGGGATAACAAAGAATGCCGACATCCGGACGACTGCTTTCACGATCGATCGGATCCGCTGCATCAGCTTTGCCAGCATCAAAGTGCGTGAGCAACGTGGAGGCTAAATGTCCCCCGGCAGATGAACCCATGATCCCAATTCGATGCGCATCCAGCTTCCATTCCCCTGCCCTCGCACGCACGAGGCGTAAGGCGCGGGATACATCCTGCAACATAATCGGATGACGATAACCAGCACTTCCCAGACGATATTTTAAAACAAAACAGGTCACCCCGTGATCGCTGAGAAAGAGCGCGTAATCTTTTCCTTCGTGATCCGCGAGACCGCCGTAGCCGCCACCGGGACAAATCACCATCGCCGCGCCATTGGCTTCCCCTTTAGGAAAGAAAGGGGTCAATGTCGGAATATCTTTAGCGTCAGTTCCCTTGGCGCCAGGTGCACCATCAGCCCAGAGCGGAAAGGAATTGGTCGATTGAGCGTTGACCAGAAGCGTAGAGAAAGCAGCGAATGCGAGAGCCAAAAGTGATTTCATGCGGGCGACTATAACGAACCCGCGACGCCGTGCCAGATTAGAATCAAGCGCTCACTCCAGCTCAAACCCAAAGAGCACGGCGTCTTGCAACAGGAATTCCAAGATGGCGTTCTTCGGTAAATCACCCGGCGCGTTTTTCCAGGTCACCGACGATTTCACACCATCACCGTGAACCGGCTGACAATCGCGGGCCGCGAAACCTTTGATCGGTTTTCCTTCCGGGGTGAGGAGTTGCACGCGCAGCTCTCCGTGACTCGCATCGGCGTTCACAAACAACTTCTTTGCGGAGAGCACCACCGGCGGCGTTCGCAAATCACCGGCGCCGATAGCCTCGCGACCGACGTAACGATCCCGTTTCATTTTGATCAACCCGATTTGGCGCTCGTGGAAACGGCTTACTTTGTGACCACTCTTGTAACCGGCGTAGTAGAGATAAACTTCGTCTCCCACCGGAACCTGCTCATCGATCCAGGCGTGGGAATGATCCCATGCACCCGGTTTCAGATTGCGATCGAGAAACGGTGTCCGCCCGCGTGTCCAGTCGGTGCCGTTGCGCGTCCAGGCAATCGTCGTGTAGCCGATGCCATAGGCATCAGGCGGCTGTGGAGGATGGTCAGCCTTAAGATCGTCTCGCAAGACTTTCACCATGCCGATGGTCAGATCGCCGCGCGTAAGAAAACCGTCCATGGCATAGAACTGTGTTTCGCCTTCGTCCTTCGCGTCGGGTATGAGGATGGTTTGTGGATCACTCCAGTTCAGCAGATTGGTGCTCACCGATTGTTTGGTGATGCG
>JAQGOU010000313.1 GCA_028293445.1 Verrucomicrobiales bacterium | reverse complement strand
ATCCAGAGCGGCCAAACGGTGGCGGTGATTGGCGTGGGTTTCCTCGGTGCGCTTCTCATTCGGCTGGCGGCCAAAGCCGGCGCTCGTGTCATCGCCATTTCACGCCGTCCGTTCGCCCTGAATATTGCGTGTGAGATGGGAGCGACCGAAATCATTCCGATGGATGATCACACGAGAATCATCGAGCAGGTTAAAGAGCTGACGAATGGACAGTTCTGCGACTGCGTGATTGAAGCCGTCGGTGCGCCATGGCCGCTGGATCTTGCGGGGGAACTAACAAAGGAGCGGGGCCGACTGGTCGTGGCCGGTTATCATCAGGACGGTCCGCGAGAGGTAAACATGCAGCTTTGGAATTGGCGCGGCCTTGACGTTGTCAACGCTCACGAACGTGATCCCAAGGTTTATATCCAGGGCATTCGCGCCGCGGTCAACGCTGTGGCGCGCGGTGATCTCGATCCGTCGCTGCTCTACACGCATACCTTTACTTTCGATCATCTCGCGGATGCCTTCAACGCGATGAAAGAACGTCCCAATCATTTTCTGAAAGCCATCGTGAGGTTATGAACGTTAATGCTGAAAAAGGAGAACGATTCAATGCTGACGCCGAATGGCTGATCCCAATCTGCGAAATGCTCGACAGGATTTATGACCGGGGAAACTAAAGCCTGCGCGCCGGTGCGAAAAGTGAAACGGGTCTTGATGACTGCCGCCACGGTGGGAGGGGTTTGGACCTACGCGTTGGAGTTGGTCCAAGCGCTGCACGAGCACGGAATCGAAGTCGCGCTCGCTACCATGGGGGCGGTCCTCAACCGCGAACAGAGGAAAGAAGCCCGGGATCTCTCGAATCTTGAGGTCTTCGAGAGCCGATACAAACTCGAGTGGATGGAGGAACCATGGGACGACGTCGACCGCGCCGCGGAATGGCTTCTGGATCTGGAACAGCGCACTCAGCCCGATCTGATTCATCTGAACAACTTCGCCCATGGAGGTCTTCCGTGGAAAGCGCCTGTCATTGTGGTGGGCCATTCCTGCGTATTGTCGTGGTGGAAAGCTGTGAAGCATGAGGGCGCACCAGCGAGCTGGAATGTTTACGCGAGGAAAGTTCGCGAAGGTCTGCAGGCCGCCGATCTTGTGGTCGCACCGACACGGGCGATGCTCCTGGAGCTTAAAAGGTATTACGGAACATTCGCCGCGCAAAAGGTGATCCACAATTCGCGGAATCCATCTCACTTCCACACGAGGACAAAAGAAGAAATCATTTTCACCGCAGGACGTCTCTGGGATGAAGGGGAAAACATCGCAGCTCTCGCGAAGATTGGCGCCGAGATTCCGTGGACGATTTACCTCGCTGGCCCGGATAAAGATCCAAGCGGTCGTCCCAATGAAATCGGCAAGTCAGTCTGCTGCCTGGGCCGTTTGCCCTCCGAACTGCTCGCCAAATGGTTTAGCCGCGCATCGATTTACGTTGCTCCAGCGCTTTACGAGCCGTTCGGTCTGTCCATTTTGGAAGCGGCCTTGTCCGGTTGTGCTTTGGTGTTGAGTGACATTCCCAGCCTGCGCGAAGTTTGGAACGGCGCTGCCTTATTTGTTTCCCCTGATGATCCTGCGGAACTAAAAACCGCACTCCTGCGGTTGATCGAGAATCCTTTTCGCAGGAAAGAGCTTTCGGCTTACGCGCAATGCCGCGCGATTCAATTTAATCCGCAACACATGGCCGCAGAATATCTGGCCGCATACACCCAGGTTCTGGCGCATCCGCGCCCAAGAGAAAAGAGAGGGTCCTTTGCGAATCCTAATGTTTTACCAAACGCCGTCGTATGAAACGAAACCTCAACATCGCCTTCTTTGGTTCCAGTCTCGTCTCGGCCTACTGGAACGGTGCGGCCACCTACTATCGTGGCATTATTCGCGCGCTGCACGAACGCGGACACCAGATTACTTTTTATGAGCCCGACGCGTTTGAGCGCCAGCAGCACCGCGATATACCGGACCCGGACTGGGCCAAAGTGGTGGTTTATCCTGCCGATGAGAGAAGCGCCTTCCATGCTCTCGAAGAGGCGCGCGGTTCTGACATGATCATCAAGGCGAGCGGTGTGGGTCTCTTTGACGAGTTGCTGGAAAGAGGCGTTCTTGAATTCCAATCTCCAGAAACGCTCGTTGCGTTCTGGGATATCGATGCGCCCGCGACACTCGAACGCGTGCAGCAGCATCCAGAGGATCCCTTTCATCAATTGATTCCGAAATACGATTTGATCCTTACGTATGGCGGTGGAAAGCCGGTCGTCGAGGCTTACGACGATTTGGGGGCGCGACAGTGTGTGCCGATTTATAATGCACTGGATCCACACACTCATCATCCCGTGGGTCCTGATCAACGATTCGAGGCTGATCTTGCTTTTCTCGGGAATCGACTGCCCGACCGTGAGAAGCGAGTGGAAGAGTTCTTCTTAAACGTCGCGGCGAATTTGCCGGAGAAAACCTTTTTGCTGGGAGGCAACGGTTGGCAAGACAAGACGATGACACCCAATGTGAACTATGTCGGACACGTTTATACCCGCGACCACAACGCATTCAATTGCACACCGAAAGCAGTCATTAACATTAACCGCGACAGCATGGCGCGTTACGGCTTCTCACCGCCACCCCGTATGTTCGAGGCTGCGGGTGCGGGCGCCTGTTTGATCACTGATGCATGGGTCGGAATCGAAACATTTTTAGAACCGGGTGAAGAAGTGCTTGTCGCCGAAAATGGGGATGAGGTGGCGGAGATCATGGAGGCGCTGACAACAAAGCGTGCTGGCGCTCTTGGGCGAGCGGCTTTGCGTCGCGTTTTATCCGAACACACCTACACGCATCGTGCCCAACAATTCGAGGAGGTTCTTCAGAACATTATGCGGGAGGCGATCGCGTGAAGATGGCATGTCCATTCACTCAGAGGTTTCGGGAAGAGAAAAGCGCGCGCGTTCTTGTCCGCTTTTGACCCAGAGTTGCTGCAGATCCGGGTTGGTGGCTCTCCTTGCGCTGCCATCAACCAGGCCGAGCGAACCGGACGGTTGCGATGACTTGTCGTGAGACTTCGTCCATTCCAATTTCATCGTCCATGTCACGACGGGATTTCCCTTCGGCCTCGCCCCGTTCACAGAGATAAATTCATCGCCGAACACCAGTCCGTTGGTCCGATCCGAGTCAGCGTCCAGGTTAATGAAGTAGCTGAGATTGGTATTCTCGAAGGTGCCGAAATTAGCCGCTGGCAATTTTGAATCAGCCGGACAGATAAACACGAGGGGATTTCGCCCGAGGTAATTGGTTAACACACGAAAATGGCGATAAGTAAATTGGCTGGAGGTAAATTCGGCCGTTCCGCCGTCGCTCTCTGGTAACTGCATCGGGTATTTGTTGGCGTGGTCCTGGTAGAACATTGCCAGCGCGAGATTGATTTGCCTTACGTTGTTGAGGCATGTCAGCGAGCGCGACCGCCGGTTTCCGTGTGACGGCAACAAGAAGCCAACCATTACCGTGATGACCAGGAGCACCAGGAGGATTTCAAACAGCGTCATGGCGTTCCGTGAATGACGAAAAGGAATGATCTTCATTTCTTGCTTTGCCTTGCGAAAACGTTCCCTCGTGCATCCGATGTTGTCGATGGTCGTTAGAACGCACAGCGTCCACGTCACAGGGAAAGAATTCCATTCTAAATAGCTTCTCACAGCCTCCAGAAACAAAAACGGCCACCGAGAAGATCGGTGGCCGTTGCTCCTTGAGGTTTCACTTTTGACGGATGCGCAATGACGAGAAGTAGCAGCGGCAAACCCAAACATTGCGATCTCTCGCAAGGGTTGGCGTTCGTTCTGCTAAGAGGATCATAGTCTGAGTGCATTCAGCTTTGCTTGTGCCAGACATAACGGGCTAAAACAGAAATTTTTGACCGAAACCAATGAACAAATTTCATAAATGACAACCCCACTCGATAGCAGACAACTCCGTGCTTTCATGATCCTGGCGCGCACGGGCAGCTTTACCCGCGCCGCAAAGGAACTTTTCCTATCCCAATCCGCCGTCAGCCATGCCATGAAGGCGCTGGAACAGGAGGTGGGCTGTCGTCTTTTAGACAGGGTGGGCAAAAAAGTTGCACTGACCCAGGCTGGCGAACAATTGCTTCATCATGCCGAAAAGATTTTAAACGAGATGCAATTGGCGCGAACTGCCCTGGAACATCTCGGAAAATGGGGACAAGCCCGCCTGCGCATTGGGGCCAGCTCGACCGCTTGCCGTTATATTCTTCCTCCGGTGCTGAGTGAGTTTAAGAACGATTATCCGCAGTGTGTAATTAATATCGGCGCTGGCGACGCGGCGGACGCCATCGAATCGTTGCAGAACAATCAGATCGACCTCGCGATCGTTTTGCAGCCGAAACATGAGGATGAGTTCGATCTTCATCCCTTGTTCGAGGACGAACTCGCCTTTGTCCTGGCGCCCTCGCATCCGTGGGCGACCAACGGCGTGACGCGCGCGGAGGTCCCGAAGCAGCACTACATCCTTTACCAAAAGAACAGCTACACCTTGCGCTTGATTGAAGATTATTTCCGCAAGGAAAAGATGGTCCTGAACACCGTCATGGAACTCGGCAGCATGGAGGCGATCAAGGAACTGGTTAAGCTCGGGCTCGGAATCAGCATCATTGCACCGTGGATTGCGGAAAAGGAATTGCAGGAAAAGTCGCTCGTCGCCTTACCGATGGGGAAACGAAAATTAAAACGCACCTGGGTGATCGCCTCGCGCAAGAACCGCCGCCTCAGCATCGCCGAAGAAACCTTTATCAAACTCTGCCGTTCGTTCGCCGGGAAAATGGTGACGACGCTGTAAGCAGGTCCGTTCAGTGAAACATGGCACCGGCGGGCCGATCATCTGGTCCCGCCGGTCCACCGCGTTATTTTAGCGAAGCGCTTTGAGCTTCGGCGCAATCGCTTCCGCCCAGATTTCGTAGCCTTTGGTCGAGAGATGCAGGTAATCGGGCATGATCTCTTTGGAGATGGAACCGTCGGCATTCATGAAGCGAGAGCCGATATCAAGATAGAAAACGTGCTTCTGGTCGTCCAGTTGTTGCAGCGCCTGGTTTACCTGCAGGATTTTACCGCGTTGATTGTTGAATTTGTCGCCGCGCGGAAAAATGCCCAGCAAAAGAA
>JAQGOU010000304.1 GCA_028293445.1 Verrucomicrobiales bacterium | reverse complement strand
GACCGCTTATCGGTGATCTGAAAGTCTGCCTGCTCCGGACTCATATAGTCGGCTTTGCCTGCAACGACTTCGCCTTCTTTGTCTTCCAGGAAGCCGGTGGCTTTAGCGATGCCGAAGTCGGTCAGCTTCACATCACCTTCAAAGGCGATCATGATATTCTTAAAACTCACGTCGCGATGAACGATTCCCACGGGGTTCATGTCCTTATCCATCTTGGCGTGCGCGTAGGCGAGGCCACGAGCAATGCGGCTGGTGATAAACACAGCCAGTTCAGCCGGCAACGTACAATTCTTATCCTTCAACTGTTGCGCGAACTGCTCAAGGTTGACGCCGCGGATTAATTCCATCGCGATGAAATAAATGCCGCGAGTCTCACCAAGCTGGTAAGTCTGCACGATGTTGGTGTGGATCAAGTCGGCGACGAGCTTGGCTTCACCGATAAAATTCTCAATGAACATGCGCTGGCTCGCGTAATTGTGGCGAATGACTTTGAGGGCGACGCGCTTCTTGAAATCGCGGGCACCGATCTGTTCGGCCTCATAGACGATTCCCATTCCTCCTTCGAAGATTTTACGGACGATCTCGTAGCGAAATTCACTCTGAATTGTAAAGAGGGCAGACATGGTGTTCCGATGTTCGTTATTTCGGCGGGCAAGTCAAGCTTCGGATGCTATTCAAAGTGCCATTTCACCCGCATAAAATTGGGCGATTACGCTATTTTCTACTTGCACGACGAAGCTGAAGCGCTTTAATTGCGCCACAAGTCGCATGACTTATTCGTAACAACAAAAACAAGAACAAACACTATGGCAAAAGCACTCTCGAAATCACACATTGCAGCAGCCATTGCCGAAAAAGCTGGCATCACGAAGAAACAGGGAGCCGAGATCCTCGATCACATCGCTGAACTCGCCTACAAAAACGCTAAGAACACCTTCACGCTTCCGGGTCTCGGCAAGCTCGTGTTGGTGAACCGCAAAGCTCGTCAGGGACGCAATCCCGCGACTGGCGCAACGATCCAGATCCCGGCCAAACGCGTCGTTAAGTTCCGTGTCGCCAAAGCCGCGAAAGACGCCATCCTCGGCGCGAAATAATCCGTACAACCTTTTTGGAGGCGCTCCGAAACTTCGGAGCGCCTTTTTTATTCACCCATCACTATGCATCTCTGCGGAAAAATCGAGAACGACTCCGCCGAGCCATATATATTAGGTAAGCTATGAAAATTGGCATCGTCGGTTGTGGCGCCCTCGGCAGTTACTATGGCGCGAAACTCTGTCGTGATGGACAAGAGGTGCATTTTCTTCTGCGCTCTGATTACGAAGTCGTGCGACGCAGAGGCGTGGAGATCATCAGCGACGAAGGAAATTTCCACGTCAATCCCAAGTGCGCGCAACGCCCGGAGGACATCGGCATTTGTGACGTCGTTCTCATTGGCCTGAAGACGACCGCGAATCATCAGTTTGCAAAACTGCTTCCACCGCTCATTGGAGAAAACACCGCGATTCTCACCCTGCAAAATGGTTTGGGCAACGAGGAGCAACTCGCGGCGTTGTTCGGTGGCGAAAAAGTACTCGGCGGACTGTGTTACGTTTGCGTGAATCGCGTCGGCCCTGGAAAGATTCATCACGTCGGCGACGGCAAAATTGTCATGGGCGAATTCAAGGGCTGGCCTGAGCCACGCACGCACGATATCGCTTCGATGATTCGCCACTCTGGTGTGCCATGCGTGGTCTCGGAAAGCATCGCGAAGAGTCGCTGGGAGAAACTGGTTTGGAATATCCCCTTCAATGGATTGGGTGTCGCAGGAACGGTTGGGTATGAAGCGGTCCTTTCCGGCCACCTTCCTCCTGATGCGAAACTCGGCCCCTGTCTTCCGACGAATATTTTATTGGAAGACCAGAAATGGGAAACGTTGGTGACGGAACTCATGTTCGAAACGATTGCGGTCGCGAATGCACTGGGTTTGAAAGTTCCCGAAGCAACGGCTGAACAACAAATCGCCCGCACGCGTCCGATCGGTGCGTATAAAGCTTCCACCGTCGTCGACTTCGAACGTGGTCTGGCTCTGGAAAGCGACAGTTTATTTTTTGAACCGCTTCGTCAGGCGGAAAAGGCTGGAGTCGCAACACCCCGTTTGAAGAATCTCTGCACGATCTTAACAGCTCTTGACGCGATGCAGCGGAAACCTACCGTATAGCTGGCGCGACCTTGATGCGCGATTTCATCAAATAAATGTTTCATCGCACACGTCGAATGCGCCGGTTATTCTTTAAATGTCGCCAATGCCGTTGATTCTTTCAAAACAACTTGTTGCCCTTTGCATTCTGCTCGGCGGGTCGTCTCTGATCGCGAAACCTAATGCGTCGGCACATATCGACTTCAATCGCGACATTCGTCCCATCCTTTCCGAGAACTGTTTTCATTGTCACGGGTCTGACAGCGGAAAGCGCAAAGCCAAACTCAGACTGGATGTTGCAGAAGGACCATTGGAAAAAGGGGTCATCGTTCCGGGGAAGCCAGAGGAAAGTGAAGTCGTCAAACGCATCCTCTCATCGGATCCGGAAGAGCAAATGCCGCCACCCACCTCGAATCGACACCTGAGTTCAGAGCAAAAAGAATTGCTTCGCGCGTGGATTAAAGCGGGGGCGAAATACGACACACATTGGGCTTTCAAAACGCCGGTTCGTCCTGAACTGCCGGCGGTGAAAAAAACGAAATGGGCTCGAAACGAAATCGATCGCTTTGTTTTGGCGAAGCTCGATGAAAAGAAACTCCAGCCGATGCCGGAAGCGCCCATGCCGAAACTGCTCCGTCGCGTCTCGCTCGATCTAACCGGCCTGCCGCCCACGCCCGAGCAGCTGAAGCAGTGGCTGACA
>JAQGOU010000284.1 GCA_028293445.1 Verrucomicrobiales bacterium | reverse complement strand
CAACTTCAATGCTAAAACCAAGATCCAGCATTTTTGGCGGCTCTCCGTCTATTGACATCTAGGTCAGTGTAATTCCAGCGGTTTAGCCCAGTTCTGGGGCTTGGAAACGCTTCTATCGGCTTTCGCTTGGTCGGACCACCCGATGAACTTTTGACAAGCACATTCTAGATTAGGCCTCCGATTATCTTCGACCATACCAAAGGAACGAATTCCAACATCAAACTGAAACCGCCGATGCGGAATTTTGGCTGCCCCAAGAATTAAGTTTTGTGCGTAGCCAGCGCCCATCGCACCAAGCATCATTGTCAAATAACCGACTGTCAGTTCCGGTGGTGGCGTGCCTCCCCAATATTGAGCTCCATCAACACCACTTCGTTCAGCGTCAGCCGCTGCGCGCGCCATAAATTCCCTTTCCGTTTCCGTGCTCGTCTCGTAACGGATTGCGGTAGCGGTTACGCGGTTACAGCACCAAGGGCAAGGAGAACCGGGCGTAAAATACGCTATTTCACTCAACTGTTCGTTGAGTACGGAGTCTTCTGCTCGCATCTGGACTGCAAGGTCGATAACAGGCACCAGATATTGTACGGCGATGTCTCCTAATGCCGCGCGAGCGTAGTTTGCATCGCTGCAACCCAGTATGAGGTCACAACGTACCAACTCGTCCAAGACGATGTCATCCAAAACGTCACCAGCAAAAGAGCGTACGATTATACGGGGGTTTATCTCATGAATCATTCTACGCGCCAAAGCGGCTTTATATGGTTTTGGCTCGACGGACAAATCCGAATCTTTCATCGCGAGATTGCGTTGGTGGTTTGAATCTTTGACGCGACCAGGGTCAACCAAGACCACCTCGCCCATATTCGCCCTTGCAAGAACGTTTAAGGCCGGTGTTCCGGTCCCACTTGCTCCAACGACGCCAACGATAGCTTTTCTCAATTGCTTTGGAGCCTTTTGGCCAAGTAGCTGGGTCACACGCTCAAGCGCACCACCGTTCGGAATGTCCTCGCCTGAGGGGGGACTTTGATAGAAATTTCTTACCGAATCTTCCCGAACCAATGAGTCTCCAACTGTGAGCATAGTTTTTAGTTCAAACCAAAGGCCTTTATCGAAGACCCTGCCACTAAAGCTCAGTTCCCCTGATTCATTCTTTGCAAGGATGAAGCTAGCGTACGGACGCCCGTCACTGAAACGTTCGAACTCTTCAGAGAAATACGAATCCATATCGTCATCCGTCATGCTTGGAGAAACACCACCCCCTTCCGGATGCGAATGTACAACGCCAATACCCAGGGGATGAGCATCCAAGCTGCTCAAGGCACGCTGGATGTAGGCGGGTCGAAATTCAACGATTGGGCTTTGCCGATCTAAGTCGCCCGCTACCGGCGGGAGTATATCGACCTGAGTAATGAGGAACCCCCACGAGGTTCGGCGGAAGCCGAATCGGAAAAAGGCTCCCCATTCTCGCTCTGGATATCGACGAAACAGCAGACGGAAAAGCTTCTGCTTTTCATCCGATCTTATTCGCCAGATGGCGTAACGCCCATCATCTTGGAGTAAAATCGTTTTCATTATTGTCGAGCGCGTTGAATCCAAGACAAAATCTCAGTGTAATAAGTATGCAGACCGTGACGGTCTTTGTTCCAAGCAGGACCACCGCCGCCGTTGTGCGGATGGTAGCTCACCAACTGCCAGCTTCTGCCAAGCGCTTGGACAGTGTGTCCCTGTGGGGCACCTTCAACTTTTCCAAGCAATGGAGATCCTACTGGTAAATATGCGCCGTCCAACATGACGCCGGGATAGGCAGCAGGGACGATCACCAATACGTCGGTTTCAGAAATATGCGGATAACCGCTACACGTTGAAAGGCGATGATAAACTGCACAAGGAACTGGGGAACCTACGAACGTAACTTCTCCTCCATTTTCCTCGAGTGAGCTAATCTCACGCTCGATGCGTGAGATTTCGTAGCCCCCTTTAACGTTGGTGCGAATTACACAGAATTCCTCGCAGTTATAGATTTTAACGTTTTCGTTTAAACCAACTTTGATGCGGTCCTTCCCCTTAACCTGAGAGACTTCGGTGTGGTCGGGGTCCTGACTCACGAGCCTTGCGATCTCACGCCCGGTCATCTCAGGCTTCACGCCGTCTGCCTCAGTGAACGTCTGTTTGTTGACAATGATGGAGAGTCCTTTTTCACTGCGGCGTGTATAAAAAACTGGGCCATCGATGAAAACAACCCTGTCGTCCAATGCGATAGGTTGATCGTGGGGCGAATCGAAATCGCGGAATAAGCGCACCGCTGGTACAAAGCCAAACAGTTCACGCAAAGCACGGCCGCTCTGAACCGGATTGAGAGTTTCCACGGGACGGTCATCCACGATGAATGCGAACTTAGGTTTCTCGGCAGCACAGTCAGGTTGCTTCACGTCGCAGCGTAGGACGGTGTAGAAAACGTTCCCTTCGCCAAGATCAATCTTGGTGTCATCTTCCAGAGGAACGTCGTTGGCAGAGCCATAATCGCGAATCAGAACCAAATCGGGTGCGATTCCTGCCTCTTCCTTGATTAAGCGTGCTGTGATGTGCCTTGGCACTAAAACCAAGGCATCATCGACCGTACATCCCCACTTGGTGGGAGGATAACAGGTTGAGGTTTCGTCCGCTCGAGCAGCGCTCTGGACAATATCGGAATTATTTTCTTCGGTCATATCAGGTATTCTTTTATGTTGCGCGGCTTCTCGCTATCCTCACACTCGTGATTCAATGCGTCGCCGCTTATTCACTAAAACTCAAGACCGGGATATTTTTGGAAAATAAATTTCACTGGTAAGAAAAGAATTTTCCCAAAAAAGCCTAGATTCGTAGCCTAAGAACAAAGAAGGCATGAAACAAAACACGGCTGAAATTGAGTTTAAAGAAGCCAACTGGCAGTCAGTGGGTCTAAAACTGCTTGTGTTCGCAAGGTATTGGGCCAAAGCGTACTACGGCTGGTACGAGGGAAAGCCGATGCCTGGGGGGACCACCCCTGAGGATGTGGTTTGTGACGTGTACGCAGCTTTCCATCGGGGGTTGGCGGAACAAAACGCTCAACCAAACGGCTCAGGTGAGGGAGTTAGGCATTTTAATGAAAATGACGGGATGTGGATACAGCTAAAGCGTGCCGTCAAAAGCATGCTTTGGAACATCCATAAGACGAAAAAGTTAAGAGCCTTAGAAATAGAAGATCCCGAATTTTTTGATCCAATTTCGGATGAGAAGCCCAACCCGGAACAGGAGCTTAAAACGTCTGAGTTTTATGAAACATTCTTTAAAGCTCTGTACGCTGATCCTCGCGTGATAAAGAGCGCGGATTTGAGAAAGACGGTAAAATCATTTGAGAATGGAGCCACCCATGTTGAAGAAATTGTCGAAGATACAGGCTTGCCGATAGCCCGTGTCTATGAAATGAGGCGGGTACTTAAAGCGGTGGCCGAAACAGCACTAAACAAAATAAATCGAGATGGAGCAGGTTATGAAGTACAAGTATCAAAAAGCAGTTCGACAACTGCATAAATTTGTTTCGGAGAATGCTGATTTCTCCGATGCGGAGGCTATGGAGTCTTTGAAAGCCGAGGGGGTAAATGTTCAAGAATTTCTTGCCCGTCTTGGCAAAGCCTCTGGCCACGCAGGTAAGCAGCAAACTACCACTGAAAAGCTCCGCGCGATCGCGAACCGTGCGGGTAGCAGAGTGAAGAAACTTTTCGGAGAAGAAGGCACCGTGGCCCAAGTTCCTGGTGCATCGCTCGCATATGGTCGAACAGGGAAGAAAGGCGACCAGCGCAAAAAGAATTCCTCCTCAGACAAGCGAGCAAAATAGTCTTATGGGACGCACATTTCAACGTGCTGCAAATGTATCGACATGGTCGTTTAGTCGCGACCAAATGCTGCGATCTTGTGAACGCAAGTATTATTTTCAGTATTTAGCGAATGCCTATCTCAATAGCTTCGACCCCTGGCTTCGGCAAATAGCGCTGCTTAAAAAGATGAAGAATATCCCGATGTGGCAGGGAGAATGTGTCCATGATGCCATAGCGGATTTTCTCACCCAAACTGCAGAAGGCCGGGACGCTTCATTCGATCTTTTAGCGTTGACCTTACAACAAAGAATGGAGCGGGACTGGAAGTTTTCGGAGAAGCGGCAGTTTCGCGAGGAACCTGCTTCAATTGGTCGGTTTGGTGCGGCGCTTTTCGAGCATGAATACGATGAGGTTCCACCTGAAACTCAAATCTCGGAACTCGTGAACGAAGCTCGTGAAATGTTTAAGAAGTTTCATGAATGGGCACAGACGCACTCCAGCTTTTTGACAGAATTCAAATCCGCTAAACGGCGTTGGATAGAACCACCTCCTTGGGGTGATGGTGCTCCAGGCTTCATGGTGGGAGATGTTCAGGCGATTACAAAAGTTGATCTGGCGTTGCATCTGCCAGATGGGCGATTCCACATTTACGACTGGAAGACGGGCAAGCGGCCCTTCACCGAAATCGGCGGTGCCAGCAATTCCACGCAAGTGAGCATTTACATGCTTTGGCCTCACTTTGTGATGAATTTTCCTCTGGAAAAGGTCAAAAGCAGCCTAGTTTATCTCGGCAATGCCCAGTCGCAAGAAGTCAGCTTTCATCTTGATGAGGAACTGGCCCTTGAAACAAAGGAGGTCATTTGCAATAGCGTCGAGCAAGCACAGCGTTGGGAAAATTATGTTAAGCTTGGACGCCTCAAGGTGGAAAAGATAGATTTTGCGAGTTCAGTGAATGAATGCAGAAAATGCAATTTTAAAAGTGTTTGCCGTGCGACGCTCAAACCTCAGGCAATACCATGAATGAAAAAAAGCTAGGCGCTACGTTATTTAAGATCACGGGCCTTTCGAATGAGCCTTTTCGACTGCGTGTTCTCAAAGTTCGCGAACACGTGCCCCAGGATAGCCAGACGCCGATTCGCTTGAGCAAATGGGCTACAGTGCTTTGGAAGAATGAACTGAAGCAAGCAGTTGTCTCCGCCCCTCGCTTCGGGTTCGCTACGTTTTTGACTCCTGACTCTGACGCATGTCCAGTCGGCCAAATCTACACTCTCGACGAGGATGTTCCAGACCAGAAGTATTCAGTCCAGGTCACCGATAAAACAATTGACGTTGATCCCGCTAATGCCTCTAGGGCAGAGCTTGAAGTCGCGGCCGAAATGCTAAAACGTTCGATAAGTGATGCTTTCGTGAAGACGTCCGAACACTTTTGGCGAAAGCAGTGGAATCTATTTTTCCGAAACCTCCCGGAAAATTATGATACTAATAGGGACGAGGTTCACGCGTATCGTGGATTAAAATTCGCAGTAATTTTTATCGACGCCGAATTATATTTTGCCGCTGACATTGTGACAACTTATCGGAGCATCAAAGCACTTTCCG
>JAQGOU010000278.1 GCA_028293445.1 Verrucomicrobiales bacterium | reverse complement strand
CCGCTGGCCCCAACGAAGAAACGCACGGCCTATTCGGAGTAATCCAGAAGGGTACCGAAGTCGACGACGACGAGGAATAATTCCCTAAGAACTTCGAGGTTCCCGGCGGCTTCCAGCCAAGGTAAGTCGCCGCGGTGAGAACCTGCAACCATAGTCAGTGCCCTGTTGGGAAATCAGCAGGGCACTGGCTTGTTTAGGGGGTTAATCGGCTCTCTCAGCCGCGGTAGGGATGGCGCGCTGCACCGTCCGCGCTGCAGAGCTGCGCCAGAAGGGTTGCCTCATCCAAGGCCATTCGAAATGCTCCCGTGACGATCACGCCTTTGTTGCGCCACTCCGTGGCGCGGACGGCGCAGCGCGCCATGCCTACCAATTCGCGTTTCCCCTCACCTTGATCTTCTCCCAAAGGCCAAGTATTACCATATGTTACGAATGATCGTCAGAAGCAGGCATGAAGTGTTCCCATCATGAACAAAGGCTGGATTGTCCAGACGGTATATTGGTCGTGGTGATCTGTTGAAACATTACGCGAGTTGCGGATGTCCGAACAATCTCAAACTCCCTATGGGGTGCGGATGGAATAGAACCGGTTCACGCTATTGGTCGCCAGAGAATCGGTGAATTGATATTGCCCCGGCGAAAGTTCCGTAACACTACCGAGGACATTCCAGTTGCTCAGAGGCAACGACAAATTGGTCGCAGCCAATGCGGTGAATGCCTCTTCCGCAATGTTGGTGAAAGCGAATTGAAACGAGCCATCAGCCAGCGGATGGACATTCGTCAACGTGATCGGCACGGGGTCCTTCGCCACCTTGATTTTCACGATCTGATTCGGCCGGCTGTCCTGGCCGAAATACGCATAGCCGCGCAGTGGATCAAAAACCGCCGAACGCAAAAAGACTTCGCCATAAGGAAGTTCGTAACCTGTATTCGTCGCATTCAGGATCGTCGTGCCGTTTGGCGGGGGTGTGGACGTTCCCGGCTGTAACTGCAAGAATCCTTTTTCCACCGGCGGATTGGTTCCATTTAAGCTGAGTTGATAAACCCTGCCCGGATATGTGTTGTCAGAGCCAAAATAAACGTAACCAGCCTGCGGATCGATGAACGATGAGATCAGTTGGATTTCGCCGGGTTGAAGCTGGATGCCGCCGAATGGCACAGGTGTCGGAAGAGAATCGCCATCGCCCAGTTTTACTTTGTAAACCGTCTCCGCGTTGGTGCTGCCCATGTCGGTTCCGTAATAAAGGTAGCCATGCAAGGTGTCGATCGACCCCGCCCACAGAGAAACCGGCGTGGCCCCGAGATTTACACTGCCAATCCGCTGCGGCGCGTTCGTTCCGGGCGTGAGTTTAATCTTGAGAATCTGCGGAACGGCTGGCGCGACTGCGCTGGCCCAGGTGGCAAAATAGGCATAGCCTTTTTGTGTATCGATTTGGCCCCACGCGTAAGAATTTTCTCCAGCGTTGAGAGTCACGGACGATACTTTTGTAAACGTCGAGAGCGCCACTTTGACCACGGTCGCTGGCGTGCCGGAACACAGAACATAGCCATAATGATTCGTCGGATTGGGATTCGAGTCATCGATGACCATGGAAAAGCCCAGCGCGGAAGAGGCGCCTTCGGAAAGCGTGAGCGAACCGGCACTGCTGACTGCATTGGTCCCGGCTCCAAGCGCATAACGAAAGATCGTTCCCGCCTTGGGCAAATACAGATACCCGGCCGAAAGATCCACGGCCGCTTCCGCGAATTGTCCGGTGAGGAGCGACGGTCCAATTTGGACGGGCAGGTTGCCGGTGATGTCGAGCTTGCACAGGTAATTGCCGACGAAATACGCGTAGCCGTTGGTGGCATCGATCACACCGGTATACATTCCTTTGTCGTCGGGACCGCTGTGTCGCGGATCAAGCCGGGTATGGCCAATGCGCTGCATGCTTCCCCCATTTGCCAGAAGCGCAAAACCGAAGATCAAGGCAACTATCGTGATTGGAAGTCTACGGTTCATTGGTCACCTTTGTTTGCGCCAAACACCTTATCGCGGCACCCAGTCCTCGAACAATACGTCTTTGGACGAATTCGGAGCGTTTCGCTCAATAGGCTCCTCGGGCAAATAAAGTGAGACGCCTGTTTATGAAACAAGGTGAGCGGCGTCCAGACCTTGCCCATTTTAAAACACTTGGACGGTCGTGCCTTACGGCACTTGAAAACAGGGCTCCGATTTTTGGAATGTTTACTCATAACCGGTGTGGGTTCCTGTCGAGAGCCGGGCGGCAGTCTTTGGTCCGCCTTTTCGGGCTCGAAAATTTCAGAAAACACCCTCACCGGACCGAGCGGCGCGGAAGGAACTTCGGGAGGGAGGAATCGGGGAGCTTTTCGGACGAAAAAGTTGTCGGGAAGTCGTCTCGGGATCGGTTTTCCTGCCGCGGGGAAGGCGGGAAGGAGTCTCAGACGACCCTCCGGCGCTCCGCCAGAGGCGTACCCGAGTCTCGGGATCGCTTTTCGGACGGCTGGAAATCGGATCCGGAGTCTCCGGATCGACTTTCCTGTGGCAGGAAAATCGATTCCGAGCTCAAAACCGCCTTTTTGGGGCCGGAAAACCAATTCCGAGTCTCCGGATCGACTTTCCTGCGGCGGGAAAATCGATTCCGAGTCTCCCGATCGCCTTCCGGACGACGGAAAAATCGATCCGGAGTCTCCCGGACGCCTCCGGCGGAGCGCCGGAGGGTCTCCCGAGACTCCCTCCCGATAGCCAAAGCTCTCAATAGCAACAGTTAACGCAAAACAGGGAGCGCGGAAGGCGAAAAAAAGAGGGCGGCTTTAGCGATTAAAGTAAAAATGTCAACAAAAGATCTTCGAAAGCAAAAAAGAAGAGTTTTTCGACACGAATTAACACGAATTTTAAGACGGAAAAGGAGGATCTGAGGGGAAAGGAAATACGTCTTCAATTGCCGGTGTCCTCTTAATTCGTGCAAATTCGTGTAATCAGCAGGCGCCTCGTGTCCAAAATCCCTCTCCGAACTAACGTCAGCGGGCGTGTAGGCGTCTTGCCGGCTGAAGCCGGGACTCCAAACCACCGAGCTTCACCGTATCAGATGCTGTCGATTCGTTTACTCACCGAGGGATTCGATGGCGCGCAGGATGGCGGCGGAACGATTCTCGACGCCGAGCTTGGCGAAGATGTGTTCCACATGTTTCTTCACGGTGGCAACACTCATCTCCAGGATTAATCCGGCTTCGGCATTGGTTTTGCCCTGGGCGAGCCAGAACAGGACGTCAGCTTCGCGCGGGGTGAGGCCCAACTTCCGGAGCGGTTCGGAGGAAACGAAATTTATTTTGTGCTGCATCCGCTGCTGCTCGAGGCGGAGGAAGCGGGCTTCAATGGCCGACAATAATTCCGGGACGGCAAAGGGCTTCGTTAAATAATCATCAGCACCGAGAGCCATGCCGGTGCGTAAATCGGTGCGATCGCTTTTTGAGGTCAGAAAGATGAAAGGGATTCCCACTGTCGCGTCATCGCTGCGCAATTCCTGCAGCACAGAATAACCATCGAGCCCCGGCATCATGATGTCGCAGAGAATCATGTCCGGCTTTTTTTGTCGCGCCATCTCCACGCCGCGCAATCCGTTCTCGGCGGCGAAAGCGTTGAAGTTTTCCATCTGCAAAATCGTGAGAAGATTGGCGCGCAGGTGGGGTTCATCTTCGATGACGAGAATACTTTTCATGAGGTTGTTTTAGTTTTACCAGCGGTAAAGAGAGGCAACGTCACCGTGACCACCGTGCCGACGCCTTCCTTGCTGTCGATCGTCAATTGACCGCGATGAACGTCGACGCACTTTTTCACGAGAGCCAGACCAAGGCCGGTGCCGGAATGGTTTCCGACATTGTGACCGCGTTGAAAGGGCAGACCCAAGCGCGGCAAATCCGCGGCGGCGATTCCGATTCCCTGGTCGCGGATCGTGAACACGACGTCATCGCCCTTGCGACAGAGTTGAAATTGCACGGAGGTTCCATCGGCCGAATACTTCACAGCGTTGTTCAGGAGATTGGTGAGAATGGCGCGAAAGAGTTTCTCATCCGTGCGCGCCTCGGGCCATGAGGAGTCCGCCGTGAAGACAATTGGACAGCGGCGATCAGTGGAAGATTCGACTTCATCCACAATGCGATGGCAGAGCTTGAGGAGGTCGATAGGTTGGGCATCGAACTCCACCGCGCCCGCTTCCACTTTACTGAACAACAAAACGCCTTCCATCAGCTCGGCCATGCGTGCGGCCGATTGCTGGATCGTCTTCAAATGCTCGATCCGCTGCTCGGGGGTGAGCCGTTCAAGATAGCGCTCGAGGATGCCAGCGGAAGAAACGATGATGCCCAGCGGCGTGCGAAATTCGTGGGAGACGGTCGAAACGAAACTACTCTTCATTTCGCCGAGCTCCTTTTCTTTCGAGAGCGACTGCTGCAATTGGTTGTTGGCGCTACGGAGTTCCGTGGTGCGCGACGTGATGCGCTGCTCCAAATCCTGATTGAGGCTCTGGGTTTCTGATGCGGCCACTTCGGCGCGAATGCGGCGGCGCACCTGGCTTCCGACGAGAACAAAGGCGAGCAGACTGAAGGCAATGCCACCGGCAAGAATGGTTTGTGGTGCGCGTTGCGAGGCAGGTTCAGCAAAGGAGGAGCGCGCCACGCAGATGAGTTGCCAATTCTGACCCCAGGTTTGAATCGTCGGCGTACGACGAAGTTTCTCTTTGGAGTTCGCCAACAGCTCGGCGGCAGGAGTGCCCATCAAAGCAACGGCGACCGGGCTATGCTCCGTCTTTTCAATGAGATCATTCCACAAGGCGGCAGAGTTAAAGGTGGCGAAGGCAAACCCACGAAGGGCTTTGTGGCGCAACTCCGGCGTCGGATTTTCAATCTCCTCTTCGTAACGCGGCACAAACAAAATAGCGGCGCGCGGATTGCCTGCCGCGCTGGCGAGCAAAACATTTGTTTCCACGGTGCTTACCGGAACGCCGGTGTCAGCAGCTTTCAGAGCGGCCTCACGACGTAATGGTTCGGCAGCCATATCGAAACCAACGGCGTGAGGTGAATTCGTGAGACTGGTGCTCACAAACCGAATCGGCATGCTCATGGTGCCATTCGCATTGGATACTTCAGCGTAACCAATCTCCGAAAAGCCTGGGATACGAAGTCGCCACTCCTGATTTTGCATGAACTCGGTCCAATTCTTTTGATCAGCGGCGGAGTTGTTTCGGAAAAAGGAATTGGCGGAACGCACGGCGTCGACATATCGAATGAGAGCCGAACCAAGAATATCCCGATTGGAGCGCAATGATTCCTGAAAACGGTCCAAGGCTCGCTGTTCGATGTTTTTTCTTTCCAGATGAAATACGTAAAAGGTCGCGACAAGTGCGAGGATGAGCACCAGGTAGGCAGTCGCCATGCGGCGGTCGGTCAGAGTTGTCCAGGGAACTTTCACTGCGTGTAACGCACGATACGCAAAGCTCCCGTGAGATTAAAACTGAAATCCAGTCACCTACGTCCAAAGACGTATGTTGAGTTTGGAGGCTGCGTGGTAACAAAGAACGATGAAAGCAGGATCGACCGCCGGCGATTGCGCTTTGTCATAGGGCGTGAGGAGCTGCGTTTAGGATTGTTTGAACGAAGGATAAATTGCACACTAATCTGTTTTTCAGAAACGACTTAAGCTTGAACGCCACGGCAGCCTTATTCTTCGGCAGGACGGTCGGGATATTGTCGGGACTACTTTGTCTGTTCAACTCTACGGCGCTGGCACTCACGCTCACGGTTAATAATGGCACAGGCAGCGGAACTTACACGAGCGGCACCATCGTCAATATTGCCGCGAATCCGCCAGCGACTGGTTTTATTTTCGACAAGTGGACGGGGGCTTCCATCGGGCTTCCGTTGATAACGAATACGACATTGACCATGCCACCGGTCAATACAGTGGTGACTGCCACTTACAAAAGTGCAATCGAGCCTACGTGGGAGTTATGGGCTAATGGCGCGAACGGTTTACCGGGCGGCATTTTCAGCACGCTGGCGATTACTACCAATCACGAGATCTATTATACTTTTTGGACCGGCCCCCAGGCAGGCTATGGACGCGTGTGCAAGGCGAATGGCACCGATCCACATAGCTTTTCTCTTTTGTCACCGAACGGATTTATCATCGACACGACGGTGCAGAACAATGTCAGCGGGCTTGTTTTGAATGCGCGAGGCGAACCAATAGCGGCCGTCGGGTCAACCATCGGCAGCACAACCAGTAACGTGAACTGGCTCTATCATTACACCGATACTGCCATCGGCGGCGGACCAGGCTGGGTGCCATCGGTCCAGATTCAAAGTGGAAACAATTACTTCTACACCACACGGATGATCGATAGCGATCCACTCTCTGGAGTCTGCTGGGTGGTCGGCGAGTCCCCTGCCATTTGGCGTTCGCTCGATGGCGGCGATACCTTTACGCCGATGGCGCAGCAGACGAAGTTACCTTCGAATTTACGCGGCGGAGGGCCGCCCATGTCGCGTGAGTTTGCCGTGAGTATTATGCCTCCGAGCGCACGACATCCCCAGGGCGTGATCCTGACGGCGGGAGAAAACAACGGTGTCGTTTGTTCGTATGATCAGGCCACGAATTGGACAAGCGTCGATCCGAATTACCTGAACCCTGTCAGTCCACTGGCGCGAGTCCATCCGTCCTATGATGGCTCAGTTCCTAATCAAGTCCTCACCGGCGGTGGCGATATCGGGGGGTTGGGCTGGCGTCCTGATAGACGGATCATCGTGCAGTCGCCGAGCGCATTTGGATACGGCGGTTCAGGAGTGAACGGAACGGGAGGATCCGATGCGGTGCATCTTTATAGTTTCCTGCTCGATCGACCGGATTTGCCCGCCCTGGTGGCAAGCGGGATTCCAAACAGCGCTTTCGCCGGTGGCCAAGGCGTGCAAAGTCAATCGATACGGACGACCACCTCGGGTTGGACGTTTGTGGAAACGCCATATCGTCCCGGCGGCGGCCAGGGCGGCATTTATATGTCTACCGACGGCATTCATTGGACAAACGTCGCGGCGGGAATCAATTACCCGATAAATCCAAAGTCGAGCGGCGGCATTGCCAGCGGCGGTAAATCGTCCATCGCCGTGGATGGAAATGACGTTTTCATGGGAACAGTTGGATTGGTCTATCATTATGTTCCCCCGGGAACAAACTGCTTGAGTGGCGTGGTACGGGATGCGGCTGATCAACCGGTTACTAACGCAATTGTCCGCACGGCTTATGGAAACTGGGCGGTGACATCTACGAATGGTTCGTACGCCATCACTAATATCGGAGATAGTCTTTATCCAATGACGATCTCGGTGTCAGCGGCGGGACTGGCGTTTGCGTCGCAAACGGCCATGGTGAATGGAAACAACTCCCTCGATTTCAACGGGGAAGCTTCTGTGCTGACGAGCATCGCGGTGACTTCGCCATTCATGACGGTGTCGGCTGGCGGGACAATGTCATTCACAGCGACCGCCAAAGATCAATTTGACCATCCGCTACCAACGCAGCCGCCGATTACCTGGACTACAAGTGACGAGACGAGCATTTCCAACGGCTTCTATACCACACTGCCCGGCCAGGAAACCTACGTCGCGATTTTTGCCAGCAGCGGGGACATTACGGGGTTTGGTTACGCGAACGGCGTCGTGGTTCCGATTCCCTTTATCACGAGCCTCTCGACCAACAAAGGACCCGTTTACGGCGGAACAAGCGTCACGATCACCGGAGGAAATTTTCCAGTAGATGCCGCGGTGTTGTTTGGGGGCGTGCCGGTTTACGGGCCAACCATCACAGGCACCTCCATTACTTGTGTGACACCCGATGTGAGTCGCAGCCCGACGTATGGAACGGGAGGGATCGTTCCGGTAAGCGTCGTGAACAACAGCATCGGCTCTGGGACTTTACCGAATGGCTTCAACTGTGTCGTGACGAGTCCACAGACTTTCCTGGCAACGATCACCAGCGGATCCTCCAGTGGGCAAACACAAACCAGCCGCGCACCGGGATCTACGCTGAGCCTTGTCGCTGCCGCGCCTCCGACGGGACAAGTTTTTTACGCCTGGAGCGGTGGTGGAGCGGGAACATTTGGCAATGTTACCTCGAGTAATACAACCTTCTCCATGCCGACTCATGACGTGAGTATCGTGGCCACGTACAAGTTAGTTCCGACATTGCCTCAAACTTCTGCACCGGTGATTTCGCCGGCAGGAGGATTAGAATCCATCGGACAACTCATTACAATTACCTCAGCGACTACCAATGCCGACATTTATTACACGCTGGATGGAACGAATCCGACCACGCCAAGTACGACACCTAATCCCCATGGCACATTGTATACGACGCCTTTCTTGATTTCAGGTCCCGTGACATTGAAAGCGGTTGCTGCCGCCGCCAATCGCCCTGATAGCGGCGTTGCGATCGCA
>JAQGOU010000261.1 GCA_028293445.1 Verrucomicrobiales bacterium | reverse complement strand
GAGATGTTTTAATTGTTGATGCCGACATTTCTGAACTTCGTGCGACGGACGCGGCTGCTCGCTTTCTCTGCCAGTTGAAATTGCCGGAGGGTTGGCGGTGGTGGAAAAATTTACAGACGAACGAGGCGATCGGTGACGCGGCGAAATCGCAATCCTTCTATCCGCTCGCGGTCGCCACGGACCCGCGCTCCGGCAAAGGGGTCGCGCTCGTCATCACGCCCACAACGCCCTGCGTCTTTTCCGCCGGGGCTTCGCGCAAAGAAGGTTTATTCATCGAGGCGCGCGTTGGGTTTTCGCCGCTCACCCGACCTGCTTCCAAAGTGCATCTACAATTCGCCGTTTATCCGATCGACGGCGCATGGGGCATGCGCGCGGCGCTCAAGAAATATTATTCGCTCGTTCCCGCAGCGTTCGAGCGACGCGCCCTGGGCGAAGGGTTGTGGCTCTTCTTCGGTGACTCCGCCAAATTGCCAAATCTCGGCGACTTTGCGTATCACGAATGGGGCCACACCGGGGAACCGGACAAGGAAGTCATTCAACGAGAGAAAGATCACGGCCTGGGAATCTATCCCTACGTGATTGTCGGGCAGCGTGAGGTGAAATATCTCGATCACATCCGCGGCGAAGAACAGCCCAAAAAGAATATCAAACGACTCAGCCAGGAGGACAACGCCGAACACGTTTACTTCGGCGTGCACTACACCACTGCTGAAGCGATGGAGGTTCTCACCAATGCCACGTTGAAGAATACGTCGGGCGTTGCGCTCTCCAACTTCGTCGAGGTCATCACTAACTCGATGCTCATCGGCGCCGATGGCGATGTGATCACCATGCCGCGAGAGGTTCCGTGGGGTGGCAAGACGCTGACCTTTCCGCTCAACCCCAATCCGTTCCTGCACGGCGACAAGACTCAGGCCAATATCGGCAGCCTGGTCCTGGACGATTCGCGCAACGCCCTGAAGTTCTCTTACGACGGCATCTACGTTGATTCGCTCTGGCGCTGGGGAGTTTTCTTCAATTATCGCCAGGAACATTTTGCCGCCACCCGAATCGGGCTGACCTATGGCGACGATGGTCGTCCTGCGCTGGACAATGCGCTCGAGCATCTGACGTTTCTCGATGAACTCGGCAAGATGCTGCATCAGAACGGTCGCAAACTCTTTGGTAACGGCATTCGACCCGGACGTTTCTGGCACGCACAAAAGCTCGACGTCAGCGGCTCCGAAATGGGTTCAGGCTCGATCGAAAGTTTCGCGTTCAATCGCGCCGCAGTCGCTCACAAGCCGTATCTGATCTTGAGTCACAACATGGGAAAGAAAGGTGAGGCGTGGGATCGTACCCTCCTGGCCAAATGTTTCCTGTTCGGTTTTTACGGCAGCGGCGACGCGCCGTTTTATGCCACCCCGGAGTATCAGCGCATCCGTCCGGTCTACGAAGCGTACCTTCCTCTCCAACGCGAAATGAATCGGCTCGGCTGGGAACCGATCACCGCCGCGACCACCAGCGACGACATCCTCGTCGAGCGATTCGGCGATGCCGACGTGATTTATTTTTCTTTGTACGACCCCAGCAGCAAACGTCACGACGCCAGGTTACAATTGGACACCGCTCGTTTGCCTCAACACGGAAAGCAACTGACGGTACACGACGCTTTCTCCGGCAAAGAGTTAAAGTTCACGACGAAAAAGAAGATGATCGAAGTGAGCGGCATCTCATTGAACGCCGATGCGGTCGGAGCCATTAAACTGGAAGCGATCTCGACCAAAGGATCAAAGGCGCGTTGATAGTATTGCCTTCAACGACTCAAGCTCGGAGGCAGCTGGCTTTGGATGGAAAACTCGAAGCGGAAGGAAGGACGCAATCGGCGGTTGGCTCCGCGCATTTGGTTCGCCTGTGCCTTTTCATCGGAAGAACCAATGGATCTTCACTTCACCGAGGAACTCAACCGAGATTGGGAAACCCATCTTCGATCCAATCACCGAATCAGCGCCACATTTTGGGCAGAGCGCGGTCTGGCCAACCCCTCTTTTATCTGCGGCAGTCCATTCTTCAATAGCTCCCGATGGAAAAATGGCTAAGCATTGAAAGCATCCGCAAACGTCACTGCTTTCGATCAGCGTGCGATGTTTGCGCGCCGACTTGCAGGCACGCTCAAGATCGCCATCGAAGATTTCACGCGGGAGTTCCATCGTCTTTCGCCAAACAAAATCAGCTCAGCCAGCCGGTGTCAACAAACCTGAACCGCGAAGTGGAACGAAGAGCCGTCCAGGGGCTTGGCTGGTGCCGTGGTTAGCTCGTGATGTCATTCTTCGTATTCCGTTTTATGAGCTTGCGTGTGAATGTCCGCATCTCTTCCGTGATCGGCTTGGTGGGCAGCCTCGAAGCATCAATCTCCTTCTCCTTGGGAGCGAGACTCACGCGATGACCAAATGCCTGCGTCAATTCCGTAACAATAAATTCAAAGACGGGACGGTATCTCTCAGGCGTTGCTTTCGTTGGATTAAGTCCGACACAAATGACGGAGCCGACATTAACAGCACCTAACCCGAATCCCCATCCAAGTCCTTCTGAGTAGTTGCAAATCATGTGCTCCCAGCGGCAGGCGAGAAATGTGTCCACCAATCCAAAACGAGATGCAGCCTTGATGAAGATGGTCCGAACGACCGTTTGATCTGCTTGGGTCGCGGCTTCAATGTGGTATCCGTGCATACGAACTAGTTAGGCGGCGTTCGACTGTCTGCGGCGGCGAATGACATAAAATGGAATGCCGACTAACGCTGTGACTGGAAACGCGAACAGCATACCCTGAAAGAACTCCATCGGAATCCAAAAAGCGATATCGGCCGGTCTGACCTGAAAGTCATGGAGGAAAGCTTCGTCAACGATGTTGGCGAGTGAGACTGCCGTAACGGTAATGAGGATGGCCAACCAAAAACGGCGCGTGAACCAGTGGGCTGCGACCGAGAGCGCGAACGTCAGACCAAAAAAGATGAGAGCGCTTTGAAGTGTCATAACGCGTGAAGCGACCTATCCATTGATTAACAAGTTACTTTGCCCTAATAACGTCATAATGGTGTTTTCAGGCGAGGCGCTCCCCGCCGCAGTTCGCAGTCGAGAGTCGATTATGGAAGACCAAAGTCAAGGGCGCAGGCGGATCGGGCTCCCGTTGGTTGGGCCTAATTGTTGCGTCTTATCCCAACTGAAATCAAATTTCTCGTTGTTGTTTTGCGCTGACCACCATGCAACCCATGCTTGTTTCTCTTCCCCAAAGTCTTGTCCGGTCATGCTCTTCAAATATTCCACGACTCGTGGACGACTTCGCCAGGCGGGATGATCCAATCCTCGAATCAGACACGGAATACTGCGCTTGTCCCCAAGGCATCCCAGATAAAGGCCTGCACAATACCAAACATGGATGTCGGGATCGGTCAGCAGCTTTGCCGCCGAGTCCCTGCCCCCAACAACTCTGCGGTGCTCTAGTTCAGTCAGTGTGTTTGAGAGGAGAATCTTGTCGTTTGAAGCCAGAAAATTTACCAATTCCGTATCGGATGCTTTGCCCTCCCACACGCGTTCAATATCATCAACACGTTTCTGGAGGCGATGCACCCACCACTCTGCCGCGCCGATGGCAATTAAGATCGCAATTCCAAGACTGGCACCTACACGGTGCTTAGAGAAACGCATAGACACAACGAAACCAAGCTGAGCCTCGCGGCTCGAGAATGCAAAACAATCTGTGACTCTCCAGCATGACCATTAACCTGAGGATCCCGCCGTTCCCCGCAGTAGTTTACTCTCCTCCAGAAATGGACTGAAAAACGGAGTAAAAATTGTACCCTCCTCTATAAATCCACTCAGTTTTGCTTCAAAAAGTTGCCCTCCTCCAGAAATCCGTCCGTTTTTGTCGTAAAAAACTGCTCTCCTCCAGCGGAGGGCTCCATTTTAGCGTAAAAAGTGACTCTCCTCCGTGGAGAGTGTCTTTTTGGCGTAAAAAGTGACCCTCTTCTGCGCGGCGGGTATGTTTTTAGCGTAAAAAGGATCTCTCCGCTGGAGGAGGGCAACT
>JAQGOU010000253.1 GCA_028293445.1 Verrucomicrobiales bacterium | reverse complement strand
TTGGCAGGGCCGTTCCTGGACGAGGAAAGGTCTGGAAGCGTATTACAGCGTGTGGATGGAAATCCTTCTGTCCAAGAAGAGAATTCTCGAACTCTACGTCAACGTCATTGAGCTGGGTGATGGCATTTACGGACTCGAAGCCGCCGCTCAACATTATTTCCATAAGTCTGCGAGAGATCTCACAGACGAAGAATCGGCCGCCCTCGTGATGATTATGCCACGCCCAAGAGTGTGGAACCCGCTGAAACCCGATGAGACGATGCTCAAACGTAAGGCGGTTATTTTCGAGCGAGCCAAGCGCGTCACTTTTCCTTTAGTCCAACAGCGATGACTCCCAGTCAAATTATAAAGATGAATAGAACCAAACTGCTTTTCCAGTTACTGCCCCTTGCGGCAATTGTGACGCTCCTTGGCTGCTCAAAGCACGGAGGCAAAGTCGTGGATGCCAAGAGCAATGAGCCCATTCCGAACGCCCTCGTTTTTCACAATGGCAACTCCACTCGTTCAGACAGCCATGGGAAATTTATCTTAACGAAGTTCGATGCGAAGGAGCCCGTCCTGGTCAAGTTGCCGGGGTTTCGCGGGGCCAGGGTGAAGGCGGAGAAGTTCAGCGACTCCACCGTGCGCCTCGAACCATTGCAGGTGAAAGGCGTTTACCTTTCTTTCGGCGCACTTAAAACCGACTCCACGCGCGAGGCGACGATTGCGCTGATCAACGGCACTGATCTGAATACGCTCGTCGTCGATATCAAAAATGAACGCGGCTATCTCAGCATCGATTGCGACGGATTGGAGAGCTTCAAAATCCCACGGGCGAGCCCGCCCTCGATCGACGACGTCCAGGCATTTCTCAAGGACCTGCACAGTCGAAACATTTATGTCATCGGGCGCATTATCACTTTTCGTGACGACGCACTAGCCCATGCACGTCCAGACTGGGCCGTTATCGATGTCAGAACCGGGAAACCATGGACAGACGGAGCGAAGATGAAATGGGGTGATGCTTTCCGCACCGAAGTTCAGGACTACAATATCGCCGTCGCCAAAGCTACTGCCGAGGCTGGCTTCGATGAAATCCAATTTGCCAATGTGGGCTTTCCCGGGGGCAATCCGGAAAATTATAAATACTCCAAGGAAAGTAGTTTTGAGAGCCGCCGCAAGGCACTGGATGCATTTTGGGACAGGGCGAACAAGGAACTCGCACGCTATCCGGTTTATATTTCGATGGAATTCTGGGGTCCGAATATTTTCCAAAAGGATAATGCCACGGCGGCAAACTTCCTTAAGAACCTCGATCAACATGTCGATTATATATCCCCCTCCCTCTATCTTGTCGATTTGGCGGGGAGGTTTCCCCACAGTGGTAAAAGCGCCAAATCTTTTCCTTATCGAGCCATCTCCGAAACCATCAAACGATGCGAGACACTGCTTGGCTCCGCGAAAAAGCTTCGCCCGTGGCTGCAAAACTATGAGAGCACCGCGATGGGAAAAGTCCCTTTCCAAGCCCATGAGGTGGCTTTGGGAATGCAAGCAGCCGTCGATGCGGGCGTGAACGGATTTTTACTTTGGAACGGCGCCAGCAAATACACCAACACGGTGGAAGCGCTCAAAATATTTGCCAGCGGCCCAGTGAAACCGGAAGCCGACCTCTCGGAACCCAAAGGGACTAACGAAGTGGAACTTGCTCAACCATGAAAATGAATTGTCGCAACGGGAAATCAGATTTACGAAGTGCGGGGGCGTTCACACTGATCGAACTTCTCGTCGTGATAGGTATCATCGCCATTTTGGCCGGGCTGCTCCTTCCGGTTTTGGGCAAAGCAAAAGCAAAAGCCGAACAGGCCTCCTGCATGGGCAATCTACACCAACTGAGTCTCGGCTGGCGAATGTATGCGGATGATAACGGTGGAAGATTAATCCCGGTCTTCTACTTCGCCGGCAAGGGAGTGGTCAACTCGAACGCTTGGGTTCGCGGTTCCATGAACGATGATACCACGATCTATCCAGCAGTCGAACCGGGCCAATTGGATTCTACAAACAAGCATGGAATCGAGTGGGGCGGCATGTATCGATACGCTTCATCGGTGAAGTCCTTCCGCTGTCCGGGAGATAAAAGCCAGGTGAACGGCGTGCCACGGGTGCGCAGTTATTCGATCAATGGATGGATGGGAGGAACGTACGTCTACGGGCAGAGCAATTACATGGTTTTCAAAAGGGAATCTGAAATCGTGAACCCCTCCCCCGCCGCCGCCTGGGTCTTTATCGACGAACATGAAAAAAGTATCAACGACGGCTGGTTCGCCATGGACATGAAAGGCAAGCAAGGACTCCTGGACGCCCCCGCCACCCGCCATAACAACGCTTACGGACTCACCTTCGCGGATGCACACTCAGAGATTTGGGCCTTGAAAGACGAGCGCACGAAGAAATGGGCATCGCTACCAATCCGCAACAAGCCGACCACGAATCCTGACTGGGAAAAGCTCGCTGCGGCGACCACGAGTTTGATCAATCCGTAGCGCGAAAAAAAGTTTGAGATTTTTTGTCCCCTTTATCAATCAGCGGACATCTATATGTGGTGATGGAACGGGTTGTCACCGGCAAGCGTCTGCGGAATGGATGGGTTGACTAGTGGGTGAAGGCGACCGCAACCAAAGTCATGATGCTTGCCGGTGACTGTTTTTTACAGCCTCGCAACCTGGCTGACAAGAATCCCCGACCGCCTCACCTTCCCCATCACGCCGTCGATCCGCAGCCGTGACACTCGTTCCAGTTTGGAACGAATGCGCGCAAACGTTTATTTCCCCGCTTCCCTCGCCCAGGTATCGCGCAACGTGATCGTGCGATTGAAGATCGGCTTTTGGCTATTGGCTATTGTCGATTGACTATCCTTGTCCAAACAGAAATAGCCCAACCGTTCAAATTGATAGCGCTCCTCCGCCTTCGCCTCTTTCAAACCAGGCTCCAGCTTCGCCGTGATGACTTCGAGCGAGTGCGGATTAATGAATTGCTTAAAGTCCCCCTGCGCATCCGGTTCCGGAACCGTAAAAAGCCGGTCATAAAGACGCACCTCCGCGTCGACCGCGTGTTTGGCGCTCACCCAATGAATCGTCCCCTTCACCTTGCGACCCGCCGTCGGACCGCCGCTCTTGCTGTCGAGATCCGCGGTGCAACGCAGTTCCGTAATCTTACCCGCAGCATCCTTGATGACTTCTTCGCACTTAATAATGAATGCGTATTTCAAACGCAC
This sequence comes from Verrucomicrobiales bacterium, assembly GCA_028293445.1. Lineage (GTDB taxonomy): Bacteria > Verrucomicrobiota > Verrucomicrobiia > Limisphaerales > JACDHS01 > CBHWET01. The sequence continues at coordinate 1,893 of JAQGOU010000253.1, read as the reverse complement.
TTCGCCACCCGGACGCAGCCGGAAAAACTTCGGCGGCGGCACCTCTGCGAAATCATCGCCATCAATAAATAACTCGCGGGTGAACGGAACCTTCCGCGTCCCGGTCGTCGGATCCTCAGGATTATTGGTCGCGTCGAGTTCTTCAGTTTTATCCTCCGGATAATTTGTGATCACGACCTTGATCGGCCGCAACACCGCCAGACGACGCAGCGCCCGTTTATTCAAATCTTCACGAATGGCGTGTTCGAGAACAGCAACGTCCGTGATCCCGTTGTATTTGGTTACGCCGATATTGTAGGCAAAATGACGCAGCCCGTGTGGCGTCACGCCGCGACGACGCATTCCGGAGATCGTCGGCATGCGCGGATCATCCCAACCAGTGACAATCTTTTCGTTCACCAGCTGGAGCAATTTGCGTTTGCTCATCACGGTGTAGCCGAGACTCAGGCGCGCGAATTCGTATTGGTGCGGCAACGGACGCGGCAAATCGAGCTGTCCCAAAATCCAATCGTAAAGCGGACGATGCACTTCAAACTCCAGCGTGCAGATCGAGTGCGTGATCCCTTCGATGTAATCACTCAGGCAATGCGCAAAATCGTAGAGCGGATAAATGCACCACTTGGCGCCGGTCTGATGATGCTCCACGTGGCGAATGCGATAGATGAGCGGGTCGCGCAACCACATGTTCGGCGAACCCATATCAATCTTCGCGCGCAATGTTCGTTTCCCATCCGGAAACTCGCCGTTCTTCATCCGCGTGAAGAGATCGAGATTCTCTTCCACCGAACGTTCACGAAAGGGACTGTTGGTTCCCGCACGATCCGGTGCGCCGCGATATTTCTCGGTATCTTCAGGAGACAAATCGCAGACGTACGCCTTCCCTTTCTTAATCAGGGTCACGGCGTATTCGTAGATCTGGTCGAAATAATCAGACGCGTAGAAAGGTTGCACCGACGGGTCAAATTTTCCAACGACGGGCGCTTGATAAAAGTCCGTCTTCCCATTCACCGGCTTGGCTTCCGGCGTTTTGCCGTTTGGTTTCAAACCGATCTTGTCATCGGCCCAGGCGCTGATCAGCCACTTCACATCTTCGGTGATGGAATCGACATACTCGACGTCTTCTTTCGCCGGGTTCGTGTCGTCCATGCGCAGATTGCAAATGCCACCGAATTCGCGCGCGATGCCGAAGTTCAGACAAATGGATTTGGCGTGACCGATATGGAGATAGCCATTTGGTTCAGGAGGAAAGCGAGTGTGCGCCTGCGGATATTTTCCATCGCGGAGATGCTGCTCCACGATATCGCGAATAAAATCTGAAGGGCGCGCGGCTTCAGGGGCCGCGTTTTGAGTGTCCTGATTCGGCGATGTCATAAGCCGCGTACGGTAAAACAACGCGAGGTGGAGTCAACAATCGAAACCATGTCGCACAGCTCAGGGGGCCATCTGATGAAGCTGTGTTTGTCGTTTGCCTGACGGGTAAACATCCAAGCACCAACATCCAAGCTCCAGAGAAACTCCAATCTTCAAACTCAATTTCTAATTTTGCCGCAAGCAATGAAAATTGATGTTTGAAGTTTCTCTGTAGCTTGGATGTTGGTGCTTGGTGCTTTTAACCAAGGCAGAAAGCCGAAAGTCGGGAGCAAAAAGCGGTTAGGCTGATTATCAACGGGTTAAAAAAGACATCACGCGCAATGCTCCGATATTTCCGCGCCGGGAAACCGGAGCATTACGCGTCATGGTCCCATTTCCCGCGACGGAAAAAGGGAGCAGGACGCGTCATACCGTAAAAAAACGCTCCGGAATTTCCGGTTTTACGCGAAAAACTCCATTTCCCGGAAGAAAAATTCCGGGAATGGGCATCATTCCCGGAGTTTCCGTTCCGGGAAACAGGAG
>JAQGOU010000240.1 GCA_028293445.1 Verrucomicrobiales bacterium | reverse complement strand
GAGATTAGCAGCGCGATCGGCAGCCACGGAGATTTTTTGCAGCGGCTCCTTTTCCTCGTTAGAAATAGTGTCACTCGTCATGAGCAGGCAGGTATGTCCCTGAACGACAGTTAAAATATTATTAAACTCATGCGCAATACCGGCAGCGAGCTGGCCAACCACCGCGAGGCGTTCCTGGCGAAGAACCATTTCCTGGCTTTTCCGCAAAGCCTCTTCTGTTTGTTTGCGTTCGAGAATTTCCTGTTGCAACGCCTGCGTGCGTTCTTCCACCAGAGCGGCGAGGTGCCGTTGATGATGTTGTAAACGTTGGATTCGCAGCCGATAAATTCCAAACGTTCCGAAACCGGCGATCAGAATACAGGCACCATAAAAAGTATAGGTCTGATAAAAGTGCGGCTGCAGCTCGAAGGCGAGCATCGCGCCTTCTTCATTCCATACGCCATCGTTGTTACAAGCGATGACGTGGAAATCGTAATTTCCCGGTTGAAGATTATTATAGGTTGCCACCCGCCGTATTCCCACGTCCTGCCAACTCGTGTCGAAGCCGTCCAGTTTGTATTTGAATTTAACGCGATCCGATTGTTGAAAACTCAAGGCGGTATACTCAATTTCCAGGTTCCCATGGCCCGGTGCGATTTGAATCGAAGGACGAAGCTCAATCAGTTTGCCATCAACGGAAAGTTTTTCGATGGCTACCGGCGGTGGCCTGGAATTGCTGGCAACTTCGCGCGGATCAAAACTTACGGCACCGTGGACGGCCGCAAACCAAAGCGTGCCATCATCCATTTTCCATCCAGAGGGTTGCGCGATGCTGTTGCACTGGGCGCGTTTGAGTCCGTCCTTTTTTCCAAAGGACAGAAGCGTCACCTCTGAGATATTTCCTTCAGCAAGATCGTGAAGTTCTTTTTTCTTCACGCTGAAAATGCCGTTGCGCGTGGCCATCCAAAGATCGCCGGCGCCATCATCGAGCATGTGGAGAACGCGCTCCTTGAAGAACCCCTCTTCCAGTCCATATGAAGTAAACTTGCCGTTCTTGTAACGGCTTAATCCACCAGCATCTGTGCCGATCCAAAGCACTCCGTCGAAGTCCTCGAAAAGAGAAGTGATCTGAGTTCCGGCAAGGCCGTTTCGTTTCATGTACGTATTAACAACCCCGTTGGTCCATTGCATCAGTCCGGTGCGTGATCCAACCCAGAGGTTTCCATCGCGCCCCTCGAGAATGGCGCGAACCCCTACGATGACTATTTTTTCGTTTATGAAATTCCCATCTTTGAATCGTCCAATTGAACTATTGCTGCCGATCCAAAGGTCGCCTTTTTTATCTTCGTAAATGACGCGAATGGTATTCATGCGCACATCCTGCGTCTGGAGATATTGGGTAAATTTCCCGTCGCGGTAACGAACCAGGCCGGCTCCTTCAGTTCCGATCCAGAGAGTTCCGTCCCGATCTTCACAGAGAGCTAAAATGAAATTGGTGGGCAAGCCATTCCCTGTGTTGAAGGTGGTCATCCGGCCGTCTTTGATCTGCGTCAACCCACCACCGTAAGTCCCCACCCATTTGGCGCCGGTATGGTCCTGATACACGAGTGTAGCCATATTCACCCCCAGCCCATTCTCCTTCGAGAGAATTTGGAATCGCTGCGGCTTCAACCGATTTAACCCAACGCTTGTTCCCACCCAGATGTCCCCTTCGGTGTCCTCGGTCATCGTGTAAACGAAGGAAATACCATCATCGAAATCGGATGTGGAATGAACGATTGGAGTGATTAGTTTGCCGTCGACGAAATGTTGCACCCCGCCCTGGCTTCCCACCCAAATATTGCCATGGCGATCTTCAAGAACAGCCCTGACCGTTCCGTGGGCAAGCCCGTCATCCTCAGTGTAATGTTTAGAGACGCCGTTTTCGTAAAGAGTGAGACCTTTTCCAGTGCCGATCCAGAGGCGGTGTTCACGGTCCTCATAGAGGCTCATGATCGACGCGCTCACCGTAAAATCATTCGTGTGACTGGTGAACGTATTGCCGGTTTTTTTTGAAATTCCTTGTGCGGTGCCAATCCAAAGATTTCCCTCATGATCCTCCAGCAACGCGCGCACAGGGCTCTGCACCAGACCGGGAATTTTATTGGTGAAATTGACGAAAGTACCGTTCGTGAAGCAACTCAATCCCGCGCTGGTTCCGATCCAAAGAGAGCCTTGTTTGTCTTCGCACAAGCTCATGATGTAGTTGCTCGGCAAGCCGTCTTTCATCTGGAATTGCTTCTTCTCAGCACCCTTTGCAAAACGTAAACCGCCGTTCGGACTGGAACACCAGATGGCTCCATCGCGCGTTTGAATCAGCGCAGTGAACCAGCGATCAATTTTTTCTGGATTGGTCTTCTGGAAGATGTCGCTGAAGCGTTCGCCATCGAAGCGCATCAATGACTCTTCGGTCGCAAGCCACAGATAACCATCGCGAGCCTGGATGATCTGGCGGACAACGGGGTCGGGAAGGCCTTCTTCGGAGCGCCAAATCTGATGCAAATATTCGCGGCGAACCTCGGCAGCGGGCGTTACTATGCAATGACTGAATAAAAGCAATCCCAGCAACCACCGTGGTTGCTTCAAAACCATTTTCCAAGTAGTAAACCTCATCGACTCGATTTGAACCAACCTTGCCAGTTTCGGGACAATGCGACGTAGTTCTTTCGAAAGCAACGGCGATTTTCCATCCTGGGGAGGTTCGAAAGCGGCTATTCCCATCAAAACTCCCGACAAAGGCGTCCGAGTGAGAACTAACGCAAACGTTGTGCCAAAGCCCTTTTCATTAGCGGGTTTATAGATACGAGTTCCAATTTTGATCTTAGTAATCGTAGAGGCCAGAGTCGTGAGAATAACCGCCAGCGCCGCCTTGAGCACCTGCCTCTTCGCCCATTAGCTGGCCAAATATATCTCCCATATCTGCTTCGATCCTTTCGGGATCTTCCCCGGCTTCCAAACGCTTGATGGCAATGTCGAATTCTTTTGGCATGGCCCCGCCGGGAATGAGTTCCTTCATCTTTTTCATCATGTGAGCCATGTGCTTCGGATTGTTTTCGTCGAGGTGCGCCATATCGCGTTCCATCTCCGACATCATCTTCGCCATGCGTGGATCATTCATGTCCGGCATCGACTCACCTTCCTCGGCATGGCCCGATGATTCCTGGGCGCCACTCGTCAGGGCGAAGTTGCTGATTTGTTTTTCCAATTTCTTGTTGCCGCACTTGGGACAGATCGGGAGGCGATCCGGATTCAACCGCTTGGAAAGAAAATTGAAAATCTTGCGGCACTTGGGACAGGCGAATTCGTAAATGGGCATAGCGCAAATGAATTTGAAACCGGTCGCTAAATTGCGCGCTAAGAAAAATCCCGTCAAGCGGGGCGGAACAACAAAAAAGCCCCGGTGAATACCGGGGCTTTGTGAGAACTTAAACTTGAGAATTACTTCAAACGATTGAACGTCGCCTGCAAGGTTTCCCAATCTTTTTTCGCGCCTACTTTTTCGCGAGCTTTGCAAATGATGTTCTGCTCGAGCGCATTCTTCGTCGGGCGATTCACTTTATAGAACACGCCGAACTTACCGGGAAACGGTTCGTCTGCGAGTTTGTAAGCCGCCATCTCGTCGGTGACGTCGTGGGTTTCGGGGACGAGTTCGAACTTTCCACCTTTACGCGGATTAGAAGCATCGAAGGCACCTTCATAAAACTCCACGCATTCGCTGAAGCATTCAATGACGCTGAAACCATCGTGATCCATCGCCTGTTCCATCATCTGCAACAAATGGTTGACGTTCGTCGTCGTGGTGCGCGCGACAAACGTTGCACCAGCGGAAATCAATTGCTTCATCGGATTGATCGGTTGATCAACCGCGCCCCAGATGTCGGTCTTGCTTTTGAAACCGAGCGGGGAAGTCGGCGACGTCTGCTTCTTGGTCAGGCCGTAAACCCAGTTATCCATGATGAGATAGCTCATCTTGATATTCTTACGCGCTGTATGATTGACGTGGTTACCACCGATGGAGAAGGCGTCGCCGTCACCACCGAACACAAACAAATGCAAATCAGGACGGCTCAGCGAAATACCGCTGGCGAACGGAAGGGCGCGTCCGTGGATGTAATGCGCGCCGTGAGCCTGCACGAAATACGGGAAGCGGCTGGAGCAACCAATGCCGGCGACCGTCGTGATTTTTTCGTGCCACAGTTTGCGCTTTTCAATCAGTTTAAAATAAAGGGCGAGGACGGAAAAATCACCGCAACCGGGGCACCACGTCGGATGATCGGCAGCGACTTCTTTTTTCGTAAGGCCTTTGCGCTCTTCACCAAGGGTCGGAACCGCAGGAGCAGCAAGGATACTGGCGCGAGCTGGAGTTTCTGTAATCGGGTTACTCATATCTAATCTAAAATGCGTTAAAGTTTATCTTAACTATATTTCTTTTACAGTTTACGGATCCCCGTCGCGATGGTGCCCTTGGCGCGGTCCAGAATTTCCTTCACCTTGAAAGTTAATCCATCGGTCTTCGTTAATCCACGAATCTTCGGATCGCAATAGCGGGAGCGGAGCAAACCGCCGAGCTGACCGTAGCCGTATAATCCTTCGTCGTTCATTTCCACCACGAACACGTGATTGAATCCGGCGAAGACTTCTTCCAAGCCATTCGGCAACGGCGAGATGTGGCGGATGTGCAACGAGGAGACGCTGTCACCGGCCGCGCGGGCGCGATCGACGGCTTCACGTATTGGACCTTCGGTCGAACCCCAACCAACGAGCAACACGTTGCCTTCGCTCGGGCCATAAACTTTCGGCGGCACGATTTCGTTGGCCAAAGCCTGCAATTTCTTGCGGCGTTTGGCGTTCATCTTCATGTGCAATTGCGGTGAACCGGTCGGATGACCGTATTCATCGTGTTCCAGACCGGTTGCAATCGGATACTTACCGCTCATGATACGAGTGCCGGGCACGACGCGAGGATTGTATCCATCCGGTGTGCTCAGATCGTAAGGTTTGTAATCGGCCACCGGCGTCAAATCCGGCGAGATGTCCTGACAAACTTTTTCGAGGTTCGGCTCTTCAAACGCTTCGATGCGCGTGGCAATCGCCTGGTCGGTAATGATAATCACCGGCACATTGTATTTCTTGGCGATGTTCACGGCTTCGATGGCCATGTAAAAACAATCTTCGACGTTTGCCGGAGCAATGACGACACGCGGAGAATCACCGTGACCGCCGTAGCAGGCGATGTTCAAGTCGGATTGTTCCACGTTCGTCGGCATCCCGGTCGAAGGTCCACCGCGCTGCACGTCAACGACAATCAACGGCACTTCGGCCATGATCGCCCAACCGAGCGCTTCGGTCTTCAAAGAAATTCCAGGACCGCTCGAGCCCGTCACCGCAACCTTGCCCGCATAACCCGCACCAATCGCCATCGAGATGGACGCGATTTCATCTTCGCACTGGATGAACATCCCGCCGTATTTCGGCAGTTCGCGGCGCAACAATTCCATGATGTCGCTCCAGGGCGTGATCGGATAACCCGCCCCGAAACGAACACCGGCGGCAATCAAGCCGAGGCCGAGCGCTTCGTTTCCGTTCATCACGATTTGCGGACGATCCTTTTGCTTGGCATCAATGAATTGGAACGTTTCGTAGAGATGACCGACCGAGAAACTGTAACCCGCATGAAACGCCGCGAGGGCGTTCTTGACGATGCTCTCGTCCTTGCCGGTGAAGCGCTCGTGGATCAGCTTCTCAATTTTCGGGACGTTCAAGTCGAACATCTTGGCGAGCAAACCGAGCGTGAAAATGTTTTTACCTTTATCCTTGGCGGTGCCGCCGATGGCTTCGACCGTGCGGCTGGAAATCGGGAGGCCGATATGGCGGTAATCTTTTTCGAATTCCGGATTCGGCGTAACGTGGTCTGAATCATAAACCACCATGCCGCCCTTTTTCACGGAACTGAGATGGCCTTCGTAAGAGTGCTGGTAAAACGCCAACAAAACGTCGGCTTCATCACCCGCGCTTAATACTTCACCGGAACCGATACGAACCTGAAAGATGGATGCGCCGCCGGAGATCGTCGCCGGAATGGTCATGAAAGTCATGACTTCCTGTTCGCTACGACCGGCCAGACGCGCCAGAAAACCGCCGATGGCTTGAATACCATCCTGGGAGTTTCCTGCGATACGGATAACGGCTTCAGAGATTTTGGAGATTTTTGGTGCTCCGCCAGACGAGGGATTGCTGATAGTTGCTTCGCTCATGATTCTAAAAGTGTTTCTCAGGACAATGACGGTCCTGAGGGGTGTAAATCGTAATGTAGTGTCAGTGGTAGTGTCAAATTGGTTATTAGCTTCTCCAATGCTCGATCAGAATTAGAAATACTGATGATAGGAAATTGTTTCCCATGCGGCAGCCCGTTTTTTTCTCCTGCAATGGGCGAGTTTTCTATGATGGGACGGATTCCTAGTGGCGTTCTGCCTTCCGCGGAGTTTAGGGTGAATTTGGGTGTAAAATCCTCGCCGAATTCCTTCACCAAGGAGCAGATTGGGCCATGCTTTTAGGTGGTATAGGCGTTGCTATGCGTTTTCCCGGAAAAAGTTTGCTGCAATGGGTCGAAATACCACAAAAGGCTGATTGAGAACGTCTTCTACACGAAAATACAAAAATTCCGACTCTCGGAATTTTTGGAATTTATTTGTGGAAGAAATTCCGAGACTCCAAAAAGTTGGCGGAAGTTTCTGGAGGGTTTCCGGAGAGTCCGGCGACCCGGAAATTATTTGTGGAGAGTTTTTGGAGAATCCGAAAGGTTGGAATTTATTTCTGCCAACTTTTTGGAGACTCCGGAAAGCTGGAAATCATAAATGGAGACTTTTCCGTTCTCCGGAAACTTGGAATTTATTTGTGGAGAGTTTCCGGACTCCCGGAAAATCCTCCACAAATGTTTTTGCGGAATCCGGATTCCGCAAAAACCCTCCAGAAACTTGTGCCGCCTTTTCCGGAAGCCCGAAAACGTTTTGCTCGAGATCGCCAGCGGTCCGGATTCCCCGGGAATGCAACTGACGCGAAG
>JAQGOU010000239.1 GCA_028293445.1 Verrucomicrobiales bacterium | reverse complement strand
GCTGCACCACAAGCGGTTTATCAATCAGAACGATGGGCACCGGTTAAATATGATTTTGCGAATCTCGTGCCCGGGAAGCTTTACAAGACGCGGCTGCACTTCGCGGAGATTGCACCGTCAGTTACGCAAGCAGGAGACCGGCTTTTCAATGTCTACATCAACGGTGGGCAAGTGCTCGCGAACTTTGATATCTTCGCCAGCGCAGGAGCAAAGTTTCGCGCCGTGACGCGTCAATTCAATACGAGTGCCGATGGCTTGGGAAACATTCAAGTGCATTTGGCGCGCGGTAGTGCCAACGAGCCAAAGATCAGCGGTCTGGAAATATTTCCATATACGAACACTGCGCCAGTGCTCGCCTCGATCCCAACGAAGATAGTTAATGCTGGAGCGATGCTGACGTTTACGAATAGCGCTACGGATGCGGATCTGCCGGCGGATGCGCTGACATACGGCGTCACGAACTCTCCCGCAGGCGCGAGTGTAAGTTCTGTTAGCGGCGTGTTCACATGGACCGCACCGCAAGTGACATCAACCCAGACCAACGCTGCGACAGTTCTGGTGATCGATAACGGCACGCCGCCATTGAGCAATTCAAAAACGTTTTCGATCGTCGTGGTCGCACCGCCGAAACTTTCGTCTGTCCTCGTGACGAACGGTGACGTGAACCTCACGTGGGCAACCTATCCCGGTAAAAATTATAAAGTGCAGTTCAAGGCGGACTTGAACGCGCCGCTCTGGACCGATCTCGGAGGATCGAGCACCGCAGGAGGTTCAACTCTCTCCGTTACAGACATCGCTCCAGCGGATACCCAGCGTTTCTATCGCATCGTGCAGCTGGATTGAGTGGATTATACAATCGTCAGCGGCCCATCAAAGCTCGTCAGACTCAACACGTCCGTGCGCGCGAGATGCGGACCGTGCAGTTCACCACGCGGCGCAAAGAAAAACGTTCCTTCTGTGTAAACCACACCTTCCTCTTCCCATTCACCGGACAAAATAAAGGCGCGTTCGTTCGCGTGGGGATGGATGTGCGCAGGAATCGTCGTGCCGGCCTTGAATCTCCTCAACACCGTGAGGCCGCCGGTCTCTTCACTTTTGTGGAGGACGAGCAATTCCACGCCTTCGTAAGGACCCGGTTGAAACTTCTTTTCTTTGGCCAGCGCGATGTATTGGAACATTGCGTTATCCAACGCTGCCGCTCGTAAAATGGCAAACAGTTTGTCTCCGCTGTGAGCGTGTGAATTGCATTGCTCTCGTTACCCAAACTCGGCGACAACTTCCCCCGTGAAACTCGGGATCATCAATAGCGCGTTCCAACAGGCCGGCGTCGACACCGCAACCGGTCTCAAAATTATCTCCCGCATCGGATTCGATTGCGTTGATATCTTCACCGAGGCGATGGGTATTTCGCAGAAGGAAATCAAACTGGTCGCGAACACTTGTGCCAAACTGGATCTGCCGATTATTTCCCTTCCAGTTGTTTCCCTTGGCCTCGTGGACTTCAATGATGTTGTGCGTCAATTCCACGTCGAGCGCACGAAGAAATATATCGACCTCGCCGGCACGTGGGGCGCGAAGAATATTTTACTCGTCCTCGGAGAATACATCTGGCAACGCGAAGTGATCCCTGCGGAAAAGCAATGGCACTTCGCCGTCGAGACCTGTCGTGAACTCGGTGACTACACGGCCAGGCGTAAAATCGATATCGCTTTGGAACTCGAACCCTTTCGCCTGAGCCTTCTGGATAATGTCGATTCGATGGTGCGATTTATCGATGAAGTGAATCATCCGCGGGTGCGCGCCAATATCGATATCAGTCATCTCGTTTTGTCCGACACCTCGCCGGAAGAATTGAAGAAGTTAAAGGGAAAAGCGATCCACGTGCATCTCAGCGATTGCGACGGGAAAGTCCATGGCGACCTGCCGCCCGGTCGTGGCGTGGTGAAGTTCGGTCCTTATCTGCAAGCGATCAAAGAGTTGAAGATCGACGGCGTCGTTTCTATTGAACTCGAATACGCACCGGACCCTAGAAAGATTATTGAGTGGGTCGCGGAAGCCTATCGCGAAACTGCGACTCGTATGGATATGGTCGGCCTACGTAAGAACTGAGACTAGAGTCGGTCGGTGACTGCGTCACTCCATCTCGCGCACCTGCGCCCCTTTGCGCATCCGACATTCTTCCACGCTCTGTCGTAATTGTTCGCGGACATCTTTGGCGTTTTTAACCCCGCGCAATTCAAGCTTCGGAGTGCTGGCATCGTTCGTGGCGATAAAGATATTGGCCGCGGAAAACAAACGATAGAAGAACGGTTCAATCAGCGATGTGTCTTTGACGCGATACAGTTCCAGTTCATCCGTTCGGCGCGTTAGCAGGCCATGGGTCACCTTGATCCGTTCAGACGTGATCTCATAAAGCAGCAGTTTCAATTGCACCACTTTCGAAAGGAGAATCAGCAGCGGGATCAGGAACAGCGCGCATGCTGCATAGCGCATGTTGCCGGTGGGTAAAGAATTCCAGAAAAACGAGAGGCCAACCGCAATCGCCACCAACAGCACAATGCTCAGAAACAGTGAGCCGAACACCGTCGCGATCGAGGGATGTCCACGAAATACCACGCGTTCTTCCGCCATGCTTCAATGTCATTCCGTAGATGCAGTTGCGCCATCGGGCCTTTTCCGACGTTTGGTTACGGCAATCTCCATAATTTTCTTCACCCCGACGGCGCATTACCGCAAACTGTTTCCAATCGATATGAATTTGTTTGATTTGAAAGATGAAGTTGCCGTGGTCATTGGTGCCACAGGTGTGCTCGGTGGAAAAATTGCGGACGGCCTCGCTCAGGCCGGCGCCAAAGTGGCTGTGCTCGGGCGAAATGCCGAACGCGGTGAAGCGCGCGTCTGCGAAATCATCAAGCAGGGCGGCACGGCGAAGTTTTTCTCCGCAGACGCCATTTCACGCGAGAGTCTGAAAGCCGCTCACGCGGAGATCGAGAAATCACTCGGTGCTCCCACGATCCTCGTTAACGCCGCCGGCGGCAACGATCCCAAGACGACCGTCGCGGGTGATATGAAGTTTGAAGATATCCCGCTGGAAGCGTGGCGTGGCAGTTTTGATTTGAACCTTGTTGGGGGCGTCTTGTTGCCTTGCCAGGAATTTGGACCCGCCATGTTGAAGCGGGGCAGGGGAAGCATCATCAATATTGCGAGCGTCTCCGCGCATATCCCGCTTTCGCGTGTTGTGGCCTACTCTTCCTCGAAGGCGGCCGTGCTCAGCCTCAGCCAATTTCTGTCGCGCGAATGGGCGGCCAAAGGGGTGCGCGTGAATTCGATTACGCCTGGCTTCTTCCCCGCGGAACAAAATCGCAAACTTCTCTACAACGACGATGGTTCACCGACGGCGCGTGCGCAATCCATTCTTGGACACACGCCCATGAATCGCTTCGGCACCGCGGAAGAATTGATTGGTGCCGCGATTTTCCTCGCGAGTTCAAAGGCGAGCAGTTTCGTGACGGGCACAGATATTCGTGTGGATGGCGGATTTCTCTCCCAGACTATTTGATCTATTCTCGTTAAGCTCATGAACGTTGTGTCTCCACAAAAAGTTTCCGAAATCGTCGCCTCGGCTTGTCCTGCTAAAGATTATCGCGACAAGAAAGTTCTTTGCATCGTTCCCGACGGCACGCGCACCGCGCCGATAGGATTGGTCTTTCAAACGCTCTTTCAGCAAATCGGCGAGGTGGCGAAAAACGTCGATGTTCTCATCGCGCTGGGCACTCATCAGCCAATGACGGAGACCGCCATTTGCGAGCGGCTAGAAATGTCGGAAGCCGATCGACGTGAGAAATTCAAGAAGGTCCGTTTCTTCAATCATGCGTGGGATAATCCCGAGGCGCTACGTAATATCGGCACCATCACCGCGGACGAAATCAGCAATCTCTCCGGCGGCCTCTTCGCGATGGATGTTCCGGTCGAGATCAACAAGCTCGTTTACGATTACGACCAGCTCATCATCATCGGCCCCGTTTTCCCACATGAAGTGGTCGGCTTCTCCGGTGGTAATAAATATCTCTTCCCCGGCATCAGCGGCCCGGAAATCTTAAATTTCTTCCATTGGCTCGGCGCTGTGGTCACGAATCCGATGATCATCGGAAACAAATGGACTCCGGTGCGCGCTGTCGTGGATAAAGCCGGCTCAATGGTCACCGTGCCGAAACTTTGTTTCGCGCTCGTGGTCGATGGAAAAGAACTCGCTGGGGTGTTCGCAGGTTCACCGGAATCGGCCTGGGATCAGGCGAGCGAACTCTCTCGGCAACGCCACATCCTTTACAAAGATAAACCGTTTCACACCATTCTCTCCTGCGCGCCCAAGATGTATGACGAAATCTGGACCGCTGGAAAGTGCATGTACAAACTCGAACCGGTGCTCGCCGACGGTGGCGAATTGATCATCTACGCTCCGCACGTTTCAGACATCTGCGTCACGCATCACAAGACCATTTCGGAAATTGGCTATCACTGCCGCGATTATTTCCTCAAGCAATGGGACAAGTTTAAAGATTATCCCTGGGGCGTGATCGCGCACTCCACCCACGTGCGCGGCATTGGCACGTTTGAGAATGGCGTTGAGAAATGTCGCGCTCAAGTCACGTTGGCCACGCAAATCCCTGAAGCGATCTGCAAAAGCATCAACATGGGTTATCGCGATCCGAACACGATCAACATCGAAGATTACGCCGATCGTGAAGAGGAAGGCGTGCTGCTCGTGCGCAAAGCGGGCGAGATGCTCTACCATTTGCGGCAGCAGCCGAAATGGGCGGGTGGAAAATAAACAGCGGTCTTCGGCTTGCCGCGTTATTTACAAACCGCTCTAAACTTTTCCAGCAATGGATCGTTCGTCTTTTCCATCTCCGCGAGAAGAAGTTTTTTGAAGGCCTGAATATCTTTCTGGCAGGCCGGATCCTTGATCAAATTCCGGCGTTCGCTCGGATCCTTTTGCTCGTCGTAAAATTCTTCCGGCGTGCGGAAGAGATAATTCTGAACGCGCTCTTTGATCCTCGGATCCTTTTCCGCAGCCGCAGCCAACGCATTGAACGACATCCCTCCCATCGCTTCCACCTTGTATCGCTTCGTTCCATCCGGCCATTCATTCCAGATATACGCCTTCGTCTTGGTCCGGACGCAACGTCCCGGAAAGCTCTTGCCGCTCGATACCGTATTGACATGCGTGAACACATGATCTCGACCTTGTTGTTTCTCGCCCTCCAACAATGAAACCAACGAACGCCCATCCATTCCCGATGGCTTCGGCACGTTCATTAACTCAAGCGCCGTCGGCATCACATCCACGCTGCTGATCATATCTGTGGTGTTAACAAAAGGTTTCTTCATCCCGGGAAATTTGACGAGCAACGGCGACCAGGTGCCATTCCGATAAATGGTGGCTTTCGCATACGGAAACGACATCCCGTGATCGGACATAAAGAAAATTACTGTGTTCTCCTTTTCCCCCGACGCCTCCAGCGCCGCCATCAATCCCGTGAAACTCATGTCCAATCGGCGCACACTGGAAAAGTAGAGGGCTACTTCACTCCGCACGTCGGGGATGTCTTCGAGAAACTCGGGCACAATAATTTCATTCGTCTTATAGATCGGCACGGAAGTGGAGTTCGCCTCGTTCTTCTTCAGTCTCTTCTTCCCGGCCGGTTCTTCTTCTTCGTCTTTGCCTCCGCGACTTCCCGCAAAGGGCCGGTGCGGATCGGTGATGTTCGCGTTAATAAAGAACGGCTTTCCGACATCCCTCGCCGCGCTGAGGCATTTGGCAAAATCCGTCTGCAAACGTTCCGGATTTTTTCCAGAACCATCGAGCGCCAGATCCCATTTGAATTTCGAAGCGGGAGCCATATGGCTCACCTTGTTCAGTGCGGCGGTAAAATAGCCGTTGCTGCTGCAAACTTCCGTCAACGTCGGCACATCGAGATTGATGGGATTAAACCCCAAAGCTCCATTGCGATGCGGCACCCGTCCGGTCATTAAGGCGGAACGGGAGGGCTGGCAAATGGGCGCGCTCACATGCATTTGCTCGAAGCGATAAGAGCTTTTTGCGAATGCATCCAGGTGCGGCGTTGCTCCGACCTTCGAGTTAAACCACGAATCCGCATTCATATCGTCCGCCGTAATAATCAGGAGATTAATTGGCTTTGCCTTTGACGGCTCAGCGGATCCGGAAAGGCCCGCCAATAAGGCCGCAAACAGTGCAGCAACACAACGCAAGTTGGAGTTTATCATGAGACTCTTTGTTCAGACACAGATCAACATGGTTCGGTTACTGAAATCAATGCCGCTCCCCGGGAAGGAAGGCAATGGGATCATAGCGCACGAACATCCATGGGTTGCGCACGTGTCGGTCGCGTTCGATAGTTGTTGGTGCAACGGATTTTCCTGTTATCACCTGCGAACCTCGGCGGCGAACGGGCCAAAATGCTCTTCAATGAGCGGGCGCAATTTGACCTCGCCTGCCGGCTGCGTCTGAAAGCGGTTCCACTGGGAGAAGTTTTTTCCTTCCTGAGCGGTTTGTATTTTCGAGGCAAGTTGACCTACGCACAAAAATTCGCCCAGGCTCCTCCGACTGTGCCGGGAACCCTGGTGATTACTTCCAATCGCGGCGTAATCGACGTGACCACGCCGGTGACGCGCAAAGAATTGGAACTCTTTTCCACAACGCCGATCGATGAAGCGGACGAACGTTATCGTCGACCGCTGTTACGTGAAGCGCGACGGATTGCGAAACGCGTAGATGCCTCGTGCGAGATAGTTTTGCTCGGCAGTATCGCGACTAAAAAATATGTGGAGGTATTGCTCGAAGTGTTCGGCGAACGCTTGCTGTTTCCATCCGAGTTTGTCGGGCGAGGGGATATGAGTCGTGGCGGACTGTTGTTGCGCGCGGCTTCGGACAATGAGGAATTGAACTACATTTCGGTTTCTGGCGCCGTGCGACACGGGACTCGTCCAGCGAAGCTCACGCCGCGGCGTTATTCCACAACCGGTTGACACTTCGGACACCAGCAGGTGGTGCGTCCACCGACCGTCGCGTGCTTCAAAGAAGACTCGCATCGTGGACAATGCCCGCCTTTGCGCCAGCGATGTTGGAACAGCCACGATTCGGGTGGGTCAGAAAAATCATGGCCGATAATGCGCAACGCTTCTGCGCAAATGAATTGAATTTGTTTGTGAAGCTTCTTCGCCAGAGTCGGGCTGACATCGCCCGCGGCCATTTTGGGATTCAGTTTCGTTTGCCAAAGGATTTCATCGGCCATCCAATTGCCGACACCCGGGAAGCGATGTTGCATCAGGAGCACGGCTTTCAGTGGAGCCTTGCGATGACGTTGCAAAAGCTTTTCTAGAAATTCCGCCGTGAATTCTTTCGACAGGAGATCGGTCGCTCGTTTCGACCACCACGCCGGTTCATCTTTACCAATATGGAAGAGCACGCGTCCGAACAGGCGAGGATCGCGGAACACGAGCGAGTGCTTCTTTTGCTGCAGTACTAAATGATCATGCTTTTCAGGTGTGAAACCGGGTTTCTCAACGCGCAACTTCCCAGTCATGCCCAAATGCAGGCCAAGCCAGGCGTCTTTGGAGAAACGGAAGAGCATTTGTTTTCCGTGCGCCTTGGATTCGAGCAGGGTGGCACCAGTTATAGTTTGCTGCAGTTGTTTCGTCTCCGTTCCGCGAAAGATTCGTTTCGAGGCGTGTAAATCGACAGAGAGGACTCTTTGTTTCAAACCGCAATCCCACTGTTTGCGGAAAAATTCAACTTCGGCCAGTTCGGGCATCGGAATTGAATGTCAGCCAGTCGGGTGAAAAACGAGTTCTTTTTCGATTTTCACCGAGGGAAGAGAGCGGGCGGAGCCTAATTGAACGCATGTTGTTCACGCATAGTTTGCCAGAAGAAACGGCGTTCTGCGCCGCAGGATCAACTCAACACGGAAGGACACTATGAAAAAAACAAAAACATTCATCGCCGCCATCGTTGCGGCAGGACTGATCGGAACAGGAATCGTCGGCGCGGAGAACGCCACTGATTCTGCTACAGGCACAAAGACTGGTAGCAGCGAGAAAACAAAACTATCGCACAGTGACAAAAAGTTTATCGAAGAAGCCTCACAAGGTGGGATGGCCGAAGTGGCGATGGGCCAGCTCGGGGCGGAAAAGGCACAGAGCCCGGAGCTGAAACAATTCGCGCAAAAAATTGTCACGGATCACCAACAAGCCAATCAACAGTTGATGCAGATTGCGCAACAGAAAGGGGTTGAGCTGGAAAAGGAAGTCAGCAAGAAGGATCAGCGCGCCATGGAACATTTACGCGGTCTCTCCGGCGCTGAATTCGACAAAATGTATGTCGAGCACATGGTGAAAGATCATCAAAAGGACATCAAAGCCTTCGAGAAAGAAGCGAACAAAGGTGAGGATTCCGACATCAAGAGCTTCGCGCAACAAACCCTGCCAAAGCTGCGCGAACATTTGCAGACCGCGGAGACCTTGGCAAAGAGCACAGGCGCAAACGTGAGCGAACCCGCTGGAGCTGAAAAGAAACAACAAGAGAAAGATCAGCAGAAATAATTGCTTCAGGCATTTCGAAACGAACGGGATCAGTTCGCTGGTTCCGTTCGTTCTCGTGTTTGAAACTAACCAGGAGGAAACAGGTTTATGGAGATCATTGAAAAATCAATTGAAGTGAATGCTCCTATCAGCACAGTTTACAATCAATGGACGCAATTCGAAGAATTCCCGAAGTTCATGGAGGGAATTGAAGAAGTGCAGCAACTCGATGACAAGCGCCTGCATTGGAAAGCGAAAATTGCTGGAAAAACCAAAGAGTGGGATGCCGAGATTGTTGAGCAGGTACCCGATCAGCGCATCGCCTGGCGGAGTATCGGAGGGACGAAGAATTCTGGTCGGGTCAGTTTTATTCAGGCCGATTTAAATCGGACGCGCATCACGCTGCAACTGGGCTATGAACCGGAAGGGGCCTTGGAGAAAACGGCCGAGGCGTTAGGACTCGTTTCAGGGCGTGTCGAAGGGGACCTGAAGCGCTTTAAAGAATTCATTGAATCGCGCGGAACGGAAACCGGCGAATGGCGCGGCGAGATTCGCGGACGCGAGGTGAAACCGGAAACATTTCAGGAGCCTCGCAGTAAACGCATTCACTGATAGAAGTTCCCACACCCATTCAAGGCGGACGCCGGTGCGTCCGCTTTTTTTTCGGCTCAGCTCGCCCAGAGAGAAGATTTGCCTCACATTTTTGTCACTGATGCTAAAGTGTCGGTGGAATGCAATCGCTCAAAGATGTTGTCGCCGGGTTACGTAAGGAAATCGAAGCGGGCCTGGCTCTAGACCAACCGTTGCCGCACGGCGTCCGGTTGGAAGCCGATCGCGTCATCGCGACGCTGCAATTCTGCATCGATGAAACCTCCGGTGCGGGCGTGACCTTCAGTGTTCCTGGAGCGAACGTGAAATCTCCGAAGGGTGCAAAGACATCTTCTTCCAATCCGATCCATTCTTTAGCCATCGAATTTAAAAGGTGTGGAGATAACTCAGGCAATTCCCATGGGCAGGGGATGCTGCAAACTTCCGCCTCCCGGGAGTTAACTACCACGCCTCTTGCAGGAGCAGGCACTGATGAGCTTACGAGGAAGTTATCAAATGTTTTTGGTCCTCCGAGTTTTGACAGCGCCGCGCGTGCGACCGTTTTTCGAGAGGCGTTGGAGAATCTCTCCGGCCCGGAGGTGGAATTATTGATCCGTTCTTTGCGTGGAATGCCATTGAGTGAAAAAGAGGCAACGGTGAAGCGATCGCTTTCTTTGCTCACGCGTGTGTTGAAAAGCGGGCCCGCTGGCCTCTTCGAAGGCAAATCCATTTTGGTTGAACTGTTGGGACGCTATTCATTGAAAGTGATACTTCATCTCGTCGCATCAGCTTGGAAATCACAGCAAGACTGGATGGGATAGTGTTTGATCTACGTGAACCGTGAACGGTAACTGCGCGCGGAGGTCGAGAGGAACCAAAGAGCGCATTCAGCGAGAGAGCGGGATTGCGAAAGCTCGAAGAATTCCACAGATTTGCGTAACGATGAGTGAAGAGATTTTCGATGTGGTCAACGAACGCGACGAAGTGATCGGGCAGAAACCGCGCCGTGAGGTGCATCGCGACGGCGACAAACATCGAGCGATTCATGTCATGGTGTTTAACTCGCGGGGTGAAGTCTTTCTGCAGAAACGTTCCATGACCAAGGACACCTATCCCGGCGTCTGGGATTCCTCTTCCTCCGGCCATTTGGATACTGGTGAGGACTACGATGCTTGCTCTGTGCGCGAACTCCGTGAAGAAATCGGATTGGAAATGAAAACCTGTCCTCGACGGCTTTTCAAAATCGATGCTTGTCGTGATACGGGCCATGAATTCGTCTGGATTTATCGTTGCGAATCGGAGGGCCCATTCACGTTGCATCCAGAGGAGATCGAACGAGGGGATTGGTTTGCGCCAGCATTCGTGACCGGTTGGATCAAGGAAAAGCCTCAGGAGTTTGCGCGGGCTTTTCGATTTATTTGGAACCTGCTCACGGAACGCGGCGAAATTTAATTTGGCGCTCTGCCACGGGAACGTTTACAACTCCATTCATGAACTCTTCCTTTTCGCGTCGTGACTTTTTGAAAGTAAGCGGCAGTACGGTCGCTTTGGCGGCAGTGGTTCCTTCCGCGTTTTCTCAACCCGCAAAAAAGCGCGAAATCAAAAAGGCTATCATGTGGGGAACTGTGGCCATGAAGGGTTCCATCCTTGAAAAATTTACAGCCGTTAAAAACGCAGGCTTCGCCGGTGTTGAAGCGACGAGTCATCCAGACCGGGAGGAAATTTTCGCCGCTGCCAAAGCGACAGGCTTGAAGGTCCCGAGCGTCTGCTGCGATACGCATTGGGCGCATAATCTCGCCTCCCCCGATGCCGAAGAACGCAAACGCGGGTTCGATGGCCTGACACTGGCGTTACAAGACGCGAAAAAGTTTGGCGCCAGTTCAGTCTTGTTTGTCCCGTGCAGTGTGAACGAGAACGTTTCCTATGGAGATGCCTACTTGCGTTCCCAGGAAGAACTGCGCAAGGCTCTACCGATTGCCGAGGAGTGTGGCGTGAAAATCGCCATTGAAAATGTCTGGAATAATTTTCTGCTGAGCCCGCTGGAGATGGCGCGTTACATCGACGAATTCAAAAGCCCGTGGATTGGTTCGCATTTCGATGTTGGCAATGTGCTGCGTTATGGTTGGCCGGAGCAATGGATTCCCGTCCTCGGCAAACGCATTCAGAAATTCCACATCAAAGAATTCAGCCGTAAGAAAATGCAGAACGCAGGGTTGGCGAAAGGTTTCGACGTCAACCTTCTTGAAGGTGACAACGATTGGCCGGCGGTGATGAAAGCGGTCGACGGAATTGGCTACGACGGTTGGTTCATCGCTGAGCAGCGCGGAGCCGATTCTCCTGAGGGCTTGAAAAAGATTTCTGACGCCATGGACAAGATCCTCGCGAGCTAATTGCGGCCGGTCTCAGTTAAAAAGGGAGTCCCGAAGGGCCAGGCAGGAGGCTCCGCTTTTCCGAGCGCAGAAACCAAACAGCAGGTTTGAATGTCACTCGCGTATTCAGTGCAGCAGGTCTGTCTTTTAAAAGGCGCGGACCACCGGTCGAGCGCTTGGGGGAGCCGACAGAAGATAGTAACGTTTGGTGCGGAACAAGATTTCGACATCACCGAGATTACGTTCCGAT
This sequence comes from Verrucomicrobiales bacterium, assembly GCA_028293445.1. Lineage (GTDB taxonomy): Bacteria > Verrucomicrobiota > Verrucomicrobiia > Limisphaerales > JACDHS01 > CBHWET01. Next base: position 6,089 of record JAQGOU010000239.1, on the reverse strand, counting down.
GCAAAATCGAAGGCGCTGAGAGCATTGGGAAATTCACGGGCTTCTTGTTCGTTCTTCGTCCAGGCCGCTTCGTGTTTACAGAACTGTTTTGTTTCCCGATGTTGGATCACGATTCTTAGCGATGTCATAAGTCCTTGGGTTTTAACAAATTCAGTTGTGCCCCCATTACCCGAAAAACGAGTGGTGGTTCCGTGTTGCCGCTCTTAATCCAAAACCCGTTGGATCATCATGGAGTTCATTTGCAGGCGGCGGACGTTGCGCGTTGTTGCTTTCGCAAAGTGATCCGCGTCGTTTTCGCTCCGGACCGCGGCTGTCCCAGCCGCAGCGGATCCGAAGAAGCCAAAACGCGTGAAGTTAGATCGGTGCCGCCCGATTATTTCACGCGCTGCGGCTGAGACAGCCTCGGTCCCCATTTTCCAGTTGTAACCTTATGCAGCGGGACCAAGTCTTCTTTGACATGAAGACTCGCGCAACCAAAGGCCTCAACAGATTCGCGTTCACTCTAATTGAGCTGCTGGTCGTGATAGCCATCATCGGCATTCTTGCCGCGATGCTTCTCCCTGCGCTGAGCCGCGCCAAGGAATCCGGCAAACGAATCGCGTGCCTGAACAACATGCATCAGATCGGCCTGTCGACGGCGATGTACATTGACGATAACGACGGTTACTTCATGCCGCGCGCCCATCCGAACCGCTGGCCGACTCGCCTGCAAAAATATTTTAGTACGGAAAAGATTTTATTGTGTCCCACCGACGGCCCTAATCCGGCCACAGGAAATTCGCAAACGAATGACTGGAAATATGACGCCGCGCCGCGCAGCTATATTTATAACGGTTGGAACGATTTTTATCGCGCAGCCTTGAGCGACGCGAGCAATTGGCGGCAACTGGTCGCCACCAACGAAATGGCGATGAAAGAAATCCTCGTGCTGCAACCGTCGGAAACCATTTCGTTCGGCGAAAAATATTATACCAATGGCCATTGGTATTTCGATTACGAGACGTCCGAGGATTTGTATGTGCTCGATCAAAATCGCCATTCCAATTCCCGCACCAAACAGTCGAACAGTGACACGGGTGAAGGGATCGGCGGATCCAATTTTACCTTTGCGGATGGAAGTTCCCGCTTTTTGCTTTTTGGCAAATCTGTCGCACCGGTCAACCTATGGGCAGTGACTCCTGAGTGGCGTGAATTAAATGAGTAAGAGTTGTCGAGAGGCACTTGCTCTGTAACAGCGCAGTTGTTACGCTCGCGCCCGCATGAAAAAAATTCTGGCGCTCTTATTCGCGCTGATTTGTTTTACCGGATTCGCTGAAACCACACCAAAAGAACTTCGGCACATCGTCACGCTGAAGTTTAAATCCGACGCCACCGCCGAGCAGATCAAGAAAGTCGAGGGCGCCTTTCGTGAGTTGAAAAACAAAATCCCCGAAGTCGTTTCCTTGGAGTGGGGGACGAATATCAGTTCCGAACAGCGGAACAAAGGGTTTACACATTGCTTCATCCTCAGCTTCGCGAGCGAAAAGAACCTGAAGACTTACGCCGATTCTGCGGAGCACAAAGCCTTTGTTGCCATTCTGCGTCCCGTGATGGATGACGTCTTCGTTTTTGATTTCTGGTCCCAACACTAATTATTTTCTGCTGATGAAACATCCGTTCAAAACGATTCCCGGTTCGGTTACTGCGCCTCAAGGTTTTTTGGCCTCCGGAGTATTTTGCGATATCAAACGCCTCGGGACCGGCAAAGGTTCTAACAAAGGGAAGAAGCGCGATTTAGGTCTGATCGTTTCCGAAACGCCCGCGAGCGTCGCAGGAATGTTTACGACGAACCAGGTCTGCGCCGCTCCCGTCAAGGTTTGCGCCGAACGCATCAAAAAGGGAATCGCACGCGCCGTGGTGGTGAATTCAGGAAACGCCAACGCCTGCACTGGTAAAAAAGGTTTAAGCGATGCGAAAGCGATGACGGCTTTGCTGGCAAAGAGTCTGAAACTTTCAGCTGCGGAAATCTTCGTCGCTTCCACCGGACGAATCGGCGTAACGATGCCGATGGAAAATATTGCCCGCGGAATTGCCGAAGCCTCCACACTCCTGAACCACTCCGAGGAGAACGGCCATCATGTCGCTGAAGCGATTATGACGAGCGACACGCGTCCGAAGGAAGTCGCCGTGGAGTTTATGATGGATGGAAAGCCGGTGCGTATTGGCGGGACTTGCAAGGGCGCTGGAATGATTCAGCCGGGGATGAGTCCGACGGGCGCTCGGCCTGCATCGGTTCCGTTGCACGCGACGATGCTGTGTTTCGTTACCACAGATGCCGCCGTGGAAAAGAAGGCCCTCGACAAAGCGCTGCTTCAAGCCGTCGCTCTGAGTTTCAACCGGATTACGGTGGATGGCGACATGAGCACGAACGATACGGTGCTCGTTCTCGCTAACGGCAAGAGTGGAACCAAAACCATTCGCAATGGTTCCGCCCTGGAAAAATTCCAAGCGGCGTTGACCCACGTCTGCCTTGAGCTCGCGAAGATGATTGTGCGCGACGGAGAAGGAGTCTCCCGGTTTGTCACTGTGCGCGTTGATGGCGCCCGGAACGCTTCTGATGCGGATGCCGCGGCCCGTGCGGTTGCAAACAGTTCCCTCGTGAAAACAAGTTGGTTCGGCGGCGATCCAAACTGGGGACGAATCCTCGATGCCATCGGTTATTCCGCGGCAACCGTTGTCGAAGAAAAAGTGGATGTCGCCTATAGCCCGTCCGGGAGCAAGAAGTTGTTGTACTCCTTGAAACGTGGACAGCCGACGAGCGCTTCCTTTAAAAGCCTTTGCGAAGTGGTCGCGCAAAAGGAATTCGATCTTCATATCAATTTAAACATTGGGAAGGGGAGCGCCGTGATTTACTCGTGCGACTTGACCGAGGACTATGTCGACTTCAATAAAGGCGATGTCACTGATCCATCCACCCTCGGTGGTTAGAATGAAATTAAAATTCCTTTCCAAACTATTCCTGACCGCGTTTTTTTCCATTGCGCTCGCAGGAGTATTTTGCGCTAACAGCACTGCGAAATCTTCGAAAGAGGGTTGGCAACCGTTGTTCAATGGCAAGAACCTCGATGGCTGGTATAAAGTCATTGATGGAAAAAAGAAAAACGAAGACCCGAATAATTTGATCCAGGTCCACAATGGCATGGTGCATATGTACAAGGACACGCTGGCCGATAGCCGTCAGCCCTTTGGATATATTTCAACCGATAACAACTACTCCAATTACCACCTTCGTTTTGAATATAAATGGGGAAAGAAAAAGTTCGCGCCGCGAAATGGTCCGAATGACAAACGCGATGCAGGCACGTTGTATCACGTGATTGGCAATGATGGCGTCTGGCCGAAAAGCGTGGAGTGCCAGGTGCAAGAAGGCGATGTCGGCGACATCTACACTGTTTATACGCGGGTGACGGCGAGTGCGGATCCGAAAACCACCAATCTCGTCGCGGTCGTCGGCACGAACGCGGTTGGGGTGGTGAAGACGAACATGTTTGCACAGCCGATTTTTCTTCCCGCCGCAAAAGGAGGCGTTCCGTTTGAGCATGGCGTATCCGGGAATATTCGTCGCGTCATGCGCAATCCCATGAACGAGCATAAAGGCTGGAACACGGTGGAAGTCATCGTGCGGGAAGACAGTGCGATCCACATTATCAACGGCAAGACTAACAATATTGCCAATAATATTTCCCAGATGATCAATGGTAAATGGGTTCCCCTCACCGCTGGACGCATCACGTTGCAATTGGAAGGAGCCGAAGTTTTCTATCGAAACGTGGAAATCCGCTCGCTGACTCCCGAACGGCCGTGATAGTTAGAATTAACTAAGGCAGTCTCGCAGGGTTTTTTCAGGTTCGCACTTTGCTTCTGGTTTGATACCACATTCGCTGTTCCCACAGCGAATTGCCAAACTATGAGCACTACTCATCCCAATAAGCCTCCGCAGAATCCGAACAGCAAAAAGACATGGATCGGGATTGTCGTTGTCGCGCTGTTCATTTTAGCCCTGTGGTTACTTTCCGACCGTTCCGCCAATAAAACGGCCAACGCTGATTCCAATGCTCAGGCTCGTTCCGCAGATTCCGAGGCCGCCCGACAAGCTTCTTTAAAGAAAACTCAAATCGCCGGAAAACATCTTGGTGAAGAATGGCCCCCGCAATTAAAGGTCATCTTTACCTACGACTCCGTCACGGTGAATGGCAAGACCCGTTCGCTGGTCGCAAAACAACGGGACAGTAAATTCATCCCGAACACCGATTCGCCCTCGGGTTTCGATTTGTGGGTCACGGATGAAAACGGCCATGAGCGTCTGGTTGATTCCAGTGTGTATCGCGCGAAGTTTTCTCCGGACGGAACCAAAATTGCCTATGGCACCAGCGACGCGACACTGCGCGTGGAAGATCTACAGGGCAATCGAAGCGTAGATATTAACGGAGCGTATGATCCAAATTGGAAGCCCGATGGCAGCGCGGTGGTCTTTGCCAAAGTTCCCCCCGGACGTCCCAACATGATGCCGGGCGTTCTGCAGGTAGCGGTGGTTGATCCGGCGACCAGCAAAGTCACCACTCTCACGGACGGGACCTTTGACGACGTCATGCCCGTCTATGATCCGACCGGAAAGAACATTCTCTTTGTCAGCGGTGGGCGAAGCGGACTTGCCTCATTCTGGGTTATCCGCAATCCGGGCGAGCCTCCGGTGCAAATCACAAACCTGGGACAGGAGAGTGTCGACGAAAACTTTGTTCCGACGCCTTATAGCCCGCACACGCTTTGGTCCAAGAACGGCCAGTGGTTTATTTACGATTTCAAACAAGGAGACCGCGAGCAGACGTGGGGATTGAAATTTGACGGCAGCGGTAACGCGAAGCCGGTTAAACTTGCCGACGGCACCCAGCCCCAATGGAAAATCGAAGGCCAAAGTTTCGTCTGCCAAACCGCGGACGGAAAAATGGTGGAAGCCACATTGCCCTGAACAACACCAAAACATAAACCCATAAAGGAATCGAAATGAAAAAAAGAGTTCAGTTGTTGTACGCCGGACTGATTGGTGCGGCATTGTTCGCAGTGCCATTTGCCCAGTCGAGCCCGTTGTTTCGGCTGCCATTGTCTTCTGATACATCCGTTCACTATTACTACGATGATAATCGTGCGTCCGGCCCTCTGACGGATTGGGCGTGCGGCTCGTCCACATACGACAATCATAATGGAACCGACTTTTCCGGAGGTCCTCGTGGCAGAGCCATCTTTGCCGCTGCGAACGGAACACTGAAGGAGAAGGTAGATGGGTTCGGTGACGGCTTTGTCGGTAGCACTGCTGGCGGTGGCGCTGGCAATCACGTTGTCATCAATCACGGTGGCAGTCCTAATTTTCACACGTGGTACATGCACATGACTGCTGGCTCCGTGACCACGAAGGGCGTTGGCGCCTCGATTTCCTGCAGTGAGCAAATCGGCGGCGTAGGAACGTCTGGAAGTTCCAGCGGGTTGCACCTCCATTTCGGTGTTTATCCTGACGGCCCGAATTTCACGCATGACGATCCGTTTTCCGGTTCGTGCGGCGGCCCGATCAGTTATTGGGTCAATCAAAACGGTGGACACCCGGTGACCACTTGCCAGGGCGGCGGTACGGCAACGATTGTCGTCGACAATTCCAGTGCTAATTTCACGGCTTCGACCGGATGGGCAACGGGAACGTCGGCTACCGATAAAAATGGCGCGGATTATCGTTTTCATTCTACGTCGCCTGCCAGCGATCAGGCGGTGTGGAATGCGAGTCTTCCCGCAGCCGGTAACTATGCGGTTTACGTGTGGTATCCAGCGGGTTCGAATCGTTCGGCCACAGCGCCCTACTCGATCTCGACCTCTGCCGGAAGTTCGACAGTTAGTGTGAACCAGCAGTTGACCGGTGGCCAGTGGGTTGGGCAGGGAGTCCACAATATGGCCGCTGGCGCCAACACCATTAAACTCTCATTCTGGACCACTTCAGGATTCATCGTGGTCGCTGATGCAGTGAAATGGGTGCAGCAATAAGTTTTGTAGTTCCTCACGACCCGGAA
>JAQGOU010000225.1 GCA_028293445.1 Verrucomicrobiales bacterium | reverse complement strand
GGGATGAAGACCGCGTTCGATGAGCCCTTTGGAACCGCGGACTTCAGCGGAATGGCAATTCGTCGGCCAGACGATTACCTCGCGATCAAGGACGTTTTCCATAAGACCTTCATTGTGGTGGATGAACAGGGGACCGAAGCAGCGGCGGCCACGGCTGTAGTAACGCTGTCAAACGGTGGGTCCAGTCCCTCACCAGGCCCCATTCACGTGAATGTGGATCGCCCGTTCGTTTTCGCCATTCAGCATCGTGCGAGCGGCGCTTGCCTTTTTCTGGGGCAGGTGGTCGATCCGCGCCCTTAGTGTGTTTCTGGATGTGCCTGCCTTTGCCAAAACAGAGGCGTGTTCAAATGACGCCCTTTACTTCTTGGACATGAAAAAGCTCCGCGCATAACTGATCACGTTATTGGTTAAAACAACTGGCGTGATGATGCACGAAAACATCCCCCACCAACCGAGAAGGGCGGTGATCGAGGTGTATTCCCAAAATGTTTTGGAAATGCATGGTTTGCAGAACGCTCCGCTTCTCGACCGGTGGAACATCAACAGCACGGCGCCGATGTGGCGATTAAGGGTGACTTTCATGGTGGGGCCTCTTTGATTGCAACATTCGCACACGGCGCTGTTAACCCGTTGATTCAGCAAACCAATCATTTGGGCAGCAAAAACAAATCCCGCTGCCGTGCCAAAGAAACCGAGGATGAGCAGAGGTATCGATGGATGTCTGTGCGGGCCGCCATCGGCGAGCGCTCCAATCGTCAGCATGAGACAGACGAGCCCAATAATGCCCGCCGCCAGCATCGTGATAACAATTAGCGCTTTATTTTTTTTGGCTGGTGCGACGGAGGTCAGCAACGGCGGCGCTGATTCCACGTAGGATGGCGTTGGTGGTTTCTGCAGGGTCAGTGAAGATGGGGGTTGATACTGAGACTGAGCCAGAGGTTGGACATCGCCGATTTCCGGAATGGAGGAAAGAGGGATCCAGTCCGGGATGCCCAAATACCAGGCGAGGTCGGTTGATTTAATCATCCCCGATCGCAGATGCATGCGCACTTCATCGATTGTGTAAGGACCCATTTTCTGACCATCACGAGTGATATAAAGTTTCATCCTGTTATTTGGAATTGCGTCCCGAGGCCCGACGAACGGTCTCGCTTTCGCGGAAAAGAATGTTGAGGTCAGCGTCAAAAATCAAGTGTGCAATACAAGCCGCCGTTACAGAGCCGCCGGGGGGAACCAGCCGGCTTTTTCATTTAGCGGACGTGATATACGAATATGCTGGGGACTCAATCGAAGATTAACCGATCTCCGACAGGTCGCATGGCAACAGGATGGAAATGCTCGTGCCTTTGCCGGGCTGCGACTGGATTTTTAGTTTTCCGCGATGAATTTCCGCGACGCGCTGCACAATGGCCAGTCCGAGACCGGTTCCTTTTTGTTTCGTGGTGTTTAGAATGCCACGGAATAGCTTTTCCTGTTGTTCATCGGACATCCCTTCACCGGTGTCTTTGAATTCGATTTGCAGTGCTTCGGAGGTTTTACCCCGCTGCACCACGGCGGTGGAAATGGTTAAGGTTCCACCCTTCGGCATCGCTTCCACCGCGTTCAAAGTCAGATTCAAAAAGGCCTGTTCCAACTGCGTGGCGTCGGCGCAGATCATCGGTAATCCGGGCGAGAGCTTTCGGACCAGATTGATATTTTGATTGCGCAATTTGTGGCGCACCAGCAGGCCGAGATCATCGATCAATTGATTCACATCCAACGAAACCAGTTTCGGTTCCGAGTTGCGGGCGAAATCGAGAATCTGTTCCACGATTTTGTTCAGATGTTCCATTTTCTCGCCCATGATTTGAGCGTCGCGGGCGCGCGGATCGGATTCGGGGAAATTCAAATCCAGTGAATGAAACATCATCTTCATCACGGTGAGGGGATTCCGGATTTCATGCGCCACCTCGGCCGCCAACAGCCCAAGGGCGGAAAGCTTTTCGTTTTGTCGCAACTGTTCTTCGACATCGACCACCCGCTCGTAGAGTCGAGCCTTTTCAATCGCGAGGCCGGACAACTCGGCGAGTGCCGCCAGGATGCGCACCTCCTCGTTGGAAAAGTGGTAGACGCAATCTTTATAAACATTCAGTGCGCCGATCGCTTCACCGGAAAAAATCAAAGGGACACTGAGCAGCGCCACCAATCCTTCGCGGCGCGCCACTTCCACACTTTGATAACGACTTGAAGCCTGAACATTATCGAGTTGGAGTGGCTTATGGCGGCGCACGACGGTCCCGAGAAAACTTTCCTCCACACGCAGGCGCGCCTTATTGATGTAAACGTCGCCCGCACCACAACTGGCGCGCAGATCCAGCCACTCCCCGGAATCATCGAGCATCAGCAGCGAACACATTTTTGCGTTCATCAAGGCGCAGGCTTCCCGGGTGATGACATTCAATGCATCACCCAGGTTCAACGTGGAATTGATCGTCTGCCCAACGCTCACGAGTGTCTCAAATAGTTGCGCCTTGAGCCGAAGTTGTTGGTAAAGCCAGGTGTTGTGAATCACCTTCGCCGCCTGCACAGATAATTCCTGGAGAAGATTCTGGTCGCTCTCGCTGAACCTGTCTTCCTGATCGGAATCAACATTGATCACGCCGCGAAGTTCTCCGTTCACTTCCAGTGGTACGGCCAATTCGGATCGCACGTCGCGCCCCAACATGACATAGCGCGAATCTTTCCTGACATCGCTGATGCGAGCCGCTTTGCCGGTGCGCGCGACCCAGCCGGTGATGCCTTCGCCGACGCGGAGTTTTACTTTCGCGGCATTGGTAGGGAGACCGATCGAGGCTTCGATATCCAGAAAACCAGTATTGGGATTGATGAGAACGATGGATCCGCTCGAACCGCGCATGATGCGAACGGCTTCCCTCAAAATGAGTCCCAACGCTTCCTGCGGCTCTAACGAGGAATGAATGACATTGCTGACCTGATACAGCAGGTTCAGCCGCTCGTAGCGATGTTGAAGCTCGGCGAGTTCGTCGCTCATTCCGCGTAATCTAGCGAGCGACGAACCAAGAGCAAAGTTTTTAGCGGAAGCTTGCGGATCAAGCCACGGCTTCGACCACTGGCGGTTTCATCTTCGGATCCTGCGGATGTGCACCGACGTCGCCGCGGTATTCTGTTTTGCGACGGAACTTCAAATCGGCTGCACGCGAATCATCACCGTCTGCAGATGTTGCAATCGCGGGTAGATGAAAATCGCCGTCCGGCAAAATAAACCGGAAGCTAAACGTTCCATCCGGGCGGAGTTTGATTTCGCGTCCACCGATCGTGACGCTCGCGTCGTGTTCCGTGGCACCATAGATGATCAGTTCGGCGTTGACGTTGAACCAAAATCCCTTGCGCTTTTCCATGCCGCCGAACGGACTGGCCAGGCTGGTGACAGAAAGAGAACTCGGCCGTTCCAATTGCGCTGCGCCGATCGAAGAAATTTGTTCCGCCAACTGACGGCGAATCAATTCGGTGATTTCCAGTGAACCAATCCACAGCCGACGCACTGAATCCATGGTGATCAGCGAGCCGAGCGCCTTTTCCTGCGCGGGGGTCCACTGCAACGACGCAATCTGTTCCGGCGTTGGTAAATTTTTGAATCCTTCCGCGCGCAATTGTAGAATCGCTTCGGCCAGCGGCACGTTTTCGCTGACGGCGGCCTTCACCAGTTTGATCAACTCCTCAAACGGCATGTCAGTTGGAATCGTGGCGAATCGCACCGAGATATCTTCCGACAACGCATCCGGCGGCGTGAACGTCGCGCGCGATGTTGAAATGGAAACCCAATTGCGTGACTTATCGTAATAGCCAAGTTCGGCCATGTATTTCGTGGCACCCTGGCCGACATGGACAAACCAGTTGCGTGATTCGGGATGGACGTGTGTTTCGTTGTGCGGCGATCCGGCGATTTGGTTTTTGAACACGCGGAGGACCAGATGCCCATCGACAGAGAGGGCGTTGAATTTCCTCAACTGTTCATTCTTGAGATCCCAGTGCGCGTAAAGCCAATGCGGATCGCGCGCCGTTAAAAGAAGTTCCTTGGTCCCGTAGGCTTCCGGCAGTTCGCCCTCGCTTTGGAGATGTTCAACCGGTGGCGTAGGTCCGAGAGAATAACGCTGGCCGGGGCCACTCGGTGCTGGCGTCGAGGGTGTAGACGGAGCATCGCCTTCGAGCAGAATGGATGGAATCTTGATCCCGCGTTTTTCTGCCGCCGCGCGAGTGGTCTTCTTGACTGCCTTTTCAATTTTGCCAGCCACTTCTTTGGCGACAGGCGTGAGCTTCTTCGTGGCGCTCTTCACTTTCTTGGCAACGGCGCCGACTTTTTTCACGGCGGATTCGACCCGCGCTGAAAGCGTCTTTTTCGTCACTTTGGTTTTGGCGGCAGGTTTTGCGGCAGGCTTGGAAATTTTGGTCGGCTTTGGGGTGGGGGTGGGTTTGCCAATCTTGGACTTTGGAGCAGAGCTTTTCTTTTCTGGTTTCATAAACTTCTTTGGGTTCCTTGGGAAACAAAACCTACCTTGAAATAACTTTGGCGAAGCTATAGCAGCGGCGAAACTCTGCAAACGAAAAATAGCTTGATTGCTGGCAGGGAAAACGATGAATCGCTGATAATGCAACTTCCCAACTGCATCCTTCTCTATTCGACGGACTGAACAGCTTGACTTTCCTTGGGACGAAATTGACCCTCAAAAAAATGCCCAAGCGTCCACCAGCTAAAGAAGCTGATACGGCTGCTCCACCTTCGATGTGGGTGCTCCCGGCTTTCCTCGGTCTGGTTCTGGTGATCCTCACGCTATGGCTCTATCTGCCGGTACGCTCTTACGAGTTCCTCAATTACGACGATCCCGATTACGTTTCGCAGAATCCACATGTCCAGGCCGGTTTGCATTGGGAGACGGTGAAGTGGGCGTTCACGCATTCTTATGCCTTCAACTGGCATCCGGTGACCTGGATTTCCCACATGTTGGATTGCCAGTTCTTTGGTCCGAATGCCGGGGCGCATCACCTCGTGAACGTCGCGTTTCATGTCGCGAACACACTCTTGCTCTTCTTGCTCTTGCGAAAGATGACGAAGGCCGTTTGGCCGAGCGCCTTCGTCGCGGCATTTTTCGCGTTCCATCCGCTGCATGTGGAATCGGTCGCGTGGGTCTGCGAACGAAAAGATGTCCTGAGCACTTTCTTCTGGCTGCTCACCACCTGGGCCTATGTCAGTTACGTGCATCGGAAAGGTGAGGGGAAGCAATCGAGGGGAATCGTCTGGTATGGAATCGCACTGCTTTGTTTTGCCCTGGGTTTGATGAGTAAGGCGATGCTCGTGACGTTGCCGTTTACATTGCTGCTGTTGGATTTCTGGCCGCTGTCCAGGTTTTCGCCCGACGACACGACGCAATCTCGTCCCTCGCGGCTCGTCCTTGAGAAGGCTCCGTTTTTTCTCCTGGCGATTGGGTCGAGTGTTGTGACTTTTTTTGTGCAACGAACGGAAGGTGCCGTCGCGAACACGCAAACCTTCCCGGTTGGCCTGCGCATCGCGAACACCTTCATCTCTTACCTGCGCTACCTGGAGAACACAATCTGGCCCAAAGGGCTGATGATCTTTTATTCCTACCCGCTGACCTGGCCGGCCTGGCAGGTGACGACCGCCGTTGTGATTCTGCTGGCGATTTCGGCGATCGTAATCTGGAAGGTGCGACAACTGCCGTTCCTGTTTGTCGGTTGGTTTTGGTTTGTTGGCACACTGGTTCCGGTGATCGGTTTGGTGCAGGTCGGCATTCAATCTCTCGCGGATCGTTACATGTATGTTCCCTTGATCGGCCTGGGCATGATGATCGCCTGGGGCCTGTGGAAACTCGCGACGACCCTCCGTCGTGGAGGGCAGGTCGTCGCCATCGGCATTTTTGTTTTGATCAATGCGGCCTGTTTTTTTGGGACCAGACAACAATTACGCTATTGGCAAAACAGCATCACGGTGTTCGAGCATGCCGCCGATGTCTTACCCGGCAACGTCATGGCGCACGTCATGGCTGGCAATGCGTACAACGACCGCGAGGACGCCGATCGGGCCATCTTCCATTATACGGAGGCGTTGCGGGTCAGTCCGAATTTCGCCGAAGTTTATTACAACCTCGGCAACCTGCTCGTCGGAAAAAAGCAGTTCGACGACGCCGTTCAATGTTATCAAAAAGCCCTTCAGCTAAAGCCCGGATACGTCGATGCCCATGCGAACTTGGCCTACGCCTTGAGCGCGCAACATAAAACCGCCGAAGCGCTGGCCCAGGAAGAAGCTGCCTTGAAACTGCGCCCGGGCGATCCAACGTTGCTGCGGAACATGGCCGTCGATCTGATCGAACTGAAACGATTCGATGACGCGGAGAGAGTCTTGACGCAAGCGCTTCAGGTGCAGCCAGAGGATGCGATCTTTAACAAGTTGCTCGGAGATCTTTTCATGGCCAAGGGCAACTTCAAGGAAGCGGTGCCACGATATCGTCGGGCTCTGGAACTCCAGCCGACCTTGACCGAGGCGCAGCAGCGACTCGATTATGTTCTGCGCCGTCTTTCGGAGGTGAAGAAAGGAAATTAACGCGTAGGGAGAAGCCCGAGCTTACGTGCTGACAGCGGCCGACTCTCCGTTTATATCTACAGGTAGAAAGATCGGGAACGCAACAAACCGGCAATGCAACTTTCAGTAATCTCTCCATGATTCGAACGCTCCTCATGGAAGAACTGCGTCTCCTCACGTTTCGCCCCGTGAGCGCGGCAGTGCACGAGCATCGAAAGGCGTTTCTGCTCTTTGGCCTCGTCTTTACGTGGCTCGCCGGGATTGGTCGCTACTGGGATAATCCGCGCGCGGAGCTGTGGCAATCGATCGGGCTCGGTTCCGTCCTGTACGTCTTTGTCATGGCCTTTCTGCTCTGGATTATTATTTATCCACTCAAGCCTCAGCGCTGGTCTTATCAGAATGTTTTATTGTTCGTGACGCTGACCGCCCCGCCTGCACTCCTGTATGCCATTCCGGTCGAGCGTTTCATGCCACTGAAGCAAGCCGCCGAGGTCAATGCCTGGTTCCTCGGCATTGTTGCCGCGTGGCGAGTGACCTTGTTTTATCTGTTTCTCCATCGGACCGCGGGACTGAAGTGGGGGATCGTCGTGGTTGCGTCTCTGCTCCCACTGGCGCTGATTATTATTACCCTGAACGCGCTGAATCTGGAGCACGTCGTCTTTGACGTGATGGGTGGAATCCGACGCGAGGACAAGAGCGCCAATGATGCTGCGTACGGCGTCGTCTTTTTGCTTTCTCTCCTCTCTGTCTTCGCTTCACCCGTGCTGCTGATCGCGTATGTTTTTTGTGTCTATCGCGCCCACTGTGATACGCCCGCGAAAACCGCATAGCTGCAAACACCCGGGCGCGGACGTTATTTTGTTGCTACCGCCGGACTCATCAATCAATTCTCCTGCGAACCGTTTACACTGATTCTTTTATGGCGATGATTAAATCCGTTTCCTGTCTGACCCTCCTGCTATTGGCACTCACATTGGAGTGTTCCTCTTTCGGCAAAACGTTGATCACCGGTGCTGACCAGACGCAAAAGTATGTGCCCCACCTGAAAGGCAAACGGATCGGCATGATGGTGAATCAATCCTCCATTATCGACGGCAAGCCGAGCGTCGACACCTTGTTGGCGATGGGCGTTAAAGTGGTGAAGATCTTCGGGCCCGAGCACGGGTTCCGCGGCAACGCCAGCAACGGCGCAAAGGTGGGCGACGAGATCGACGAGAAAACCGGGATCCCTGTCATCTCCCTCTACGGCAAAAAGAACAGGCCGAGCAAAGAAGACCTCGCCGACATCGATATCCTGATCTACGACCTCCAGGACGTCGGCGTCCGTTTCTACACCCACATCAACGCGCTGCGGAACATGATGCTGTCCGCCGCCGAGAACAACAAAGAGATGATGGTCCTCGACCGCCCCAATCCTCACGGCTACCTGGTCGATGGCCCGATCCTGGATATGAATCTAAAATCCGGCATCGGACAGTTTCCGATTCCCATTGCGCACGGCATGACGATTGGCGAATTCGCGCAGATGATTAATGGCGAGGGTTGGATCACCATGACCAATAAGCTGAAATGCAAACTCCGCGTCATCAAACTGGCCAACTACAACCGTGACATGCCGTATGTGTTGCCCAAGAATCCCTCGCCCAATCTGAACACGCCGCAATCCGTGATGCTCTACCCGAGCGTCTGTCTCTTCGAAGGAACGATCCTGAACCTTGGCCGCGGCACCTACATGCCGTTCACCGTGCTCGGTGCGCCAAAGCTGAAAGGAAAATATGATTTCAGTTTCACACCCGTCGGCATCCCCGGCATGAGCGAGACGCCGCTGCACCAGAACGAAGTTTGCTACGGACTGGACCTTCGCAATTACGACGTCGAGCAGTTGCGCAAGAAACGGCAGATCAATTTGAGCTGGATGATGGAAACCTACAAAGCCTATCCCGAGAAAGAGAAGTTCTTCGATTCGAGCTATAGCAAACAAATGGGGAGCATCGACAAACTGGCGGGCACAAAGGAATTCAAGCAGCAGATCATCGCAGGCGTTTCCGAAGAAGAGATTCGCAAAACCTGGGAACCGGGTCTGAAGGCGTTCAAAGCGCTGCGGAAAAAATATCTGCTCTATCCGTGAGCCGCTAAAGCTTAACAAAGAAAAAGGCCGCCCGGTCTCCCGGGCGGCTTGTTGGAGTTCAACCTTTAGGTTGTCCCCCTTTCCCGCACGCTAAAGCGTGAACTCCAGCTTTAGTGCGTCGCAATCGTGACCTTCTCCGACAACTGGCTTTCGCCGCCGTTGTTCACGGCTGAGACGTAGATCTCCACCGTCGAAGCCGTCGGCAAGTTCTCGAGGTTGAAATCGAGATCCGCTGGTGAACCAACCGCTACCGGCTCCGCATCCACGCCGATGACTCGCTGCCACACGCGGTAATGACCCGCACGAGCCGAGGCGCCCCACTTCAACGCCGCCGCCGACGGTCCGATCAGGATCGCCGTGATGTTCTCCGGCACATCCGGCGTCGCATCCGCACCCGGGAGATTGAAGCCGAATGCTTTCCAACGCGGATCAAGCGGATTGAGTTGATTGTTCAACTCATCGAACAATCCACGCAACGCCGCACGCACCGCGTCGAGCTTCTCATTCCGCACGACGAGTAGGTTATCCACGACGGTTTCCTGATCGCTCACCGCTTTGCCCGCTGCTTTCAACCCGTCCAATACCACCTGGATGTGAGCCGCAGTAATATTCTGCGACGCCACTTCCAGCGTGGGATTGGCCGTGAAGAACGCCACGATACGTTCGAGCAGGAAGATCAGCTCGTTGACGCTCTCGGCGACATCAAGCGAATCGACGAACCCGACCGTGTTCCACGCCTCGGAATATTTCCGGCCGAACCTCGGCTTGAGAATATCCCGGGCCAGAAACGCGAGGTCGCGGGCATCGGTAACAACACTGGTGAGCGCCGTGCGAAGTTCGCGCAAGGTTTGCTTGCCCGCTTCGTAGGCGGCCAACGCCGTCATCGCCGCTGTATAGATGGCTACCAACACTAACAGCGGGAAGTGGAGGAGGTTAAGCGTTGGACCATGTGTCGTTGCGCCCTGTATCGCCAACGCGAGTGCGATCAGGAGACCCATTATTGTAGTTGCTAATGTATTTTTCATTCTATTTACCTTTCATTCTGACTCGGGCCGAAGAGGTCGCTGTTTATGTGGTTCGGATGAAAATCGGCATCAAACGATGCTGATTCCCAGACCACCCGCGAGTATCTCTTCGCCATTCAAACCAATGATTTGAATGAAACGAGCCTATCAACCCAGCTGTCAGGTTTCGGCTGCGCGCCTAAAAACTATTTTTAGTTGGAAGTGGCTTGTTTTGAATGGTTTACAAAAACAGGCTAAAAATAATTTCAAATCCGTGACCTTTTTTGAGGGAATTTTTGCCTTTTTCGGGTTCTGAAGGACGGAAAAGCGACCCTGAAGAGTTCGTGATGCGAAAAGTAGCGGCCGAGGCCGTTTTTCGGGCTAATTAAGCCCCGAAATGCCGATGCGAAGGCCAAAAGTGGTAAAATATCGTCAAAAGCTACTGGCGATTGACGATAAATTTAAATTTAACGACAATCGGGACTGCCGACTGACGATAAATAATAATTTATCGACGAAATCCATCGCCGGACGGCGATAAATTTAAATTTATCGC
>JAQGOU010000219.1 GCA_028293445.1 Verrucomicrobiales bacterium | reverse complement strand
TTCCGGGTTTTTCTCGAGGTGAGAGCGACACCGAGGCACGCCAGGTCGAGCGCATCGCCAGCGACCCGCCCCCACAACCACGCTCCAGTTTTCTTCCGGGTGAGAATCCCGAAGCCGGTGCTGATTTCCCGAGCGCCAAAGGTCCGCATCAGTCCGGTGTTTTTTTGAACACCAATGCTTTTACAGACTTTGCGAGGGGCCAGGATTTGCGCCAGTCCCAGGCCGATGCTGAACCAGCCAAGACCGAGTGCTAATTTGTCTTCGAAAGTTGCATTGTCCGATGCCATAACATTGTGCCTCCATATTGCTTCGGTTTGTGTCTTTCCAGGGAGAAGTGCTTTCTCGCTGGGCGCCGGTCACAGCGCAGTTGGATATCTACAAAAAAGATCGTTCGAGAAGTTGATCTTGCAACGCAGGCATCCCGAGGAAATCAAGCTCCGCAAATGCCCTAGGGAAGATCGCTTCGTAGAAGAACCTCACGCTCTGAGGTGGAGAAGCGTTTTATTTTTTTCGACACGAATTACACAGATTTTCACCAATTCCAGAGGGAACAACTTCAAATGCCGTTCTGTTCAGTCTTAAAATTCGTGTTAATCTGTGCAATTCGTGTCGAAACCCTCGCTTTTTGCTTAGTGCGCCCGCAATCCACCGAAGAGCATCACGAGATCGATGACGAAGAGCAGCACAATGGTCACTTCGAGGATCAACATCCAACGAGTGTTCATGTCCTGATTGAGTAATTGATAAAGGTCGTCGAGCGTCTTCAGTTTCTCGTCGATCGTGCGATGCCAATCCGCCAGATGGAATCGCGCGGAAATGTTTTCGTAAATGCGCGCGAGATGCCAGTCGCCAAAAAACTTCGTGATGTTCGAGAGCTCATCGCTGAAGCGGGCTAGGTCGATGCGAATTTCCCGCAACTCACGCATCACATGTTTACTGCCCCGACGACGACGATCGCTCAAATCGCGGTAGGAACGTTCCAGTGAATCATCGAGAATCCGATCGTACGCTTCGAGTTCGGCGAGTTGAAGATTCGCCAGTTCCATCACGTAAAGCGTTTCGTCGAAATTCTGCGGTTCTTCAATCACCAGAGCAGCGTCCCAGTCGACGACCGTCAAATCGTTTTCATAATAGCTGAGATAACGTCCGGTGGATTCGTCGGCTTCCTGCCGGGACAAATGATAAATGTCGTCCTCCTGCGTGAGCAACGAGGCGACCTCGCGTCGATGAGCGAGCAGCCAGTCTTCGGTCGTGATGGCGGTTCCATCCTCGGAGATGAGCGGCGCGTTCACACAGAAAACGGTGTAAGCCTCCTCATCGGTTAAGTGCGGAACGGGTCGCACCCAATATTTATCTAATTCGTGACGAACTTCTTCCGCGAGTTGCCGCACCTCCTGATTGAGTGCCCCGTTGTTAAACTCCAGGTCGTGGTAGCAAACAAGATCTTCGATGGTATCGACTTCAAATGGGACTGAAACTGTGATGCTGATCGCACCGACGGGCAGGATTTTAATTGCACGCTCCACCAGGACCCGACCATTAGGTCCGAGACGTTCCATCGGTGGAAGACGAACCATTTGGGGGCGATAGAAAAAGAGATGCCGCGGACTGCGTCGACTGGCGTCCACGGAGAACTGCGCCACGGGTTGGCCGAGCAATTCTCGAATCGGCTGACGGGCCATTTCGTAGGCGAGGTCATACGCATACATGTAGACAACCTTGCCGACATAACGCTTGGTGTGCCGCACGCTACGAACCTCCTCCACCGGCTGACGGGCGATGGCCATACTGCTCTTAAGCTACGTCACCGCCAAAAGGTTGTCTAACAGGCGGAAAGTCGCTGCAAAAGTTCGTTTAACGACGGTCGATGAACTTTTGGCGCTCCATTTTCTAGAAATCCAACCGTTAGAAGGCTTCTAACGCCTCATTTTCCAGAAATCCGTCCGTCCGAAGCGTTCTAGCGCCTTATTTTCTAGAAATCCGACCGCTCGAAGCCTTCTAACGCTTCATTTTCCAGAAATCCAACCGTCCGAAGCGTTCTAGCGCCTCATTTTCTAGAAATCCGGCCGCTCGAAGCCTTCTAGCACTTCATTTTCCAGAAATCTGTCCGTCCAAAGGCTTCTAGCGCCTCCATTTTCCAGAAAATGGTCCACTCAAAGCGTTGTCATTGAAGTGTGTTATATGATTTTCCGTGGAAAATGCGAGTAGGAACGACACCGTTCCAACGGGTTAACGGAGAACCCATAGTTTCTCACTTTTCTTCCGAATAGAGGCTCCTTACGGAGTCGCGCATGAGGATGATCAAGGTGAAGACGCCGAGGATCGTGCCAAGCGGCATATGCAGGCAGTTAATCCCCGCCACAACGAGAGAAAACATCCGATGTTGTTTGTTTAAGAGAAAGAGACCGGAAATGACATTCAGAATGCTGGAGACGACAAACCACACACCCATGAGCACGTAAAACCAGATAAACATCTCAAAGAATTCTTTCGGCGGACCGTTGGCCTGTCCTTTCCAGATGCCCGGATTCGCCATGATCTTGCTAAGGAACATGTGATGCAGAAACAGGAAACCAATCCCGAGCAGAGCCAATCCGGCTCCAACGAAATGGAATACCGCCAGGAGCTTGATCTGATCTTTGTCTTTCCTTTGCTGGGTATCGTCGACCATCGGTGGATTCATATGTTTGGGTTCTAATGACGGTCGCTATTTCGCCGCGTTGTCGTGAGTTGGCGGTTCCGGAAGCCAGAACGTCACAATGGCCCCGATGAGAGCGGCGCTACCGGCAACGATCGCTCCCATCAATGCGATTTTAGCAGGACTCGGCGGAATAGATGCAGCGAGAGTCAAGGTGATCCAGGCCGCAGAAGTTCCGAAGACGCGTCCGCCAATATTCGCGGCGAAGCTTTCGCCCGTTCCGCGCAGGTAAACCGGGTACATTCTTGGCAGATAATTGCCCCAGAAACTAAATTGGGCGACGGTCACCAGCCCGGCAGAGAACACAAACCATTTAGTCGTGTCGAGTTTCCCTTCGATCCCGAGGTTTTTCGAAATCCACCAAAAGACAAAAGGCACACAAACCAACGCTGGAATTTGAAAGGTTCGGAAGAGCGCGCGGCGACTCACAATTTTCACGGCCAGGATGGCGAGTATAATGCGCCCGACCAGACCGCCCGTCTCCTGCCATAACTGAACGTGGGCCGCAGTCTCCTCTTCTATCCTTTTACCGGTGATCGCCAAAATTTTTGGCGTGAGTTTTGGTTTATTCTGTTCGGTAGCGTCGCGGATCATTTTCTCCTGGGCTTCTTGCACCTGCTTTTTTACGTCAGCAAAACCAGGGACTATTTGCGGCAGATGTTGAATGGCACCAAAAGCTAAAGCATAGCTGCAGGCGAATAGTATGGTGGTGACGATTGTCACACGGGCAAACGCAGGCTGGAAGAGCTCCAGAAAGCTGGGGCGTTTAAGTGTGCCAGTGGCTTTCTTTTCCTGCCAAAGCGGTGATTCCGGGAGGAAGGGACGAATAATCATCAACGGAATGGCGGGAAGAAGACCTGAGATCAAGCTGTAACGCCAAGCCTCGTGAGCTGCGTGAATGGCGGGTAAACTTGCCGCAAACGCGATGCATTCCTTATTGGCGAAAGCTACCATGAAGCCGCCCACCGAGGAAAATGCCTGCGTGTATCCGAGAATGCGCTCACGCTGTTCCGGGTTCGGAAACAGCTCCGCCAACCAGGCGACAGCGGCCACGAATTCAACGCAGACGCCCACGAACACGAGACAACGCAAGAAAAGCAGTTGGGGGAGTGAGGTAGCAAATCCAGCGGCAAAAGCGGAGAGACCGTAAAGCAAAATGCTCCACGTCAAAACCCGGCGACGACCAAGTCGGTCGGTCAAATAACCGCCGATTAATCCGAATACCCCGCCCGCCAACGCTGGAACGAAAAACAGCAATCTCGCCCAGTGCACATATTCTCTACCACCGGGCAACCAGAGTGCCTGGACGTCAGCGGCGGTCGCCCCGCTGGCGATCGCTTGTTCAATCAAAGGCGCGCTTAGGGATGCGATGGCTGGTTTCACAATCAGCGGCAACATCAGCAGTTCGTAGATATCGAAGGCAAACCCAACGACAGCAACGAAGATGATGCACCAATCAATTAGGGAAAGTTTACGCGGGGCGCTGGAATCCATGAACCGGAGACTAGTTCCAGAGGTTTTTTGTGACAAGCGACAAGTAAGAACCCTGATTCAAAGAGCACCAAATCTCTAATAGACTAGGTTTGACAACACGCCTACAAAAACCTAGGCTAAAAAATGCCCAGTCAAAAACAAAAATGGATTCTATGAAACCAACCCTTCTCTTAGCCCTGTTCGGTGCCCTCGTCATTACTGCGTTCACAGGCTGCGAAACCGGCCCGTCCATCGCCTATGACCCGAGCCTCAAACCGTCCACCTCCCCCGGCAATAAGATTGCGGTGACCGCAATCAACGCTGTCCCGGGAAAACCTATCGCCCATCAAAGCTGGAAAGCAGTGATGAAGGTAAAGAACCTTACCAAAGAAACGCTCCAGAACGTTGCGTATGAATTTGTCTATGATGGCGGCGGCAAATCGTTAGGCAGCGGCACTGTCCCACAAATCGCGCCCGGCCAGACCGTGGAGGTCGTGAGCGATCAAGCAGACAAATTGGATCAAGGCTTTCAGCGTATCGAAGGCCGCGTGTTTCTTAAAGACAACGGAGAATCACTTTACAGCGACCGCATGGATAATTGGAAAGATCTATCGGTGACTGTCGCGCAATAACCCGCGACCGGATCAAATTAGCAAGGCGGACTTCGGTCCGCCTTTTTCTTTACCATCCAGCAATTACTTCCCACGGCGCATCAGTCGCTCCGGGTAAATCTTCGGGCTCGGTGCATTTGTCTCAGAGTTGAAGCCTAGAGAGGGCTTGATCGTTTTGCCTGACTTCGTCGCGAGTTGACCGTCCACGGAAACAACATCTTCGACCTGGTAAATGGACTCGTTTTTCTTTTCACCGGTACCGGCTTTATAGAACGACATCATTTCCGCCGCGTTAAACGGACGCGCTCCCCGTCGACCGAAGACAACCGTCTGATTTCCAGTTTCGTCCGCGACACGGTCGCGATCCAATCCACGTGAGACGGCCAACGCGGCGCCATGGGTGCGGTAGGTCGCAATCAGCTTGGGATTCGGCCTTGGACTAAAACCCATGTGGCCGGGAACAGTGTCCGGCGAAATAAGCTGCAGGACACGGAAGCCGTTCTTCCCATCTGCGACCAGAGCAAACATCGAGGCATTGACGGAACCGATCTGCACCGCGCGGGTATCATTCAAAGCGCCGTCCGCGTTAAACATTTGATCGAGCTTAGGATGTTCGGGCTTTTCGATGTCGATGATCGCGAGGCCATCCGCACCATTCGCAACGTAGGCGTAGGTGCGAGCCAGATAAAAACGCTGCGCATCTTTCAATTTCACGACGGCATCTTTCACCGGCATCGGTTTCGCCGGTTGCGTGATGTCGATGACTTTCAATCCGTCCGCATCGGTCACAAAGGCATAGCGAAATTGGACACCGATCGCGCGCGGCTTATTAAGAGAGCCATCCGTTAATTCGCCCACGAGTTTGGGTTTCGTCGGCTCGTTGATGTCGATGACGAACAATCCTTTTTCGGCAACAACGTAAAGCAGGTGGCCCGCGACAAACGAGTGCTGTGCGCCCTTGAGCTTCCCATCGGGATTGAAAACGACTTTCTCTTTGAGGAAATTGTTTTCGGGATTGCCGTCCACGAGCGTGGCGACATTTACGATGACCAGACCTTCTTCGAGATCGGTTACATAAACGTAAGCGTAGAGCATGTGAATCGGTTGCTCTTCGTTTTCGGGAAGGCGGGTGCGTGCAGGATCGAGCGCCAGCGTGCTCGGCAATGCGACGGACGTGGCGTATTTCGTGCGAACATACGTGCGTTGACCGAGCGGCGATACGGGTGAGGAAACAATGCGTTCGGAGAAACCTTTCTGATCAATATTGGCGACGTCAAACACCTCAAAGCCGTCTTTGCCGCTGGCCGCGTAGAGATATTCGCCACGCAACGTCAGGTCGAGAATCTCTTTTCCATCGTGGTGATAAGCTTCCTTCAACTCACCCTTGGCGGCTTCATGCTGCTGGTAATTCCTGGGATACGCCAGTTTCTGCAGGTGACTCCCAATCGCCGCCTGCGGTTCTTCCTGTTCCGTCCAAACGACGCCATACAAACCATCTTTGCCGCACCCGACGTAAGCGTAGCGTCCGAAAAAATTCACCGTGCCGGTTCCGTGGCCAAGCAACTGCGTCATGATCGCGTTGTTGTCGTTCTCTTTTGAGATGTGACAATCCGTGCAGTTCTTCGTCGTGCCCCGACCGCTGGTGGTGTGGGCAAAGTGCGGATTGAATGCCTGACCACTGTAGCCTTCCGCGGAAAATGTTTGTTGCTGTGAATAGACCCATTCGCGATTCGCATTTTGTGAACCGACGACAACCGCGCTCGAAGAACGGATCACCGCCGTGCGATTGCTTTTCACCGAACTGTCTTTACCGAGCATGAACACGTCATCGCGAATCACCTGCGGATTGTAGGAGGTGTAATTGCGCGAGGTGGTCCCTTCGTACTTGTTCAACGCAACTTTGGTATTCGCTTTCATCGGCAAGTGGCAGCCGAAACAACTCGTCGCCCACGAGGTGTGGCAAACCTGGCAGGAAACGTTCTTATCCTCGTGTGCGAGTTGCTCATCACGTGGACAGTTCGGATTGAGCTTGGCGTTCCCCCAATTTTTGCCATCGCGCCGCAGCGTCTTGGCGTAAGCAGATTTGGCGTTGTAATGCGGTGAACCGGGATCAACGGTGTCGAGTGTCTGCGGAATTTCCCAGCGTCGATCTGGACTCATCATGGAACGTTGAAAAAGCTTTTTACCTTCCCATTCAAAACGCGGGCCGAACGGTGTGGATGTCTTGCCAAGGTCAACCTTTCCACCGTTGCCAGTGGTAACCAGCGTGGGTCGTTTGTCTACCGTCCCATGGCAATCGATACATTCGATCGTCGTCGCCGCGCGGGGTTCGCCATACAGATTTCCGTTCCCATGAACATCCGCTTCGAAATGGCAATCGACGCATTGCATGCCGCGCGCCAGATGGATGTCTTTCAGATGAACCGCCTTCGCAAATTTATCGGGGTCGTCGTGCGAGATTTTATTATCATCGAGGTCGAGCAACTCACCTTTCCGATCCTTCTTGAACACGGCGCGAAAAATCCAACCGTGTCCGTGATAATCGGCGAATTGCGTCTGCTTCAGTTTCGGATTCAGCTCGGAAACTTTTTCGAGGAAATCGAGATCGCCCCAGAGACCGCGAGCGGCGGCGGCTTCAGGATTCTTACGCAACGAAGCATGCATCTCTTCTTCGGTCGGATCTTTCTGTTCCTTTGGATACATGAATTCGCCGTCGGATTCCTGATCCCACCAGGTGTAACCGAGGAACGGGTTCACAAATAAATTGCCCTGGTGCATGTGACAATTCATGCATTGGCTGCTTGGGATCGAGCGTGTGAACTGATGCTTGATCGGATGTCCCCGTTCTTTCTTCGAGATCGCCTTGTCGCCGCTAAAACTCAGGCCTTGATGGCCGTATTTGCTCCACCAATCGGAATTGCTCGGCGAACGATCGTTGGCATAAACGACATGGCAAGCCGAACAACCACTCGAACGGTAATCGCCCGGATGATCGTTCGATCCCATGAAACCGAGGAGCGGATCGTGGAGTCGCGTCTTCTGGAGATTCAAAACAACGGGATCAATGCGATTGAGCGTGCCCAAGCCGCGTTCAGACAATCGCCGCGCCGGACGACCGGGCGCTTCTTCGCGATTAGGAATGCCGAGCGGAGTTTGTTTGGATCCGCCTTTTTCGAAGATACGCAACGTGTTTCCTGGCTGACCAATGGCGAAGCGTGGCAGCGGATCGAGAAACGGAAGGATGCCGTGTTCTTTTGTATCTTCCGGTGTGACGGGTGTCGGGTTCTCCAGGCGCAACGGCACGCCATCCGCGCCATACGCTTGTCCGAAGCGATAGTTTTTATGCGGCACCGCGCCATTATTGTAGAGCGCCGCGCCCCAGAGCATCGCGCCGTGATTCATCATGCTGTTCTGCACGTGATCGATAATCTTTTGGTGACACAACCCACAGGATTGCTCCGCGACACGCAAATCGCCGGGGTTCACGAACCGAACAAATTCCGGCGACTCGTGATTCAGAAGAACACTGGAGTCCGCGGGATTCGCCGAGGATTGGAAAAAGAGCGGGTTCTCCGGAAGCACGTGCGCGAGACGTTGAGTGAGGCCGGGAATGGGATTTCCGCCATGACAATCCGTGCAACCCAACACCACGTTGGGTGAAGCATGCATATCTTCGCTGCCGGCATGACATTCCAGGCAGCCGAGGCTTTTCTTCATTGCCTCTTGCGGAGTCTGGTCGATGAGACTGTGGCTTTTAATTTTCTCGGAAGCGGGTTTGGCGGCCTCGTGCGGAACAGAGATGGACGGACCAAATCCGGCGTCTTTCCCCTGCCCTGCCATCGCGGTGAGCAAGAACATGAACGCCCATGTCCCCGCGACCAACCTCCGCGCCAACTTCGATGAATTCACAAAACGCATTTTAGTAAGTGAACGTGATAGCCAACAAACCGCTGTAAAGAAAATCATCTGCTTTGCCCGTTTGGTTGGATCCGTAGCCAACAACGGGTTGAGTATTTCGTCGATAAATATCTTCGTATCCTTTTCCGGGAATCAACGTGCCGAATCCAGCCGAGATGATGATGTTGTCGGTCAACAAAGGTCGATATTGAATCCCCACGCTCAAATCCAAACCGATCTCTCCATCAATCTTATCCGTGAGCAAAACCGTTTTGATCGTGTCCGTCTCCGCGAAGCGCAGGTAATTCAGGTTCATGAAACTGCGCAACTTCGGTGTCAGTTCCATCTCAGTGCCTACCCCCAACACGATCACACCGGGATTGACGAAGTTCGCCTGTCCTTCGGTTTTGCTGGTACGCAGATCGGGCAGTAAACTGTTGCGCGTCTTCAGTGAAACGGAACTGCCCGCCAGATTGAAACCTTGATGCACGAAATAACTGAACGGGCCGCCGGTGAAATTCGCGTTGTCCAAAATGGAATCAAACCCCGTCGCGGTACCGTCTTCCGCATTGTCATCACCGGACGCATAGAAGAACGATCCTTTGTAGCGTATCCAATCGTGGTCGTAAGAGAGTTCCAGCGCAAACATCTGCGCATTGATGTCAGTGGGCCGACCAGCGATGCCATTAAAATCATCCCTCCCGACGACCTGATAAAACGCGTGATTAATATTCAAGCGTCCGAGATGTCCGTCACCGGCCCAGCCGAAATAGAACGCGTTCACGTCATGTTCCATCACGGTCCCGATCGGCGCAGGACGCGCAATGACATTATTCTCGTCATAATGCAAACCGCCCTCATCCATGTTCGCATGGAAACTGAGCTGCGCGGTATACCCTTTGGTCAGGAAATCCTGCCGATATAGATTGGCGACGAAGACCCGCTGATCGCGACGTCGAAACGTATTCAAGTCGGAATAAGTGTCCTTCTCCAGCATCTCGAAAATGCCCACGTTGTATTGGTAGAGATTGTTTTGCGCATTGCCGAACAGCCGCATGCCGAGGTTCGCATCGTTGAAAATGAATCCGCGAAAATCGCTGTTGAAACTTTGGATGCCGGATTTCAGTGCGAAGAAATCGTAGTTCACCGATAAATCGCCGAGATGATATTCGAACGATGCATCCTGCAATGCGATATGCGTTCGGGTGCGCGTCGTGTGTGAACCGCCGGAAAGATTGTCGGGCGCTGGTGTCGTGGGAATAATCGGCCCGACATCTCCCGGATCGACAACCCCGCCATTTCCCGGCGTAGGATTGCCGCCGTCAAAATCGCCACGCGGATCCGGACTCACCGCATTGGCTTCCTTGACGTCGATGTAATTGACGTTGAAAACGGGCTCGATCCGAAAGGTCCAATGCGTCGGTTGAAAAACGGTTTCCCCTTTGAACAATTCCGCCGCGAACGAGAAGTTCTGCTGCACACTGAGCTGCTCACTTTGCCCGAAGAACTCTGCCGAGTTCGCTCGCGCTGCACTTACGCCGCTTGGAGTGGGGAGACGTCGCGTTTCAAATTCGGTCTGCGAACCAGCGGTGAGATTCAGAAAAACATCCTGACCATAGATCGGCACATCCCCTTTCAAGATGCTTTGTTTATAGGGATGCCATAGCTCCGGCGTCGCGGTTTGATACGGCGTCTCCGTCTTGCCCGAGGTGTAGCGTCGCCACGGCGTAAATCCGACGCTCCAACGATTGGTGACCGGGGTGGCGTTCGGAGGATACCCCAAACCTTTCCGGGCGAGCGGATACTCCGGAGTTTCAAATTCATGTTCGATCCGT
Organism: Verrucomicrobiales bacterium; assembly: GCA_028293445.1. Taxonomy (GTDB): domain Bacteria; phylum Verrucomicrobiota; class Verrucomicrobiia; order Limisphaerales; family JACDHS01; genus CBHWET01. Next base: position 14,287 of record JAQGOU010000219.1, on the reverse strand, counting down.
TGATTAGCGATCGTGTTCGTGCGCGGCAACGCGAGCGGCTGAGGAACTGGTTCGAGCCCAAACCGATCCGGCGGTCGTCCGGGAACCGCCACAAATTCTCTGAGTCGAACGCCGTCTCGCGGCAACGCTAATTGATTGTCCACAGGTTCATCGCCGTAAACTGAATCCAAAACGAAGTTGGTCCGGTAAAAGGGTTCAGACGTAGTGACGACGCGCGGCGGATCAGGATTAAAACGCGCTGGCGATTGCGGCGCCGACGGACTGATTCGCGTTGAGAGCCGCAACCGGATTTCTTCTGGAAAAAGGCGCGGCGGATAAGCCGTGGTCCTGGGATCTGGATTAAACTGCGACGGCGGCAGGGGCGGAACGCCGAGCGTCATCGTTTGATATGGTTTCAGGAAAGCATTCGAGGATGTGACTGGCGAACCCAGAGCCATTTCTTTAGCAACGTGCACAGGATCTGCATGCAACGTGCACGACGACAGGAGGAAAGCCCCCAGCCAAACGCCGAGCAAAGCGGCCACCCTGGTTCTGTCTACGCGAAGCAGAATCCGAAACACCGCACAATAGCATAATCTTCCGGTCCAAAATGCAAGGCGCAATCGAATCCAGACAAGGACGTCGTTCGATTTGGCCGATTAAATCATTGATTATCCCCACGCAACATCGCTGGTTGAGCCGAAATCCTTCTTCCACAGCAGTTTTGTGCCGGAATTTATTGTCTCACGTCGCTCGCCTTGTTAGCGTCGGCTGTTCAAAACAAACCAAAAAACCAGTCTTCATGCTTAGAAAACTCCGTAGGTGCTTTTTCAATCATTCTTGCATTCAAGCCTGCTGCCCGACTGTTTCCTAAAATCCTATTCCGTCATGAAACTCCATTCTTCACCATTAACCCGTTGTGCTGCCTCCATTTGGCTGTCCATTTTATTCCTGTTTGCTGCCAGTTCGACCGTCTTCGGCCTGGCCTTTGATTTCAATGGCGACCTTCGCTGGACGGGTGGAGTTGTCCCTTACGTCATTGATTCCAATGTCTCATCGGAGAACCTCGCCATGATTCGTCAGGCGATGCGCACCTGGCAGAAGGCCGCCAATATCAATTTCGTCAAACGCACGACCGAAGCGGATTATGTGAAAATCGCCTATACGTTTCTGCACGACGTAAACTTCTCCTTCGTTGCGAAATGCGGTGGCGAACAACCAATGTGGATTAATAACTGGTCGGTTCGAACGGTGACTCACGAAATGGGACATACACTGGGCTGTTGCCATGAACACCAGCGCTCGGATCGTGATAATTACGTAACGATCAGCGGCTATATCCCCGGCACTGACATCAACTACACAAAGTTGGACGGCGGGTTTTTCGCATTCGGCGCCCTGTCGGACAACCGCACTCCTTACGATTATTTCTCCATCATGCATTATGACGCGAAGGGATTTAACCTGCCGTGGGTCGAGAACGTGATGGTGCCCAAATATGCGACGGTGATAGACGATCCAACCGGCAACCTTATGGCAACCAACTTTGAGACTTCCTTTGAGTTGATCAAAGTGATCGGAGTAGATTTTACAGATCTCGAGGATTTGAGCATTCGGGACAAAGAAGGAATTGTGAGCGAATACGGTACGCCCGGCTCGCTGAGCGGCACCATTGTAGGGGATGGCAGGACTGTGAATTCGGGGAACCCGGCAACGATGCCAACCGGTATCAAAATACAACTGGCCGGCACGGGCAAAACGGCCGAGGCGGCCCGACGTCTTTCTCCGAATCCACTGACCGTCAATGGACCCGGAGTCAGTCTGAACTACGCATTTGCAGGAACTCCTACCGGCACCTACACCATCACTCCCAGCAAGGCGGGCTATTATTTCACTCCCCGTTCACGAACAGTGACGCCTGCGAACGGAACGGACATTAACTTCATCATCTCGCAGATTGAGACCAATCCACCGACACTCTATATCTCCGGCACGGACGGAGACTCCTATCAGACGGCGCCAAATGTGACGGGTGGAGCTTCGGATACCGGTTCAGGTGTCGCTCAGGTGCGCATCGCGTTATTTCGCGATCGTGACGGAGTCTGGTACAACTTTCTTGCCGGAACCTGGGGCACGGAGAATTTCAGTTTCTCTCAGAACATGGCAATTGCCACTGGCACTGCTATCTGGAGCTATCAACTCCCCACCTTGACGGACGGCAGTTATTCCGTTTATGCGCAGGCGGTCGATGCCCAAAATAACGGTTCCGATCCGTGGGAATCGCGAAGCTTCAGCATTGATAATGTCGCACCCAAAGTGACGCTGTTTGTACCGGCCAGCGAGACTCCGTATAACGTCGCACCGCAGGCTCAAGGCGTCGCCAGTGATGAAGATTCCACGGTGCGCGAAGTGCGTGTGGCGATCTTCAATGAAGCCGACTCCAAGTGGTGGAACTGGAATTTGAACAATTGGGGAAACACGACTTTTGATTTCGTCACACACGTTCGTCTCGCCACGAATCTGCCGAATTGGCGGGCCAACTTGCCGAACCTCAGCGCAGGCAATTACCAGATCCATGTGCAATCGGTCGATACCGCTGACAATGGTTCCGAGTGGGAATACAGCCGGTTCTCGATTGATCAAACACCGCCGATGGTTGCTTTCACCGGCTTTACGAACCAGCAACATATCTTCAACTTCACGCAACTGGTCGGCTCGATCAGCGAACCGGGCACGGTCACCTTTCGCATTACCGAATTCAATATTGGAGGCACGAACCGTTATTGGAATGCTTACAACTGGGTGACGAATAACGATACGACGGTGGAGAATCCAACCATATTGACGGGCTTGAACTGGAGCCCTGCCTATTACGCCCCACTGCCAACGCGAGGCCAAACGCGCACCGGTTTTTACATCGTCGATATCACCGGGAAAGATATTGCCGGAAACATTACCACCACGAACATTGTTCTTTATCGCACCGCTCCGGACACGACGCCGCCTGAGTTGTCATTCTTCACTCCCGTCGAGGACCAGGTGTTCACGAACAATTCTCTGCCGTTCTTCGGGGGCATATCCTCAGATCCAGAATCGGAACTGGCCGCCGTCGACCTGTATCTCTACCGCATGGTCGCACCCGGCCAGTATCAATACTGGAACGGCACCGCATGGGTTTCCTATTCAACGAACCTCGTAACTGCTCACAACAACAGCATTTGGTCTGCACCATCGGGCTATAGTTTCCCGAGCGGAGCCAATCTTTCGAATGGCGTGTATTCCATTCAACTTAGCGCGCGCAATAATGAAGTGCCCGCTGCCACACGCAGCATCAGCGTAAACTTCAGCGTCGACTATCACCCGGTTTACGTTTGGACGGCTGGCAGTTACACGGACCAAATTTCTGGCAATGAAAATCAACGTTGGGATAATCCCGCGAATTGGGATGTAGGCGGGGTGCCGCCGGATTCCGCAGTTGTGATTATTAATAATGGATCGCCCGACAGCACGGCGATGGGCATCTTCGACATCTACGGCGTCAATCTGTCGGGTGGCAACTTAAGCACTGCTGGAATGAACGTGAGGAAACTTAATTTAACCGGAGGTCAACTTACCGGCGCACCGATTACCATTCCAACAAACGGCACCTTTAACATCAGCGGAGCAACTGACAAAGCTTTGACCCAGGGAACGGTGATTGACAACAACGGAACAACCCTCTGGACCGGTGCGGGCTTTCTCTATGGTGGGTATGGAACTGTTCTCAACAATAACGGAACGTTCCGCGTTCAGAACGATTCCCAGTTGTACAACAACACGGGAAACATTCCCCTCCCCACATTCAACAACTATGGAACCTTCCAAAAAACCGTCGCGACAAATGTCACCAGCATTTCTTCGGCGAATGGCGGTTGGGTTTTCAATCATTATGGCACCCTGGATGTTCAGACCGGTATCGTCAGTTTTCAGGGACAGGCTAATATTCAACATGGCAGCATCTTTTCCGGTGCTGGCCTGACGCGGATTGATTCGGGCACCACGACGGCCTTCGGAACCAATAACCTGGCAGGTGGCAATGTCGAACTCGCCGGAGGCACGTTGGTGGGAACCAACCAATTCAGCGGCTCCGGTACGTTCTCCTGGAGTGGTGGCACGGTCGATGGAAGAAATTCTATTGGCGCAACCGCGAATCTTTTGATCAAAGGCGACGGCAGCAAATCTCTCACCGGTTGGTTCAGCAACAGCGGCACGGGTGTCTGGATCGGCAATGGCGATGTTAATTGTCGTTTCAGCAGCCGCTTCGATAACAGCGGGGCCTTCACCGCACTGAACAATGCGCAGTTCTATAATAACTCCGGCGGAATTCCGCTCCCGGTCTTTTTCAATACCGGGACATTTACGAAAAGCTCTGGCACGAATTCCACAGTCTTCTCTGACGCCAATGGCGGTGTCAGCTTTTATAATTTTGGGGCAATCGATGTCCAAAGCGGTGTGCTCGCGCTCGGCGGCGGCGGCACCAATAGTAATGCTAGTTTCAACACGGCAACTGGAACGCGCGTCGATATTTTCGGCGGCACGCATACCTGGACGGGCGGGATAACTTGCAGCGGCAGCGGTCGCACACGCATGACAGGTGGAGCGATAATCCTGGGCGGTGGAACCAATACCATCAACAGCGGTGGTACGTTTGAAGTCGCTGGTGGCGCGCTGGACGGAACCGGTGGCCTGAGCGGATCTGGAACCTTCGATTGGAGTGGTGGAAGTATCGTGGGAACTCTGGGTGTCGGAGCCAATCTCACTTTTGCCATCAGCGGAACAACCGACAAAACTTTAATCGGTACCATCAATAACTCCGGAACGGCCCTCTGGACCGGAACAGGTTCGATCTATGGCCGCTCAGGAAGCGCCTTGAACAATACGGGCACCTTCCAGATCCAGAATGACTCGCAGTTCTACAATAATTCAGGAGGTGCGCCGGTTCCGATATTCAACAACCTCGGCACGATTCGCAAAAGCGTGGCGACAGGCCTCACGGTAGTCTCCTCAGCCAATGGTGGTTGGACATTCAACAACTCGGGTCTGATCGATATCCAAACCGGTGTCCTCAGTTCCCAAACCCAATTGAATCTGAACAATGGCGGCAGCTTCTCCGGCTCAGGCACGACGCGCGTCGATATCGCGACCGCCACGATGAATGGCAGTAATAACATTGTGGCAGGCGGCACGCTTGAGCTCGCCGGCGGCGCTCTTAATGGCGTCGGCAACTTTCACGGCGCAGGTACCTTCGCGTGGACTGGCGGCACCATTACCGGAACCAATGGCGTGGGAACCAACGGCAACCTGGCCATTACGGGTGCCAATCCGAAAACGCTCGTTGGCGTCCTGAATCACGCGGGAGCCGGGGTGTGGTTGGGAACGGGTTCTCTCAATTGCAGTGCTGGCAGTCGCTTTAATAACAGCGGTACGTTCGTCGCGCAAAACTCGGTGCAGGCCTTTAACTATTCGGGAGGCGGTCCGGCGTTTTTCAATAATACTGGAACGTTCACCAAGAATGGGGACACCAACCGGACAGAGTTCTTGGTCAACAATTCCGGTGTGGCCTTCAACAACACCGGCACCGTAATCGCTCAGACCGGCGTGCTGGCACTGGGTGGTGGCGGGACAAGTAGCAATGCGACGTTTACAGCGAATGGATCTGCACGGATCGAGTTCCCTTCGGGCGATTCATACTTTAACGGCGGCTTGAACTTCACCGGCACAGGTATCACGCGAGTTAACGGCGCAGGTATCACTTCGCTCGGCGGCACCAATTCAATCGCGAGCAACGCAACCTTCGACATCGCCGCAGGCGTTCTCGCTGGTTTCGGTGGCTTTGCCGGACCGGGCACTTTCAGTTGGACCGGTGGAAATATCGCCGGGACTTTAAATCTTCAGCCGAGTCTCACCTTCGTCCTGAGCGGCAGTGCCGATAAGACACTCGGCGGCGGCACGCTCAATAATGCGGGCGCCATCATTTGGACCGGCGTGGGCAGTTTATACGGCGGCTTTTCCTCTGTGATCAACAACGCGGGAACGTTTGATATTCAAAACGATTCTCAATTCTACAACTACAGCGGAGGCATTCAGACCTTTAATAATACCGGGACCCTGCGGAAGACAGTCGCGACCGGCGAAACCATCATTCAACCTAGCAACGGTGGCTGGACCTTCAACAACGCCGGACTCATCGACATTCAGACGGGCGTTTTGAGCTCACGTTCTCAACTCAATCTTAATGCGGGAGGAAGTTATTCCGGCGCGGGATCAACGCGCAATGACGGCGGCACGGCCACCATCAACGGCACCAGTAGTATTCTCTCCAGCGGTTCATTTGAACAGGCGGGCGGCACGTTCAACGGCACGGGCCTGTTTAACGGACCCGGTAGCTTCGCGTGGAGCGGTGGAACCTTCGCCGCCGTCCTCACCATTGATCCAGCCACAGGTCTGCTCATGGCCGGAAACACCGATCGCAGTTTTACGGGCATTCTCAACAATGGTGGAACGGCGACCTGGACCAATAACGCCACGATCTATGTTGCCAACGGCAGTATCTTCAACAACAGCGGCACCTTCCTCGCACAGAATGAAGGACAGTTCTATAACAACACGGGCGGCGTTCCGCTCTTCAACAACAGCGGGACATTCCGCAAAACCGTCAACACGACAACCACGTTTGCCAACGTGAATGGCGGCATCAATTTCACCAACAGTGGAACGATCGACTTACGCGCTGGAAACCTGGCGATCAATGCGGGTTATCTTCCTTCGTCCGCCAGTCGCTTGAAGTTCGTCCTCTCCGGCACGACGCCAGCCGCCCAGTTCGGCCGCGAACTCTTCCCCGGCAATGCGCCTTTGACCGGCATTCTGGAAGTAGTGCTCGCGAACGGATTCATTCCAACCAACGGGACTAGCTTTGACATCGTTGGTTACTCCTCGCACTCCGGTCAGTTTACCTCGACGCAATTACCGGCCCTGCCATTTGGTTCAACGTGGAAAGTTGAATACAACGCAGGTGCCGTCACGTTGAAAGTAGCTCCGCCCTTTGTCATCAGCGCGCCAGCCAAACTAGGCAACGGACATTTCCAGATGAGCTTCACCGGCCCTTCCAGCAGTTCGGCCATTTTTGAAACGAGCACGAACCTCATCCAGTGGGTCCCAATCGCGACGAACGCTCCATTCAACGGCACGTTCGTTTTCGACGACGCTCAAGCCGCGAGTTACAGCAATCGCTTCTACCACATTCTAATCACTCCGTAGCCAGCATCTAAAAGACAGCCGCGACAAGTTCTTAAAAAGAACAGGGACGCGCATCTCTGCGCGTCCCTGTTTCGGTTCCAATCACGAACGACCTCCAGGTCATTCCGATTGTCTGTCGACTATCCGCCCCTGCCCCGTGGCCGTGTGCTGACACGTGCCGTATGCTAATACTTAGTGCGTCACAATCGTGATCTTCTCCGACAACTGGCTTTCGCCGCCGTTGTTCACCGCCGAGACATAAATCTCGATCGTCGAACCTGCCGGCAGATTCTCCAGGTTGAAGTCAATATCGCCGGGTGAACCCACCGCCACCGGTTCCGCATCCACACCGATGACTCTCTTCCACACGCGATAATACGTCGCACGCGCGGCAGCATCCCATTTCATCGCCGAGGTAGTTGGTCCGATCAGGACCGCGGCGAAGTTTGTTGGGACGTCCGGCGTTTCTTCCGCACCCGGCAGATTAAAGCCGAATGATTTCCAACGCGGGTCAAGCGGTCCCATCAGCAGGTTCAGTTCATCCACGCAGGAGCGGAGGCGTTTGTAGAGACGATCCGCTTTCTCATCGCGCACGATTCGCAACGTATCCACAGTCTCCTGATCCGTGAGCACTGCGTTTTCAGCAGCGACCAGGTCGTCATACAGGATTTGCAGTTTCGCCGCGGTGATTTGCAATGGAACATTTTCATGTTCGGGATGCGCGGTGAAGTACGCTTTGAAACCGAGCGCCACATTGCTCAGTTCTTCCGGTGAAGTCGGCAACGCAATGGAGCCGACCATACCGGTAATGTCCCAGTTGATGTTATACTCATTGCCGAGATATTGCTTAACGATATCACGGGCAATACGGATCGTTTCACGGCTCATCTGCGTCTTCGCAATGAGTGTGCTACGCGTCGTCGTGAACGACAACCTGGCCAGTTCATAATTATCGCGGGAGCTGATCAGGCCATTGAGATCAGCGGCGATATTTTCCGGAGTATTGTGCAAAATGCCCAGGAGCACGCGGTGAAGCGTGGAACCATGGATCGCTTTGTTACCAGCCGGAATTAGCACTGGTATTTGTTTAATTAACGGTTGTTTCATATGTTTTATCTTTCTTTTGTTTACTAACTGCGTCGTCCGACTTCCGTGCTTTTGACTTCCGTCTTCCGACTTATCTGCGCGCGCTGACATCGACGATTTATGTGAACAAACGACAGCCTGTTCACCTGCGACTGGGAGACTTCTTTTTTTGTTTTTTAAAGTCTCTCCGGTCACCGCGCGTTGTTCGACGTTTGAATTTCGAACACGCTTAGAATGGCAAAGTCACTCGGACAAACGGTGTCCGGGTGGAAAAATAAATCGAAATATTTTCCCGAGGCCTAAACCGTGGAAACAAAGAGTTGGTTGAAGAGAAAAATGGCGGGATCGTACAAAGTTAGTTTTTAGAAACCGTATTTCGCATTTTCAGGGTGAGATGCGGCGAAAATTGCAGGGCTGAAGATCATGTTGCCTTAATATCGCGGACCTTGCCCCATGAAAAGAACATCAAACCTAGCCTGATAGGCCAGGTGTTCTTCCAGAGGATCATTCTCCTGGAGCGGCCACACGAGCGCGGCGTTATAGTTCATGCTTCATTTCGATCCATCGCACGGATGCTACGGCTTCGCAACCCCTTCCAATGGCCCAAGTTTGGGTTCCTTTACCGGCGGCTGCTTCGCCTCTTCTTTCAGGCGCGCCTGTTGTGCCTCGACTGCCACTTTGCGGGCCTCGGTCCGCAACGCCTCTATTTTCGGTAACGGCACCGCATCAAATTCGATGCCATACAGGTGATATCCCTCCTCCATCCAATCGTAAACATTCCACGCGGAGTGAAGGGCAATGTCGCGATCGGGAAGGCCGGAAAAGTTTCCGACTGCATAAAACCAACTTTCCAGTTCGCCCCGTTTCGACCAACCGGGCACCGTGTTCTCCTTATAGATCTTCCTCAATAACGCCGCTCCTCCTCGCATGTTTTGCAGGACATTTGTTTTCAAATCCTCTGGAGTGGCGCCGATCAATTTGGCTGCGTCCAAGAGGCTGTGGCCTAAATAGTCATCGTCGTGCAGACCCATGATGCCATATCGCAGAGGCTGGCAGGAGGCACAAGGTGTGGTGCGATCTTCCGGAGGCCAGGTCAAATGTTCCCAACGTGTTTGCTCAAACGATATTCCCATGAGGACACTGACCGGCACCTTGAACTCGTTGGCTGCCTTGTTAAAGAGAGCGGGAAAATTAGCAGCCCGCATTTTACGCGTGTATTCCTTGATCAGCTCTTCGCGATTGGGTTCAGGTTCTTCAATCTTGGGCGTCAGTTCGGGGTCGACTTGTGCGACCAGTGACAGTCTCGTCAAAACACCGCATAAGATGATGGCCAAACGGATAAGGCGCATAGGTTTTCAAACCTACAAACACCCGCGGATGAGAAGAGTTTCGATCCTACGGATTACGCCCGCGTTCCGGCCGTCTATATAGATATGGCCTTCCACAAGTTTCAGTAAGCCGCGCCCGGTCGTGGCGGTTCGAGTCTCGTTACGGCGTTTTCACACGATAGAAACGTTGCGGGCGGTTGGGCCCTTGGGGATCGACGAATTGGAACTGGCCGGAGCCGGCTGGTGTTTCCACGGCAGGGCCGAGGTTTGACCACAACCCAATGGGTAGCGCGAGGTTCGTGGTAGCGAAAACGGTGTAAGAGAGACCGCCAAGGTTGGCAAACCCAAACTGGAACGACCCATTGCCCAGGCGCGTCGGGCTGCTCAACGGAATCGCGGAATTGAAAGCACCTTCCACAGCGCCGATGTCAGGCGCACCACCAATGACGCGCGGGAAGCCGCGTTGATCGGTGGTGAGTCCACCGATGACACTGGCGGCGTTAATGGCAGGCGAACCCGACAGCAGTGGCATGGTCTTCGTGGGCCCGCCATAATTGCCGAGCGACGCCAGCAGAGGGTCACCGGACGTTAGATTATTGTTGCCGCTAAAAGGGCCGGAAATATCCGGGTCACTGGGCGCGGTGTTGGCAGCGGCGATGGTATTGACCAGCGTCAAAGTACCTAGATAATTGGCTATCGCGCCCCCGCCGGAACTGGCGGAATTACCCGAAATCGTGCAGTGCGTCAGAGCCACCGTGCTCGAAAAATTGTCAATCGCGCCGCTGGTTGGAGCGGAATTGCCGGAAAGAGTGCAATGCGTCAATGACAAGGGGCCGTAGCTTTCGATGGCCCCGCCGTACGTGACCGCAGAATTGCCCCAGAAAGTGCAGCGCGTCAGAGTGAGCGCACCTAGATTGAGAATCGCGCCGCCGTCGCCGCCGTAAGTTGCGCCCGCGCCATTGCCGCCGGTGAGGTTGAGATTCACGAGGGAAATGGTATTGCCGGAGCTCACAGAAAAGATGCGGTTGTTTCCCGCACCGCCGTCCAGTGTGATACCAGCGGGCAGGCCGGTCCCATCAATGGTCAGATTCTTTGCCAGCACGATTTCACTGCCGAGCACAAGGGTCGATCCGGACAAGTTCGTCGCGAACGTGATGGTCGAAGTATTGTTCACGTAAGTGGCGGCATAGCGCAGAGAACCCCTCCCGGAGTCCGCCCCGGTTGCAACCACGGAACTCAGTTCGAGTTCCACCGCGCCAATGTCGGGCGATGGGCCGACGACCCGCGGGAAGCCGCGTTGATCCGTGGTCAATTCGCCGATGATACTGGCGGCGTCGATGGCCGGAGAACTGGAGAGCGGCGGCATGGTCTTGGTGGAACCACCGTAGCTCCCAAGCACGGCCAGAAGCGGGTCGCCGGACGTTAGATTATTGTTTCCGGTAAAACTGCCGGAAATATCTGAGTCAGTGGGCGCGGTGTTGCCGGCGGCAATCGTGTTGGTCAGCGTCAAATTACCTAGATAATTGACCAGTGCGCCACCTTGGACACTGGCGGAATTGCCGGAAAGGGTGCAGTGCGTCAGAGCCACCGTGCTCGAAAAATTGTCAATCGCGCCGCTGAGTTGAGCGGAATTGCCGAAAAGAGTGCAGTGCGTCAATGACAACAGGCCGTAGGTTTCAATGGCGCCGCCATAGAGGAGGCTGGAATTGCCGTAGAGACTGCAGCGTGTCAGCCTGAGAGTGCCGAGATTGAGAATCGCGCCCCCGTCGCCGCTGTGACTTAAGCCGACGCCATTGCCGCCAGTGAGGGTGAGGTTGACGAGAGAAACGGTATTGCCGGAGCTCACCGAAAAGATGCGGTTGTTTCCCGGGCCGCCATCCACTGTAATACCAGCAGGCAGGCTGCTACCGTCAATGGTCAGATTGTTCGCCAGCACGATTTCACTGGCGAGCACAATATTCGAACCGGACAAGTTCGGGAGGAACGTGATGGTTGAACCATTGGTCACGTAAGTGGCCGCATAGCGCAACGAACCAACACCAGCGTCGGAATTGTTCGTAACCACGCTCGACTGGAAGAACTCCACCGCGCCGATGTCCGGGGATGGACCAACGACACGCTGAAAGCCGCGCTGATCGGTCGTAAACGGAGTGGCAGCACCAGCGTCAATCACGGGCGAGCCCACCAAGGGCGGCATCGTCGCCGTCGGGCCTCCGTAACTGCCCAGCGTGGCGAGGATCGGGCTGCCGTTCGTGAAGTTGTTGCCGGTGATTGTGAAGGCGCCAAAGAACTGGTTCGGGGAATTGTTGGCGACAATGGAATTGAACAGTGAGCCCGTATTCCCCTGGTAGACGCCGCCTGCGACGGCGTTGCCGGGGGACCCGCCGCTGGCGGGGGAACCGGCGGTGGCTGAATTCCCGGACACGGTGCTTTGTTTGACGAACACGTTACCAGTGTTGAAACAGCCCCCGCCTGTGGCGTCGCCGCCCCATCCTGCCCGAACGGAACTATAGCTGTAGCCACCGGTGCCCCCTACAACCGAATTCCCGGACAAAGTGACCTGATCGATTGTCAAGGTGCCAGCGTTGTAGAGACTGCCGCCATTTGCGTTACCGCCTTTGCCACCGAAGCCGTTGCAGCTGGAACAAAAGACAGTGTGGTAGCCGCCCGAACCGCCGTTGCGGCCGGCGGCGGAATTCTCAGAAAGGGTGCTCTGGTTCAAGGTCACGATACCCGCATTGTAGATGCCGCCGCCACTGCCATTGCCTCCGGTGCCACCAGCACCGCCGCCGCTGAAGACGCCATCACCGCCATTACCGCCGTCGCCGCCAAGAGCGGAATTCTGAGACACAGTACTCTGGTTCAGGGTCAAGGTACCCGTATTGTAGATGCCGCCACCGGTGCCATTACCTCCGTTGCCACCGAGACCGCCGTCAGAGCCCCCGTTTCCACCGTTGATGCCTCTGGCGGAATTGCGAACCATCGTAACCTGGTTCAAGGTCAGATTCCCTTCGTTGTAGATGCCGCCTCCATCAGTGGCTAATCCGTTAGTGATCGTCAACGAGTTCAAAACTACCGTGACATTGGTTGTGATCTGGAAGACCCGACTGGCTCCGTTTCCATTGATCTGAATTTTTGCCGGCAGCGCTGTCGCATCGATAATGAAATTTTTATCCAGCAACAGCTGCCCCCCGGTAAGCAGGATGGCTGCCCCGGACAAGTTTGTCGCGAAGGTGATCTTGCGGTTGGGGTTGTCAATGATCGTTTGGCGAAGGGAGCCCGGCCCGCTGTTGGCACTACTGGTCACAACCACGGACGGCGCCGTCACAATGGAAAAATCATCCACGAGCAAAGTTGAGTCGTCGGCGGTCTGGTTGCGAATGGAGAGCGCTGCCGTGGCGTTGGTGGCAATGAAGAAACCGGTGTTGACGTAATAAGGATTTGAGCCGCCAACTTCCGGTGCCGCGGTGAACGCAACAAACGCCTCCCCATTAAGCGACCACGTGGGATTGGGAGCATTTACCCCCGTCCGGCGATTCGCCCGAAAAGTAACTTGGTACGACGTGCCCGAGGTGAGACCTGTGATAGTGGTAGAAAGCGTGCTGGCCCCGCCGCTACTCTGCACGAAAGCCACATTCAAACCATTCGGAATCGCGCCATTGTCAGCGAATGGGCTGCCGCCGCCGGGGTTTAAGCCGATGTGGGTAGGGTCGGACAACACCCACCCGGTGATGCCGCCCCCATTATCGCTGGCGTAACCGGGAAAGATTGAGAAGGTATTCGCCTCGAAGCTCGGATTAGGGATCGATTGAGCCCCGGCCTCCATGGCGACACCGGTCATAAGTGCAAGCAGACCAATGAAAAGGCCGAAACTGTGGCGCAAATGGGAAGCGACGAATGGTTTGTTCATGGTGAGATGAAAGGTTTCGCGAACTCTTTCAGAACGGAAAGCGGCCAACAAGGAAAATCCCCTAGCAAATTGTAGGGGTTTTTGCTGCTCTCGGAATTTTCCGGGTTTCAATTCCACCAAAACCCCTCAAAAGAGGAATCCGACGCAAATCATTGCTCCCCAAGTTCTAATCCCAGCAAATAGATCGACCGAAATGAAAAAAAATCTCGTTGCGACGGAAATTTCACTCTCAAAAAACCGTGAATTCTAGTTTTTAAGGAGTTTTGACTCCCCAAAAACCGTAAATTCTAGATTTCGTGGAATTTTGGTTCAATGAAAACCGAAAAAACTAGATTTTGCGGAGTTTTGACTCCCCAAAAAGCAGAAAAACTAGATTTCATGGAGTTTTGATTCAATGAAAACCGTAAATTCTAGTTTTCAGGGAGTTTTCACTCCCCAAAAACCATAAAATCTAGATTTCGTGGAATTTTGGTTCAACGAAAACCATAAAATCTGGTCGTGACTGAAAACACAACATCTTCGGTCCAGCGCTGCCCAAATCTGCCGATTTCAGTCAGTATACTTACCTGCGACTTAAGTTTCACATTCTACGGAACCCATGCCTTGTCGGAGGAGAGCATATGTGTATGTTTGCGCTTCTAGAGTATCCGACTCAATGGAGCAATTTTGAAAAACTCTTGATTGTGACTGGCCAGTTCCCAGCCTCCTG
>JAQGOU010000215.1 GCA_028293445.1 Verrucomicrobiales bacterium | reverse complement strand
GCTGGAGCAGCCGTAACTGCGTTGTTGCTAAGTCTGTGGCTCGGTCCAAAAGTCATTGCCTGGTTGCAGCGCTTGAAGTTCGGACAGAATTACGTTGATCGAGCAGAGGAGCAGGGGAATTTGCAGGCCCGCATCTTAAGTAAGAAGGGAACACCGACCATGGGTGGGCTCATGATCGTGTTTGTGTTGGATTCGACTGCGCTGTTGTGGGCTCAGTGGAACACATTGATCCAGCTGACGATGCTCTCGCTCGTTGTTCTTTGCGCGCTCGGTTTTCTTGACGACTGGGCAAAAATTACCAAGCAGAACGCCGGCGGCATTACTGAATTTATCAAATTGTGGGTGCAAGGCGTTCTCGCGATTTTCATTGCCATTTATTTGTGGTGGTTGCCTTCCACCAGCGCACTCATCAGTGACGTGATGGTGCCGTTTTATAAATATCCAATTGCGACCGGAACCATCGGCGCAGTCATTGGAATTATTCTCACCGCACTCACAATTGTTGGTAGTTCAAACGCTGTAAATCTCACCGATGGGCTGGATGGGCTTGCGATTGGGTGCACGGTCATTGTGTCGTTTGTCTTTCTCGTGTTGACGTATCTGGCTGGTAACGCGCGCGCCGCGGCGTATCTACAAATCCCTTTTGTGAATGGAGCGGGCGAGTTGACAGTTTTTTGCGCCGCAATGATCGGCGCTGGTCTGGGTTTTCTGTGGTTCAATTGTCATCCGGCAAGATTGTTTATGGGCGACACAGGGTCACTTGCCCTGGGAGGCATCCTTGGCATGATCGCCGTCCTTATTCATCAACCGCTTCTGCTGGTCATTGCGGGTGGCGTGTTTGTGTCCGAAGCGGGCTCGGTCATTATTCAACGTACCTGGTTCAAATATACGAAACGGAAATATGGTGCGGGACGCCGGATTTTTTTGATGTCCCCGCTGCATCATCATTTTGAAAAGAAGGGGTGGTACGAGTCCCAGGTCGTGATGCGTTTCTACATTGTTTGTGTCCTGTTCGCCGTTCTGGCGCTGTGCACTTTGAAAATTCGATGAATCATTCATCCATACATTTTTTGCTGACATCGGTGAGCAAGGTTTTTCACGCGTTTTCGCGCAGTTTTACCGCTTGCAATCTGGTGTCCCGATTGTTAGAAGCGGTAGTCGAAGCGGAACAAATTTCCGCTTTAAAACAGCATAGTCGATTTCACCCGGTTTATTTCCGTTTGGAGTTTTCCAAAACGCCTTAATACCGGGGTGATTTGTTGCCTGCGAAGAAAAGCAGGTAACCAACCGCAAAATGTGGTGGTGTTCGATTTCGGACCACAACATGCGGGGTATCAGAAATGAGAAATTTCGTTCCGGGTTTTTTGAGGGAAAACCCGGAGCGAACAACAAAACATAAACCTCAACATTAAACGTACAGTTATGAGCACGCCAAATCCGCTAGTGCCCGAGGGCTCGCTTCAGCCAGCCAAGGGAAAATCCAATGTTAAAATCGCCGTTCTTACAATCGCCGGCATTCATGCCGTCCTGCTGGTCGGCTTATTGATGCAAGGTTGCAAAGATAAACCCAAAGTGGCTGCAATTGAGCCCGAGAACACTGCCACAAATGACACCGCTGCCTATGGCAACATGACGGTCCCAGTTGATCCGACTGCGGTGACACCCGCCGTGAGTACCCCGCTTGCGACCGTCACGCCGGTTTCGACAACCCCGATTGCTGGAACAACTCCGGCCATTACACCGTCAGTGACTCCGACGTCGACGCCGTTAACGACAACGACTCCGTATTCTGATCCAGTTGTAGCGAGCGGCAGCGCGACAGAACACGCGATTGCGTCTGGTGAGACTCTTGGAAAGATCGCCAAAGACAATCACGTCACGCTGAAGGCTCTGCTCGAAGCCAATCCGAACGTGAATCCGACCAAGTTGCAAATCGGTCAGAAGATTCAAGTTCCTGCGGCCACAGCAACAGCCACTGCGAAGGCTGATGCGCCCGCTGCCGCGTTGGACGGTGCCGCGAACGACAGTCTGTATGTCGTGAAACCCGGCGACGTTCTCGAACGTATCGCGAAAAACCACGGCACGAGTGTTAAGGCGCTCAAAATGGCGAACAATTTGAAAACGGATCGCTTAAAGGTCGGTCAAAAATTGAAATTGCCGGCTGCCAAGGCTACCGCCACGGCTGATGTAGCACCGGTCGCGCCAGAGTCTCCGCTGGCGACAACCACGTTGACCCCAAGCGCGACGATGGCGTCTGCGCACAAATAAATAATTAACCCGGCGCCGGGTTGCCTCAATCCGGCGCCGCTTTTCATGAAGATTGCGACAACCATCCTTATTTTCTGTGTTGGGGCTCTGTTGTCGCTTGGAATGGTCATGCTCTACAGCTCGAGCATGATGCAAGTTGGGGCACATTATCTGATCATGCAGTCGATCTGGTGCGGTCTGGGTCTCGTTGCCTGCTTGATCGCAGCGAGTTTTGATTATCGTAAGTTAAAAAAGATTGCCCTGCCGCTTCTTGGGGTTACCGCTTTCCTGTTATTGCTGGTTTTGATCCCGCACATCGGGATCAAGGTAAATGGGGCGCGCCGTTGGCTCGGGGTTGGCAGCTTCCGATTGCAGCCTTCCGAGTTGGCGAAAATCGCCCTGATCATTTTTCTGGCCTATTACGGGGAGTTTTATCAGCGGCAAATGAAGAACTTCAAACGGGGTGTGGTGATTCCGATCGGTATCCTAGGAGTAGTGCTCGGATTAATTTTCGTCGAACCTGATGTAGGAACGACCTTGTTGTGCGCCCTTGTAAGCGCCATTTTACTTTTGATTGCCGGTTTGCGATGGCGCTATTTTTTGCCCCCGTTGATTATCGGCGTGATTGGAATAGGCCTTTTTCTTTCCCAGGATCAGATGCGGTCGAAACGCATCTATTCGTGGCGTCATGTGGAGGAAACGAAACAAACGACCGGCCATCAGGCCTGGCAAGCCATGGTCGCTCTCAATTCTGGGGGACTGACCGGACTGGGATTAGGTAATGGACGTCAGAAAGCAGGCTTCGTTCCCGAACACCACACTGATTTCATTTTATCGATTATCGGCGAAGAACTCGGATTTCTTGGCACCATCAGCGTTCTCCTCGGCTTCCTCGTGTTCGTTTTATGTGGAATGCATATTGCGAATCGCGCTTGTGACAATTTCGGAATGCTCATCGCATCCGGCGTGACCTTTATGATCGGCATTCAGGCCTTCATTAATATTGGCGTGGTGACCAGCGCTTTGCCAAACAAGGGAATGCCGTTGCCGTTCATTAGTTACGGCGGCT
>JAQGOU010000201.1 GCA_028293445.1 Verrucomicrobiales bacterium | reverse complement strand
CTCCGGTCACGAATCTCTATTCCTCAGCAATTTTCGTGGGATGGGCCGCCGTAATGGTCGGTCTGCTTTTGGAGCGTCTGTTCAAAGGGGGAATTGGATTGGTCGTCGCGTGCGTCATCGGCTTCGTCACCCAAATCATCGCCTACCATCTCGCGCAAAGTGGCGATACGATGGAAATGCTCCGTGCCGTTTTGGATACAAATATTTGGCTCTCGACCCACGTCGTTTGTATCACGATCGGCTATTCCGCAATGTTTTTAGCGGGAATCCTGGCGATTATTTATATCCTGATGGGATTCTTTACGAACCGCCTTTCTCGAACATTCTCAGAAGTGGATGCCGTTACAGTGTCAACGGTCGGCGCAGGCTTTGGCGTTGTTAGTGGTGCCGCCCTTGCACTCGCTTCAAAAAAATCGATCGGTGATCCAATCGGCAAGGTTTTAGCGCGCATGGTTTACGGCGTCATTTGTTTTGCCACATTGTTTAGCTTCGTGGGAACTGTTCTTGGCGGGATTTGGGCAGACCAATCCTGGGGAAGATTCTGGGGTTGGGATCCGAAAGAAAACGGCGCCCTGCTGATTGTGATCTGGTGCGCGATCTGGCTCCATTCACGTTGGGGTGGAATCGCCAAGGAACGAGGCCTCATGGCGATGGCTGTGGTCGGCAATATTATCACCAGTTTTTCATGGTTCGGAGTGAACATGCTGGGAGTTGGCCTGCATTCCTACGGATTCATGGACCAGGCGTTTTATTGGTTGATTGCGTTTATTATCAGCCAACTCGCGCTGATTGCTCTCTGCTTTTTCCCGAAGGAGCAATGGAAAAGTTTTAACGGTGGCGCCGGCTCAGGAACACATGCCAACGGCAAGCCTGCCGGAAGTGTCGAAGCGGGAGCCTAGTCGAGGATTTGCGTACGAGCATCTCCATGCCTGCAACGTTTACTTTAATTTTTGCGACTGCTAAAACCTTCGCGTGCTAAATGACGCTGCTATTTGGAAATCGCTCAATTCACCGCGCCTGACTCTCATCGCCGGCCCCTGCGTGGTCGAAAGTGAAAAGCTCTGTTTAAAGATTGCCGCTTCCCTGCAAAAGACGTGCGCGAAGCTCAATATCAATTTCATTTTCAAAGCCAGCTACGACAAAGCCAATCGATCTTCTGGAAAATCATTCCGCGGACTCGGCATGAATGTTGGATTGAACGTTTTGGCCAAAGTGCGGTCAGAACTGAACGTGCCGGTCCTAACTGATGTTCATTCCGAAGCCCAGGCCGAAGCAGCCTCCCAGGTCGTGGACGTCTTGCAAATTCCCGCGTTCCTCTGTCGTCAGACCGATCTGATTTCCACCGCCGTTCGCACCGGTAAAATCGTAAACATCAAAAAGGGCCAGTTCCTCGCACCGAACGATATGGGGCAAGTCGTGAAGAAAGCCGAAGCGGAAGGCGGCAAGAAACTCGCGCTGACCGAACGCGGTACGACCTTCGGCTATAATAATCTCGTGGCGGACATGCGTTCGATTCCGATTATGCGCCAGTTCGGTTATCCCGTAATTTTCGACGCCACGCATTCCGTGCAATTACCCGGCGGACAAGGCGATTGTTCCGGTGGCCAACGCGAGTTCGCGCCGGTGCTCGCCCGTTGCGCTCTCGCCGCGGGAGCCACAGGATTATTCATCGAAAGCCATCCTGAACCGGACAAAGCCTTGAGTGACGGACCCAATATGATTCCACTCGATCAAATGCCAAAGCTGCTCGCGGGGTTCCTGAAATTTCACGCCCTGGCGGCCAATGTTTAAACGCCTTCGAGAATCACTTCGTGGAGATCGACCAACCATCGCCTTCACGGCTTTGGCTTTCATTCTCTTGCTGAATTTCGCCGTCGCCCAGATTCCTGCCGGCGTTTCCGGCAAGAAAGTAAGCTATAGTCATTATGAAGGCTCGGTTCCGCGCGCGTTGATCACAGCCCAAAATGTCAAACCGTTGTCCGGAAAAAACATTCTCGCGCTGGAGTTCATGCTCACGACCTTTCGCGATGGCAATCCTACGAACATCGAAGTGGTGATCGAATCTCCCGAATGTGTTTTCAACTATGACTCGCATTTGGCTTCTTCCACGAATCGGCTGATTCTTTACAACGCTGAGACCAATCTCCTGATCGAAGGTCGTGGATTCGTGTGGCAACCGGGGCCGACGAACGTGCTCACGATTTCCAACGATGTGCATACCATCATCCAGCGCGTCACCAATGCGCCGGTAAAAAATGAAGGGGCGCTGCACATTTATTCAGACCATTTTAAATTCCTCGCCGTGCTCGGCACTAACGCGAATACCCGCATCGCATATTATACTGATAACGTGCGCGCGGAAGATCCAGATGTCCGCCTGACCGCTGCGTCCCTCACTGCGGATCTGTCGGGGACAAACAATGTGAAGAACATTGTCGCTGAAACGAACGTCGTCATCGTTCACAAAGAGGATAACAGCGAGGCGGCGGGTGAACGAGCCGTTTACGTCAATGAAGGTGGCAAACAACTCGTGGAATTGACGGGGAATCCGCATTGGCACGATACGAAGAATGAAGGTCGTGCGAAACGATTCCGCTACGACCGCAACAGCCGCATGGTTTGGCTGGAAGGCGACGCCGAAATGAAACTCCCGCGCAACAGCGTGGCGCAACCGGAATTTCTGGGACTCAACAGCAAGAAAGAAGGAAAGACGAACGAACCGATTACGATCTCGGCGCGAGTCCTGCAAATTGATTTAACGACGAACAAGACCGGCCGCGTTCTCGTCGCGCAAACCAATGTGGTGATCCTCGCCGACAATACCCGCGCGACGGCTGATTCAGCGTTCTTCAGCGAAGCGAGTGGCGTGCTGCGCCTGACCAATGGCACCTGGGGCGGCGATCAATTCACCGCCACAGGCGCCCTGTTGACACTCGACCGCAGCAATAAAGTATTCCACGCCGAGCACGATG
The DNA here is from genome assembly GCA_028293445.1 of Verrucomicrobiales bacterium. Classification (GTDB taxonomy): domain Bacteria; phylum Verrucomicrobiota; class Verrucomicrobiia; order Limisphaerales; family JACDHS01; genus CBHWET01. The sequence continues at coordinate 2,811 of JAQGOU010000201.1, read as the reverse complement.
CTTTTCTGAAACTACCGGCGAAATCGTTTGGCGAAGTTAAGAAGAAGTCCAAGGCAGCCGACGATCGTTCCATTGAAATTCTCGCGGACCATTACGATGTGCACACCAACTTCGCGGTCTTTCATGATAATGTGCGGGCGAGTTTTCCGGCGCAGCTCAACGGGATCGGACATCTGACCTGTGACCAACTCACGGCGCAGTTTCGCAGCAATAAAGTGCAAACGCTTATCGCGGAAGGTCACGTGGATTTGCAGCAGAAAGTTTCCGACCCCACAAACGCCATCGACCGGCAGGTCACGTGCGAGAAGCTCACCGTGAAGTTTTTGCCAAACGGCTCGATTCAAGTCCTCCACGCCGAAGTGCAGGTTATCGCAGAAGAGTTTTCTCATAATCTGAAGACTAAGGTAGACCGGAAACGAAAACTCTCAGCCAGCTCAGTAGACATACAGTTCGGCGCGACCAATCAAATCGGAAAACTGGTGGCCGATAGGAATGTTTACCTGGAAGAGAACCGAAGCTGGGGTCAGGGAGAGCGATTGGTTTACACGAACTCCGGCGAAGAGGAAGTCGCGGAACTGATCGGCAACCCAAAAGTCCTGCTCATCCAAAAAGGGAAGAAAGCACCGCTATCCATGACTGGAGAAAAGGAAGAGGAAATTATTTGGAATTTGAAAACCGAAGTGGCCCGCGTCACGGGCATGCTCAAAGCCCATCCGGTGGCTCCAACAAATTCGGTCCCCACCAAGAAGCGTTAACGCATGAGCTTGCCTTTGCCTCAAACTGTCTTACAAAAGAGCCCAACGAGTTCGCCAAATACCGTGTCACTCCTTTCAACAGATAAACTGGTCAAAGCTTATCGTCAGCGTCGCGTGGTCAATGGCGTTTCCATTTCCGTGAAGGCGGGCGAAGTGGTCGGCTTGCTCGGCCCCAATGGCGCGGGCAAAACCACGACCTTCAATATGGTGGTCGGCGTGGTGAAACCGGATGAAGGCGCTGTTAACTTCCTCGGCGAAAATATCACCGGTCTCCCGATGCACAAGCGGGCGCGACTCGGCGTCGGTTATCTCACGCAGGAACCTTCGGTCTTCCGCAAGCTCACGGTGGAACAAAATATTCTCGCCATTCTCGAAACGTGCGACATGAATGCGGAAGAGCGCGCCGTGCGGCTTAAATATTTTCTCGATGAACTCGATCTCGCTCCTCTCGCCAAGAGCAAAGCCTACATGCTGAGTGGTGGAGAGAAGCGCCGCCTTGAAATCACGCGCGCACTCGTCACGAGTCCGAAATTGCTTTTACTGGATGAACCATTCGCCGGTATCGATCCGATTGCCGTTTACGAAGTGCAAAAGATCGTCCGCCGTTTGCGCGATCGCGGGCTCGGCATTTTGATCACCGACCATAACGTGCGCGAAACGCTCAAGCTCGTGGATCGCGGCTACATCATCCACAAAGGCGAAGTGCTGTGCGAAGGTTCAGCGGAATTTCTGGCAAACGATCCCAAAGCGAGAGAGATTTACCTAGGACCCGAGTTTTGATCTAATGAAGTGCTGGCGTAGTGGAGTATTGATATTTTCCGTCCAATACTGCATTACTGCAACGCTCCGAAACCAATTCGTTACATGGTACGCGACTCTATTACCGTAGAACGGTTTTACACTGACCAATCCGGTCCACTGCAATTAAAGCTCGTCGCTGGTGCGGGCGGGTTGAAGCGAATCATCCGCGAACCAACCGTCAATCGTCCCGGGTTGGTTCTCGCCGGTTTCACCCGTTACTTCGCTAACAAACGGGTGCAGGTCATCGGCAATGCGGAAGCGACTTTTTTGAAATCGCTCACCCCTGAGCTTCGGCAGAAACGTTACGAAACCTTTTTCTCCTACAAGATCCCGTGCATCGTTTATTCGCGGAATCTGCAGCCGGACAGCTTGCTCATCAAAACGGCCGAGGCCGCCGATGTTCCGGTGTTTGTTTGCCCGTTCATCACGATGAAGTTCATCAATCTCGCCACGCTCTCGCTTGAAATGTTATTCGCGCCGCGTGGAACCGAGATCGGCAGCATGGTGGATATTCTTGGCGTCGGCGTCATTATTCGTGGCGAAAGCGGTATCGGCAAAAGTGAGACTGTTCTCGCCTTGATCGATCGCGGTTACAGCCTCGTTTCCGATGACATCACCCGCGTCACGCTGATTGATGGCCGCGAAATCGTCGGCACGAGCGCCGAACTCACCCGCAATCACATGGAAGTGCGCGGCATCGGCATTATTAATGTCGCGGCGATGTTCGGTGTAAAAAGCATTCGCCAGGAAAAACGAGTGGATCTCATCGTCGCCTTAAAACAGTGGGAAGAGGTGCCGGACGTCGATCGTCTCGGGATGGAAGAAGAGTTCGTGAAGATTCTCGGCGTCGATATTCCGCACATCACGATTCCTGTTCGTCCGGGGCGCGATCTGGCCCGTCTGATCGAGGTTGCCGCGTTCCAGACGAAGTTGAAACAGACTGGTTATAATGCGGCAAAAGAGCTGAACGAACGTCTCATCTCCCAGATGGCTGGTAATAATCGCTTGTAATTTCCCGGAACCTGAATACCTTTTCGCGCTTCTAAAAATTAATGAGCGGCAGTAAGAAATCTAAAACGCACAAGCACGAAGTCGTGGTGGTCAACAAGCTTGGCATCCACGCCCGTCCTGCTGCTCAGTTCGTCCGCGCAGCCAACAAGTTCAAGTGCGATATTTTCGTCGAGAAAGATGGGGAGAAGGTAAACGGTAAGAGCATAATGGGTTTGATGATGCTCGCCGCCGGTCCGGGCAGCAA
>JAQGOU010000168.1 GCA_028293445.1 Verrucomicrobiales bacterium | reverse complement strand
GACATTCAATCAGCAATGGAACATATTCAACTTCGCCCCAGGGGCCTGGCTTTAGCAGCAGAGGCTTATCTTTGGCATCTTTGACAAGATGCGTTTCGTCCGGTAACACCGCGGTTTTCGACGGTTGCCCATCGGATGTAACCGTGGAACGCGAGCGTTGCCAGAAGTAACCGGCCGCAATGAGATACGGCACGATCAACAGAACGCATAGGATCGAAGGTATACTGCGCGGCACCTGGATCTGTACGAAGTTGTTGTCTGGCGGTTGGACAATTTTTCGTTTCTTTTTTTCGGATTCGGTCACAAGTCGGTCACTAGAGCACAAAAGAATAATTTTACAAATGCCACTTTGCCATATTTATGTGATCCAGATGATTAGCCCTTGTGATCTAGACTTTTTTGTCCAGACAATCGCGAACTATCTGCGCAAGTTTTTGCGGGGTATAAGGCTTCTGTAAAAAATTGACTCCTTCCTGAAGGATAGAATCCTTTCCCACCATTTCAGTGCTGTAACCGCTGCAAAAAACCACCTTCAAAGAAGGGTTTTTCGATTGCAGGTTTGATCCCAGCTCACATCCGGTCATTCCGTCTGGCATTACGATATCGGTCACAACGAGTTGGATCTTTTCCTTCTCCTGCTCCCAGACCTCCATAGCGTGCATGCCCGATGCCGCCTCCAATACTGTATAACCCAACCGCTTCAAAATCAGACTTGCCAGATTCCGGACCTCAACTTCGTCTTCCACCAGGAGAATTGTTTCGATTCCACCCTTCATCTTCGTGACAGCAGGCTTGACTACTGTGGGTTCCTGAGGGGCAATCATGGCTGGTATATAGATATGAAATGCTGTGCCTTGTTCAATCTTGCTTTCTACGTCTACCCAACCGTCGTGTTGCTTTACGATGCCATAGACCGTGGCCAATCCAAGTCCAGTCCCCTTGCCTATATCCTTCGTCGTAAAGAAAGGCTCAAAGATTTTCGGCAAAACGTCCGGGGAAATACCAGAACCGGTATCTCGCACACTTAAGCAAACATATTTTCCAGGCTTGCAACCAGCACCCAACGACTCCCCAGTCATGGTCTTCGCAGAGGTCTCGATGAACAAGTTGCCACCCCGTGGCATCGCATCTCGGGAGTTGACCGCGAGGTTCATCAGTATTTGCTCAATCATTCCGGGATCGGCGTGGATGAAGGGCAATTTAGCTATAAAATTAACCTGCAATGAAACATCTTCGCCGAGAACACGCTGCAAGAGTTTAGTCATATTCGAGACGATGTCGTTGAGATCGAGATTCTTTGGTTGGATGATTTGTTTGCGACTGAACGTCAGTAACTGTCGCGTGAGGTTCGCCGCTCGATCGGCCACGTGCGAAATCTGCCGGATCGAATCGCTCACTTTGTTCGAGAGTGTCCGATCCATCAGGAGCAATGAGGCGTTGCCTTGAATGACAGTAAGGATGTTATTGAAATCGTGGGCGATTCCTCCGGCCAGTTGCCCTACCGATTCCATTTTTTGAGAGTGACGCAATTCGTCCTCGAGACGTTTTTGCTGGGTAATGTCCCGGAACAACGCCAGAAGCAGTTGGCTTCCGCCTGGCAGTTCAATAAAGGAATTGGTGTCTTCGAGATCCACGGTTTTGCCATTCCTGAAAGTGAGGCGGCGGGTAAGCGTTTTTTCGATCACCCGCTGTTGAAATCGCAATTTGTATTTTTCAAGAACCTCACGCTGATAATCGGTCTCGGCATAAACGACGGAAAACGGTTTGCCTTCCAGATCCTTGCGGTCCGCTCCAACCAGTCGGCAGTACGCATTGTTAACCGCGACGATGATGCCCCGCTCATCGGTGAGTCGCATGCCATCGACTGAGTTTTCCCAAATCGAATGGAAGCGAATCTCAGAGTTGCGCAAGGCTTCCTCGGCGCGAATGCGTCCGAGCGTTCCTCCGCAGTGATCAGCAAGTGTCTGTAACGCCTCCAAATCTTGTTGGTCGTAAGCTTTGCGTGCGTAACTTTGGACCGACATAATGCCAACGACGGCATCTTTGTTTCGAATCGGAACAACAATAATCGAGGCCGATGGATTGGATGCATCACCAAACGGAATAGCGTCCTCCGACAACAACGGTTCCTCTTTCAGAATTAGTTCGCCACCCTGCGCCACGACGCGTTGTGAACGGATGCTCGGTTTCTCGGGCAGACCGTCGCGCGGCATGGTGATCCGCTCACCTTTTACGGTATCGAAGCTAAGAATCGGATGAATCTCACGGGTCTCCGCGTAGTACAGCGCCATCGTGAACGCATCCCAATTGAACAGATCGTGCGTGATTTCGGAAATGGTCATTGCCGCGGCGTGGGGGCTCGTCGCGACGCTCAACTGCTGGCCAAGTTTTGAAAATGCCGCATGCCGTTGCTCGACCCTTTTGCGTTCGGTGATGTCCATCATCACGCCTGTCATTCGCACCGGCGTGCCCAACGCATTGTGAATCAGGTAACCGCGATCAAAAATATAAGCATACGTTCCGTCCCCGCGGCGAAAACGATATTCGTCCGACCAAGTCACCTGACCACTCTCGATCAGTGCATGAATGCCTTTCAGAACCCGCTCGCGATCATTTGCATGAATTCGGTGGCTCCAGAATTCAAGAGTGGAATCGATGTCTCGTGTCTCGTATCCAAATAACTTCGGAAAGCTGTCGTTCCACCACAAGGTGTTCTTAACAAGATCCCAGTCCCGGATTGCGTCATTGGTTGCTTTGGAAACGATTTGAAAGCGTTGCTCGCTGTCCCGAAGCCGGTCCGCATTTCGAAGCCGCTCAAAGGTGCCACCGCAATGGTCTGCCAACGCCTGCAATGTCACAATGTCTTCGGCCTTGTATGCGTTGATCGTGTAACTCTGAATCGAAAGAACGCCAATCGTTTTGAGGCCATGCCGGATCGGCACATTCAGGATCGAAAGCGACGGACGCCCCTCGCCGAACGGCAAGGTATCTCCTGAAAACGCTGGCTCCTGCCGAAGAATCACTTCCCCCCCCTTTTCCATGACGCGCCTGGCCATTTTCGTCGGGGCATCATCTCCGTAGATCGGCGGAATAGAAACGCGTTTGCCGTCGATCAGATCCATTACCACCACGCCCAGCACTGCTTTTTCATTGGCGAAATATAAATCGATGTTGCACGCGTCCCACCCAAAAATTTCATCGGCGACGTCGACAATCAGTTTTCCGGCTTCGACCTGGCTTTCGACCGCGCTGAGACGGCGCACCAATTGGGCCAGCGCCGTATTTATTTTCTCGCTGCGTTGCCGTTCTTCGTCGGCCTGAACACGCTGGAGTGCACCGCTGCAATGATCCGCCAGGGCTTCGAGGGTTTTTAAATCCTCCTTGTCGTACGCATTGCGCGTGTAACTTTGAATCGTGAACACGCCGATCACCCGGGCTCCGTCCTTTATCGGCACAAACATCAGTGAAGCCGAAGGCCTGCTGGTGTCACCAAACCTTTGCCCCGACTCTTCCGCTGCTTCCGTTGGGTCCTGGCGCAGGATCAGGAAGGATCCTTCTTCAATCGTTTTGCGAGTATTGGAAAATGGAGGCGCGGTCTTCGTTGCCGGCGGCACATCCCGCCGCTTGCCCTCGACGAGATCCACATTTAAAATCGCTTGAACGACGTTCTGTTCGGCGAAATAGAGCTGGAGGGAGCAGCCGTCCCAACCGAGCAATTCATCGGCGACGTTGACGATAATTTGAGCGGCTTTTTCCTTTGTTGTCGCTGAGTTCAGTTGCTCGCCCAGTTTGGAAAACGCAGCGCCTCGAAGCTCGATTTTTTTCCGCAGCGTCGCATCGCGGAAGATGCCCAACAGGAGAGGCGCGTCACCTGCTAGCTCCACAAACGAGTTCGCCACCTCGAACCAAACTTTTTTCCCGTTCCACAGAATCAGTTGCTTTTCGATGTGCTTTTCAACTTCCCGGGTTTCAAAACGGCGCTGATGCTTATTCGTAACGTAACTCCGCTTATCCTCCGTATAAATTGTGGCCAATGAATTGCCTTCGATTTCGTGACGTAGTTTTCCAACCATTTGGCAAAACGCGTCATTCACCATGACGACGACGCCCTCACGGTTGACCAACCGCATCCCATCGCTGGAATGATTCCAAACTTCCCGAAAGCGCAATTCTGAAGATTTTAAAGCGTCCTCGTTACGGCGTCGTTCGGTGATGTCCCGAAAACTCCAAACACGTCCGATAATTTTCTTATCTACCCGATGCGGGTGCGAATAGCGTTCAAAGGTCCGTCCATCGATGAATTGTAAGATATCAAAGCTTTCCTCCTGAGGCTGGGCGTAAAGCTCTTCAATTTTGGAAAGGACGCGTGCAGGATCCTTCAATTGAACGAGCGCGCAATGCAAAGCCTCCTGTTCGATGCCTCGTTCCAGAACATCGGGTGGCAGTTTCCACATCTCCGCAAATTTCTGATTGGAACCGACAATCTTCCCCTGGGGATCAACCACCAGGATGCCATCTCTAGTGCATTCAAGCGCCGACTTCGCCTCTGCGAGCGAGCGGACGTAGTTCCCGTCAGCCTGTGCACTGTGGGTTAGATTTCGAAAAACCACTTGCGCCGCTGCCTTGCCGTGAAAGCTAATCGGCATAACGGCGATTTCCACGTCCATCGAGGATCGATCCAATCGATAAAAAGTTCCCTCTACACGCTTTTGCAGTTTTTCCTTCGAGGCCCTTTCGACCTGTTGTTCCATGATCTTCTGAAGACCGGGCACAACAAAATCCGCCACGCTTCTCCCGAGCAAATCGTCCGGGGAAACTCCACCAAAATCGGCAAGAGCTGCTTCGTTGAGGAAAACGAATTTACCGCCACATTGAATAAAGATCGGGAAAGAAGATGACTCGACCAAACTGGAATAGCGGGCTTCGACTTCGCGAATCGTATCCTGAGCCTGGCGAAGAAGCATCGCGTGAGTCGCAGCACCGACCGCCTTGTTCAATTCCTGATTTGAAATTGACTCCACATCCGCTTGAGCAGCCTCAAGCTGCTCAAGCAAATCGGAGATATCTTTTCGTTCTGGAATCTTTGCATTCATGATCTGGCCTCGAAGCCCCAGCTGGTTGCGAGGCCAGAGCTTCGAGGTGTCCTGAATCTGGAAACTTGTCAAAAAACGCACTCCACTCGTTGGTCTTCGCACTGTGTTTTGCAGGCAATTCCTAAAGAACGAGTGATCTACCGCCGGAACAAGTGTTACTCAGCAATCGGCGGGCCACATCATAAGGGAATTGCCTATGCCGATCAAAAGGCCCCCTGTTTTATCACCGGATTCGGTTTCCCGCTTGCAGACTCCTTCGTTTTAACGCTGAATCCGCGCATGTTTTTAATGTGGCTGAACTGCCGTGCTCTTATTTCCTTCGGCGGGGTGTTCCTTTGCATTCTGGTCACAGGATGTTCAAGTCCGTCACCTGTTTCGACCGGTTTCCGGGTCATGACCTACAACATTCATCATGGCGAAGGAATTGATGGCCGCATTGATCTGGAGCGCATTGCAGCCGTTATTAAGAAGGAAAAAGCAGATATCATTGCGCTTCAGGAAGTCGATCGCGGGGTCCTCCGATCCGGGAAGCGGGATATTCCTGCGGAATTGGGAAAGCTCACTGGCATGAGCGTTTTTTTTGAAAACAATATCACCTATCAGGGCGGTGAATATGGCAACGCGATCCTCACGCGGCTGCCGGTTTTGAGTTCGACCAATACTCATTACAGAATGCTGGAACCGAAGGAACAGCGTGGCGTCCTGCAACTTGTCCTCTGGTTGGACGGCAAATCACTTCTGTTTCTGGACACTCACCTCGATTATCGGGACACTGGCGAGCCAGAGCGACTGCTCCATGTTGAAACGATGAAGGATCTCGTCAAAAAGCATGGCAACATTCCCGCGATCATTTGCGGCGATTTCAATGCTACGCCGGATACCGGCACTTATCGGGAAATGAAGAAAACGTTTCGTGACAGCTGGGAACTGTCCGGCGAAGGGAAAGGCCTCACGATTCACAGCGACAAGCCGCTCACGCGTATCGATTACATTTGGATTTCCGAGCAGGTGCAGTCACTGAAAACCTGGGTTCCGTCAACACTGGCGTCGGATCACCTTCCGGTCGTGGGCGAGTTCCGATTGCGCTGATTGCGCTTGTTCTCTCAAGTTACGAAGTTGCTGTAGAGCACTCCCAGTTTCCATTGCGCATACTTCGCCCCGAAGAAGATCAATGCCATTGCAAAAATAATGCACAACAACTCCACGAGCGGTCCAAAACGACCGGCAAGCAAAGGCAGCCGACTGAGCGGAAGCATCACCTGCCGTCCCGTTTGCGCTATATAAGTCCAGACCGGCGCAGCGCCGAAATAGATGTAGCTGTTGAGGACATGTAAAACGAGAACGGCCAGAATATAATACTTCCAGATAAAATAAGCGTTGAGGCCAATCACAACCCCCTGCTCTACCGCGTGGCGGAAGCTGCTCGTTTCAGGCACTAGATTCAAATAGATCAGCAGCGGCCGGACACAGATCCATAAACACAACGGAACCAGCAACGGGAGAAACAGTTTTATAAATAGGGGCAATCTTTCCAGCCATCCCATGTGCAATCGAATCAGTTTCTGCAACGGATCAGCATCCGAAATCCGCGTGTTCACAATGGAGAAGAAAAGAAGCCCCAGATAAAAAATACCCAGCACCACGCCGAAACTTAAGAACGAAAATAGAAAGATTCGCCCAAAGTAATCGCTTCGAAAATGCAGTGTGGTCGGACCGAGCGGAATCGCCGCCACCCAATCCAGCGCAGGCCCCAACTGCCGGTAAATCACCGCGCGCCCCAGGAGCACCGCCAGCAGAATGACAAAAAAGATCCATCGCGAAGGCGAGCGATTGAGCTTTTTCAAATTGGAAACGATCGAGACGCGCGGCGAACTGATCGCGGCAAAATCAATCGCGCGCCAGTTCAACCAGAGCAACAGCGCAGCGAGATTTAGAATGAGATCAATCAGCGGCATTATTTAGAACGATTGCCAGGAGTAAGGGTCTGTTGCCCAAATGAATTTCGGGGCAATAGGAGCGCGGCGTTCACGCCGCTTCAGCGTTGTTTGGTCAAAAACCGTGAAATATACCGTTAGCTCTCTCCGTTTCTCGCATGAAGCGGCATAAATGCCGCGCTCCTTTGTTTGGGCAACACGCCCGTAGTTGCGGATCTCGCGGGACAGAACGGAGCGCGACTGCGTGCAACGCACCAACCGCAGCGCGTCCGAATACGCCGCGACGTCCGCTTTTCTAATGCGATCAGTCGTTCGTTCCCCGCTGCGGCTGGTCTGCGACACAGCCGCGCTCCGTTTGATTTGTCCGTGTTGATCCGTGTTCATCCGTGGTCAAAAATTCGCGATCCCCAATCTTCAATAAGCTCAAGGCGCGACAAATAACTTACCTGACCTGCGGAAGTGCGCCGAAAATCGGCATCCGTGTCAAGCGTGCTGAAATTTCCAATCTGCGTTATCGGTGTTTTCCCGAGCCTCTTTGCGGAGTTGTTCTGCTGCATTTTTTTGCACGCAAAGGGCAAACATGAATTAAAGTGGCCCTATATGGCTGTGGGATATAAAGCGCAAACGACGCAGGCGAGAACGGCGGAATCGGTCATTCAGTTTTCCATTTTTACGCCGAATCGACTGGGACATTTAAATGAGTTGATCACCCTCTTCGGAACCAAAGGTGTCCATGTCCTGGCGCTCACGGTTCTCGACACCACGGATAGTTCGATCATCCGCCTGGTGGTCGACGATCCGGATGCCGCGCGTCGTTTGCTGGAGGACGGCGGGTTTGCCTACAGCGAAAGTCATCTCCTTGTGGTCGAACTCGAATCCGCCACGGAATTGACCGATGTCATTTCCGCGCTGCTCGAAACAGAACTGAACATTAACTATCTCTACTCGTTCATTCCGCATCCCGGCGGAAAATCGCTGCTGGCCCTGAGCATGGAAGATAACGAGATGGGCGAAAAAGTTTTGAAAGCCCGACAGTTCCGTGTGCTCAGGCAATGTGATATCTCGCGCTAGCGCACGAACCACAATGGAGCGCGGCTGTCTCAGCCGCAGCGGGTGAAATAATCCCGGCGGCGCAAGTTAACCTCACGCGTTTTGGATTATTCGGATCCGCTGCGGCTGGGACAGCCGCGGTCCGGCGCAGAGAAAATCGACATTATTCCGACTCAGCAGACGTGCCATCCTCATCCTGGCCCAACATCCCGGAGGCGCTGTGTAAACGTTCCGTGTCGCCAATCCCGAGTTGTTGCAGTTTTTTGAGCACGGGCGACCAGCGGGTGTCTCCGGCCAAGGCGTAATCAATCAGACGGTCCGCGATTTCGCCGATCGTGAACGAATCCTGCAACACCTCCGGTTTATGCCGTTCCAGTTCCTGAAGTAATGCGGGAATGATTTCGTGATCCCCACGAATGACCAGTCCGACCAGGGCCTCGCCGCGAATCTCGTCGTCCGTCTCCGTCAAACGGTGCTTCAATGCCTGCCGGATCGCCGGTGTATCCACCTCAATCATCGACCCTAAATTAAACGTGGCCCAGTTCCGCACTTCACGATCGACGTCCGTAGAGAGATCGATGAGCGCATCGATGGCCCGAACGTCTTCATAGCGCGCCAGACTTTGGGTCACGCCAAAACGAAGCGTGGCGTCCGGGTGGGTTTTAAAGGCCAGGAGTCTTGGGATCACACGAGGATCGTGAAACTGCCCCAACGCATTGATCATGGCAGTGATGACGACAACGTCTTGTTCCCGTTGCAACAGGTCGAGCAACAGATCAACACATTGGCTGCCCATCCATTTTTCCTTTACCGCGTGTTGACCGACGACGGTGGCAGCGACGCTGCGCAACTTCGGATCGTTCTCCTCCGACAACCGTTGCATTTCGTCAAAGATCCTTGGCAATCGATGCTCCAAAACGCGAATAGGATTCCAATAGGCCTCCTCATCGTTATCGGGATCGTTGGCCGCCGCCAAACGGACTAAATCTTCCGTGGCTCGCGGGTCAGCGAGATATTCAGCGGTGCGATCAATGGGCATGTTCATTGGATTCAGGTTCGGCGAACGGTTCCAGCCGTTCACGTAATATAACCAGTCTTCCCCCGGTGGAAATCATGCGAAAGAGAGAAATGTCGGAAATTTCAGAGCAGAATTTCCACGGAAGAAAGAATTACGCATGTTTCCAGAGTGAAATTGGCCTTGAGAAGAGATTGCGCCTCGGTTCCAGGCTAGAATTGTTGGTGAAAACGAATTGATCCCGATTTCCAGAATGGAATGAGTGTTCTCAATAGATTATGCCGGATTTTCAGGCTGGAAATTCCGCTTAAAAAATAATTATCGAAATTTCCAGCGTGGAACTTTGGTTGAAAATCGTTCGACCCCAAGTCTTTACTGCCATTTTCGGTATCACTCAGGCGAATCCGTGGTTCTAAAGAAATTAACCATGAATGATGCGAAACAGGCGAAAACCCTCGGGCCTGAAGTTCGCGTCTTTTGCATAGTTCGTGGTTTTCACCTTCCCCATTCTTCCTCACTCGTCTTTTTGTGGGGCACTGACGGCGGTGTTTCCGGGGAAAATATATTTTTCACCTGGACACCGTTTGTCCGGGTGACTTTGCCATGATGGGTTCGTTCGAAGATCAAAAACAAAATTTATGAAACAACAATTCGTTAAAACAATACCGCGACTGATCCATTCGGCCGTTCAGGCCATCCATGGCTCCGCCAAAGCGGGCGACACGATAGGCCTCTTCCATGGCTCTGCGCCGAAATTCACCGCCGATCTTCAGGCGTTGATCGGCGCACGTGATGCCTATGAGGTGGCGAGACTGCCGCTGCGCAGGTACCGCGATGAATTGCAGGAGAAAACAAAAGAGTGTCGTGAGGCCATTCGCCTTACCCGCGATGTGCTCAAGCAATACTTCGGAATCGAATACAGCCGTGTTTGGGATATCACCGGCATGGTCGGCTCACTTGGCCTGCCGAAGGTGCCCGAGGAATTGTTGCCGCTCTGCAAAGGATTCAAAGCCTATCTGGGTGCCCATCCCGCACATGAGAATCCGATGTTGAATATCACCGCCGCGCAGATGGAGATACTTTACGAGGAACTGTCGAATGCCATCAACGCTGTCATGGCACAGGAAGTTGTCATTACGCAACTTCTCCAGACCCGTAACGAAAAAATGGATCGACTCTATAAGCGCCTGCGCATTTGCGTCGATGAACTGGAGTTGTTGATCGATCCACTCGATACGCGCTGGAGTTTGTTCGGTTTCAATAAGCCGGGTGCGGATGAAACGCCAGATGCGCCGGAAAAGATTGAAGTCGTCATGTTGAATGACACAACTGCGATGATGGAACTCCCGCCGACACCGCGCACGGATTACTATCGATTTTATAAACGGGTCGTAGGTGTGGATGTGGAACCGGTGGCGGTTGGCTCGCGTTCTGAACCAGCCTTCACGCTGGAGGATTTGCCACGCAACTCGACGATTGAATTCTCCGCCAGCGCGGTGAATAGCGGTGGAGAAAGCCGACGCAGTGCCTCGGTGACGATCGTCACGCATTAACAAGCACCAAGAATAGCCGATAGCCGATAGCCGATAGCCGATAGCCAATAGCCAATAGCCAATAGCCAATAGCCAATAGCCAATAGCCGATAGCCGATGGGCGATAGCCGATGGGCGATGGGCGAATAGACAATTGCCCATTGGCTTTTGTCTATCGGCTATTGACTATTCTGCCCCCCAACCGGGCGGCTCCCTTCCACCTTGACCGGCATCAGGTTTTTCCCTACAAACATCGCTCGGTCTGACCAAACCTAATGACAACCAAATCCGGTACTGCGGCTGCGCAGTTTACTTTCCGTAATCTTTGTTTCCATTTAGCACGCACCTTGCGATTAGCAGTCGTCATCGCTCTCGTGGCCTTTGGCCCCGTGGCGGCCAAATGTGCCCTGGTGATTCCGACAACCGACCGCGGTTCGTACGACTGCTTTGGGCTTCACTACCCGGAATATCTGACTTATGCCGTGGGACAAGAGGGTGCTCCTTTTATTTATCGAAACTGGTTTGTTTTCAATATCCCCGCTCTCACCAAAAAGGTGGTGTCCGCCCAATTGCGGCTGGAATTCTTTTCGAGCTCAAGCGCGGCGGGCGTCGAAACCTATCGTCTTTACGACGTCACCACACCGATTTCTATTCTACGCCAAGGGGGCAGCGAATTGACTAATGTTTATAACGATTTAGGAAGCGGCCTGATTTATGGCGAGCGGAATGTTCCAGTCAGCGACGAGGGCGGACCTCTCACAATTAACTTGAACGCCAATTTTCTGGCGGCCCTGTCGCAAGCACAGGGGACGCTCGCTTTAGGTGGCGCGATTACCACGCTCGATCCCACGTTTGCGGCCCCGGAAAATCTATTCAACTACTCCGACGATAAAGCGTCGTCTGTTGCCTTGGTTTTGAACTTCGACCTGGAACCGCCAACCATCTGGTCTGTTTCGCCCACCAACCAATTTGCCGTCGCCGGCAGTCGCGCGGCATTCACAGTCTCTGCATCAGGATCGCCGGATCTGCATTATCAATGGTACCACAACGGTTCTTTGCTGGCAGGCGAGACGAATAGCACAGTGTTCCTGCCGAAGCTCAGCGTCGGCAGCGCCGGAAATTACAACGTTGCCGTGAAAAACATTTATGGCTCGGTCATGAGTCATCCCGCGGCTTTGAAAGTTGTGGTTCCCGATGCGAATGATCGTTTCACAAATCGAGTTGTCCTTACCGGCACAAGTGTCATGGCAACGGCAACGAATGTTGCGGGGACCCGAGAAGCGGGAGAGCCGCAGCACGATTTCTATGCGCGGGGCGCCTCCCGGTGGTGGAGTTGGACCGCGCCCGCTGACGGCAAACTGGAAGTGAATTTTTATGACGACGGTCCTTACAGCGTGCTCGCGATCTATACCGGGGATTCCGTTTCGTCCTTACATTTCCTGACCATGACGAAAACAGGAAACTCAGAGTATCTACCGGTCACTGCCGGAACGGAGTATCAATTGGCAATGGATTCGTGCGTGCCGGTGAGCATTCGCGGTGTGTCGAGTTTCCAATTGAATTTCAAAACATCACCAGTCAATGACTCATTTGATGATCGTCTCCTCCTTGCCGGAAATAATCTGATCACAACCGGCTCTACCATCGGCGCCACACGAGAAGCAAACGAGCCAAGTGGAAACGACGCAAGCGTATGGTGGGCCTGGACGGCTCCGGCCAATGGTGTCGTTCACATAAAAGGCGGGCTTTTCAACTCAGTCCCGCTTTCCGTATTTACTGGTGATTCGGTCGGGACATTGATTTCCACCCCACTGGACGCGTCGAGTTTCGATGGCGTGCAATTCCGTGCGATCGCAGGAACCACATATCAAATCCGGGCGACCACCCGTAATGGTTGGTCCGAGCAAGGGTTCAGCCTCAGCCTGGATCTTTTCCTGCCCCCAACGAATGATTTATTTGAAAATGCGATTGTCCTGGAAGGAACAAATGCCACAACCACAGGCACCACACGCGGGGCCTCACGCGAAGCGGGCGAACCCGCTCACGCAAATCGCACCAACGGTTCTTCAGCCTGGTGGCGGTGGACAGCGCCAGCAAACGGCTACGCCACGGTAAGCTCCTCCAACACATATTCACCTCCATCCTTTGCTGTTTACACCGGCGACACCGTTTCCGCGTTAACCTCCATAGCCAATGCCATCTATGGCCAAAATGGAGAAACATTTCCCGTCGTTGCTGGAACTGTTTATCAGATTGCGGTCGATTCCTCCAAGGGATCGGAAAAAGATCTGATCTTGCAAATCACGTTTCGCGTCCCGCCAACGAATGACATGTTCTCGGATCGTATCATACTGTCGGGTTCGAATCTTGTCACCGCAGCCACCAGCATCGGCGCGACCTCTGAACCCGGCGAACCGACACACGCCTACTTCGCCCTCGGACGGTCGCTTTGGTGGACCTGGACTGCACCCGCGAACGGTAGATTATCCATCGCGACGTCCGCAACCTCGCTCGTAACGGGGGAACGGATCACGTCTGTCCTGGCGCTTTATCAAGGGACCAACGTGGCGTCGCTGACCAGAACTCCCCCCCTTCCCTATTATTCCTATTATTCTTCCTCCGCAGCCCTGACCGTTAAAGCCGGGGCGGTTTATCAAATTGCTGTGGAAGTGGGCTACGAAACAGGAGCCGATATCAGTTTGCGACTCGATTTTGCTCCCGCCACTCAGAACGACATGTTCGCCGACCGGATCCCGTTATCCGGGACGAATATCAGCATCATCGGTTCGAACGTAGGCGCAAGCGTTGAACCTGGAGAACTCGACGCTAATCTTCGAGGTGCGAATTCAGCGTGGTGGACATGGACAGCACCGGAAACAGGCAGTGTTCGATTAACCACCTCGGGCGATTCCTTTTCGACGGTAGCGGGAGCTTATACCGGCGATGCTGTGAACAGCTTAAGCCGGGTCGCATTCGGTGACTCGACAATCTTTTTCGATGTGGCCAAGGGCACCACCTATCAGATCGCTGTTTCCGGGCAGTATTCCGGGGACGAGGGGTCCCTTTCGATACAGCTTACTTTGGCTTTACCTCCTTCGAATGATTTGTTTGCGAACCGGACACCGCTCGCCGGCACAAATATCTCGGTGGCCGGAACAACTTTGGGCGCTACCAGAGAAGTCAATGAACCGTTGCACGCCTGGTGGAGCAACGAGAACTCCCATTCAGTCTGGTGGACCTGGACGGCGCCGACCAATGGCACGGCTGAAATCAAAGTAGACCTGGTGAATTGGGGACAACTCTTGACCGTTTACACAGGGGAGACGATTTCCTCGCTGACGAGGATCGCCGGGGCAGACGGAACGATTCGATTCGCCACCATTGCCGGAACGACCTATCACATTGCTTTCGAATCCAGTTATAACTTGGATTTTACTTTGAGCCTGCAATTGCTCAACGGGTCCGTGAACGATCTCTTTGCAAATCGGATCATACTTTCAGGAACGAATGTTACTGCAACCGGCTTCGCTGTGAATGCAACCGACGAACAAGGTGAACCCGCGCAAAACAGCTATTCGATCTGGTGGACATGGACGGCGCCGATGCAAGGAACGGTGAAGCTCACAGTGACGAGTAGCCCGTTTACGCCAGTATTCTCGCTTTATCGAGGAAGTGGCCTCGGATCCCTGGTTAAACTTCAAGACAACTACTACGATCGAAACATTCCGATATTTTTCGATGTCCATGCTGGCGAAACTTACCAGATCGCGGTGTCTGGATCTCCATCGTATGCGACTCAGTTAGGCGAGATCGTCCTGCATCTTGAAGAGAAGCAAGTGCCGCCAAAGATTTACCAACAACCAGCGAGCGTCATTGGCCGGATTGGGGATGTGGCGGAGTTCGACGTTCAAACTATTGGTTTTGGGCCGATCACCTATCAATGGCAACGCAATGGCGTGGATTTATCGGGCAAGACCAGGTCCCATCTGTATCTCGCTCCCATGACATTCGACCTTCAGGGAACCTATAACGTCAATGTCAGCAATGGTTACGGCACCACGAAAAGTTCAAACGCCGTTCTCGTGGTCCTCAGCCCTCCATCAAATGATGATTTTGCCAACGCTTTAATAATCGATGGTACTGACGTGAGGGTTAAAGGCTCCAATGTTGGAGCGACGAGAGAATATGACAGCAAATCTCCGCAAATCGGCGGATCAGTTTGGTGGGTTTGGACCGCGCCATCTGATGGCAACGTCACGATTGATGCAGGGGAGAGCAGTTTTTCCCCGTTCGTGACGGTCTATACCGGCGATTCTCTCTCTCACCTTACCTTTATAAGCGACAGTGGCGTGAATGATGGGCCATTTGCAATGTTCCGCGCCGTCGCTGGGACAACTTACAGAATCCTGGTAGACAATAATTACCCTAGGCCAGGTACGATCAGGCTCCGCTTGCTGGAGAACCATCTGGATGCTCCCGAGATTGTGCATCAACCGATTGGCACAACCGTGTATCCAAGTGAACCTGTTATGCTTTCCGTCCTCGCATTCAGTTCGGGCTCAATGAAATTTCAGTGGCAGCTCAATGGCGTTAACCTTGCGGGAGCAACGACGGACGTATTGAGAATTCCTCGTGCCAAAGCCTCAGACACCGGCAGATATAGTGTACTGGTCAGTGCCGGCAACAAAGTTTCCAGAAGCATAGATGCGGTCGTGCAGCTGTTCTCAACTGACCCCGAACCGGCGGTAAATAACAACTTCGCTCAGGCTATCGCCATCGGCGGATTGAACGTTACAACGACAGGCTCGACCGCGGGCGCCCGTTCTGAATATCACGAACCGATCCAATTCCCTGATCAGTCGTTGTGGTGGAAATGGACTGCTCCAGAAGATGGGCTGGTTGTCTTGAATACATTCGGCAGCACTGTCTCCGCATATCTGGATATCTATACCGGCGATGCACTAACTTCCGTGACCCCGATTGGCCAGCCGGAAACCCGTGAGTTCACAACATTTACGGCGACTGCTGGAATGCAATATTACATCAGACTTGCCACCGAATCTTCCGGGAACATCGTCTTGCACCTCGCGGAAAATGATGCAGACCGCCCTCCATCCGTTCTGGCGCAACCGGAAAATAAAGTTGCTGCCATTGGGGAAACGGTAACCTGGACAGTGCCGGTCTACGGCGCAAAGCCAATGCGTTTTCAATGGCAGTTCAATGGGCTCAACATTCCTGGACAGACCAGCAATACATTGGCCCTTCCCGCCGTCACGCGTGCACAAGCCGGTAAATATCGTTTATCCATTCGCAATGATATCGGTCGCGTTGCGAGCAGCGTAGCAACCCTACAGGTTCTAGCGCCCGTCAAAATTTCTCGGCCACCGATTAGCTTGGTCGTCTACACCAACGCGATGGCCAGTATGACGGTTTACGCAACTGGCAGCGCGCTGGCTTATCAGTGGCAGTTTCATGGTGGCGATCTTCCAAACGCCACCAATGCGTCCCTGACCCTTGCGCATGTATCCGAAGCGAACGCCGGATATTACACGGTAATCGTCAGCAACCCGGTCAGCACTGCCGATGCTTCCGCCATGATCACCTTGAGAGCATCTCCCTTGGATCTGGACGGCAATGGAGAGACTGATCTCCTCCTGCGCCATCGTTCCAATGGGCAATTCTCAGCATGGCTGATGAACGGCACGAACTTTTCAAAATTCCAATTGCTCGGTGAACCCATTTCACTCGAGTGGCGTTTCGTGGGAGTTAACGATTTCGATGGTGATGGCCAGAAGGATTTGCTTCTGCAAGGGACGAACGGAGTTGTTTCGGTTGTTCCTGTCAATGGAACGAACCTGCTCAGCTCGTATGTGATCGACCCGTCTGGAGTCCATCTTACCGCAGACTGGAAACTGGAAGGAGTCGCGGACCTCAATCACGATGGCAAAGTAGATCTCTTGGCCCGCAACGTGGATGGCACCGTCGGAATCTGGTTGTTGGATGGAACCAACTTCCTGACCGGCACTCCAATAATTTTAAGCGGCACAAATCTGGCGTCGAATTGGCGAATCGCTGGGCTCGCGGATTTCAACGATGATGCCAAAGTGGATATTCTGTGGCAAAGCGATGACGGCCACCTCTACGTCTGGCTCATGGATGGAACGACTTACACAGATGCTTCATATCTGCTGTCCGGCGAATCAATTGGGGAAAACTGGAACGTTGTTGGTTTGGCTGATCTGAACCGCGATGGCCTGACCGACCTGGTTCTGCAAAGTGATAAAGGTATGCTGACGATTAAGTTCCTCTATAAAGTGGAGTTTCTCGGTGGCGGATTATTGCGCGGAGGTCTGCCAATCAATCCAGCCTTGCGTGTGATCGCGCCAAGATAACGAACACTGAGCCCAAGATGTTCGTGACATCGCCCTGCTGCATTCACACGAGTGCAGGGTTGTAAGGTGGCCGCAAATCAGGGATGATAGCGCGATGTCCCTCCCCAAATTGTTTTTCCACTTTAAGAACCAGTTTGGGGTGTCTCTGCTTCTACTCGCAGGGCTACAGGTCGTTGGCGCATCCGCTCAGACGACGAGTGATCTTGTAGAGACCAATTCGGCAGCCGATTTAATAACTGCTGAATGCACTCCGCGAGACAAAGCGGCTGATGAAGGGTTTCGCGTCCAGCAATCCTCCGACTTTGTCGAAACGTATCCAGATGGATCGCGCCCCGTTTCCCAAAGTTCCAAAACCACCGCACAGATGGCGGGAGTCATTGCACCCGCACCGACTCAGCCCGTGGGCTCTCTCTCCGGGAAAATCGTTTTCACCAGCGGTGGTCATGGCTGGACGTATGCCAATGGCACCGAAAGCATCACGCGTTGGTACACGCAACGCGGCGTCACGCAGGAGATGAATGAGGATTACGGCAACATGGATCAGATGACGATGTTTGCTTACTACTGCTTCAACGCTGGCGCAACCGTTGTCACGATGCGTCCCGTCGGGCACCAGACGAACCAGGTGGTTTTAGATAACGTCAGCGCCGGGGTGACCTGGAGCGGTTCGTGGTCAGACAGCAGTTCAACACTTTACTTCGGAGCCGCCGGTGCGGTGCCGTATCGATTTGCGTCGTTGGCGACGACGGAAACAGCGACCGGCACTTACATGCCGAATATTCCAGTGACCGGTTTTTATCCGGTCTACGCGTGGGCTCGTCACAGCAGTGATCGGACGAGCCAACTGTATCGCATTCGCCACACGGGTGGTGAGTCACAAGTGCGTATCCCGCACGATAAGGTTGGGAACGGCTGGATTTATCTTGGGAGTTATTATTTCAATGCGGGATCGAATACCAACGGCGCTGTGGTGATCAGCAATCTGCGGCCGACGCCCACGTACGGCAGTGTCGTTATTGCCGATGCGATTCGTTTCGGAAACGGAATGGGCGATGTTGTCCCAACGCCGAAAGGAACCGAAGCGACCGCCAAATCCACTTATCCACGCGAAGAAGAAGCCTCACGCTATTGGATTCAACGCGGAACCGGTCAGGGGCAAACGACCTCTACTTATAATCCCTCGGGTGATGACAACAGTGACAACGTCGGCACGCCACCCCGCACTGCGGCGGAAATGAATCGTGAAGCGGGCGGCCCATTTTCAGACCGTGTCTACGTCGGGTTCCATTCCAATGCAGGTGGCGGACGCGGCTGTGTCGGGTTATATAATAACGAGACTCTTTTCCCCGGCACGAGCACCACCAATCAACAACGACTTGCACTGCTCGTCTCCACGGAGGTCGACTCGGATATGAAAGTGTTGCCGCTCGAAGTGCCATGGCAAAGCCGCACGCTGACGTACGCGCGGAGCGATTATGCCTTCGGCGAAATTCGCGCCTCCTCGATCAGCGACGAAATGGATGCCACGATGCTCGAGGTGGCCTTTCACGATGAGGTCAGCGATGGAAAACTGTTGCGCGATCCGAAGATGCGCAACTGGGTGGCGCGCGGAGCGTTGCAGGGTGTCCTCCGCTATTTCAGTGAATTTGATACGAATTTCATTCTGACCTACCTGCCGGAACCGCCTTACAATGTGCGCGCCATCGCGACGAACACAGGGATTACGATCTCATGGAATACACCGATCGCCAGCCGCCGCAGCGGTGCCGCGACAGACTACGTGGTCTATCGTTCGACCGACGGTTATGGCTTTGGCAACCCGGTTTCCCTGGGCACAAACGCGACGAGCATCACGTTGACGAATCTACCTGCGGACACCGATCTATATTTCCGCGTGGCCGCAGTGAATCGCGGCGGTGAATCGTTGCCTTCGGAAGCAGTCGGCTGCCGACGCTCCTCCAACTTCTCCGATCAACGGGTGCTGGTGGTAAACGCCTATTCACGCCTGGATCGATTCATGAACTTGCGGCAAACACCCAACGCCGACAGTTGGAAACCTCCCGGCAACAGCGGATCGATGGACCGGGTTTTGCCTCGCTCAAACAATTCATCGGATTACGTGGTGCAACATGGACAAGCCATCAGCGCGTATGGAATGGCGTTTGATTCCTGCAGCAAAATGTCTGTCACGAATGGTCTCATCAAACTCACCAACTACACGGTTGTCATCTGGGCAGGCGGCGAAGAAATGACCGGCACGCTTGATAGCAATGCGAGGACTCTCCTCACGAGCTTTCTTCAAAACGGTAGTGGCCTGTTTGTTTCCGGTTCCGAAATCGCCGTGGAGATGGGACGCAGCACCAGCCCGGCGGCGAGTCGCACCTTTTTGCAAACTCAACTGCACGCCACTCTCGCCAGCGATTCCAATACGAATTCGCAAAGTTACACCGTGTCAGGAACCAGCGACGGCATCTTTGTCGGGAACTCCAATGCGAGCATCGACGACGGGACCAAAGGAATCTATTGGGTGAAAAGTCCGGAGGTATTAACGGCGTCCGGCACCGGAGCACGCGCGGCTTTGAATTACACCAGCGGCATCGGCGCAGCGGCTGTTCAGTATGATGGATCCGGCGGCGGCGGACGGGTTGTCTATTTTGGTTTTCCATTCGAAACGATCACAGTCGCGTCGCGTCGTACTGCTTACATGAGCGATATTCTGACGTTCCTCAACGAGCCGCCGCCGACCGGTTCACCCTCGATCACGTCCGGACCGGTCAGCCAAACGGTGAACCGCTATGCCGATGTTGCCTTTAGTGTTTCCGCAACGGGACAAGCGCCGCTGCTCTTTCAATGGCGCTATAACAACACGAATATCATTGGCGAAACGAACAACACGCTCACGCTCTTAAACGTACAAACCAACCAGGCCGGGACCTATTCCATCGTGGTTTCAAACAGTATCGCTTCCACCACCGCATCGGCCACGCTGACGGTTGTCATCCCCACGATCATGACCAATGTCTTCACGGAGAATTTCGATACGAATTCTTCTTCGATTTGGGGC
>JAQGOU010000162.1 GCA_028293445.1 Verrucomicrobiales bacterium | reverse complement strand
GGACCGCGCTTCAGCTCCTCGCTGCCAATCAAATGGAAGATCGTTCCGGATCCCGTCGATAAAGGGACTGTCCTCATGACCGATGACCCTGCTGCTGCGGGCGGGAAATACGGAACAGCCGACATTGTGACGAAGAAGGCGTATCGCGACTTCCGTTTGCACATTGAGTTCCTCATCATGAACGAACGCGGTAATAGCGGCGTGTATTTGCAGAATCGCTATGAGATTCAAATCTTCGACGGCGATAAAACCAGTCACGGTATGGGCGCGGTGATCAACGAGACCGATTCGCCCTACCACGCCTACAAAGGACTCGGCAAATGGAACGCCTATGACATCAACTTCCGTGCGGCGCGTTTCAAGGACGGAAAGCTCTCGGAAAAAGCCATGCTCACGATGTATTTCAACGGGATCAAGGTGCACACGAACCAACCGATCAACCAGGTCTGGGGCGGAGCGAATTCCGGCATCGACGGTGGGAACGATGGCGGAAAAGGAATCACGGACGTGCCGGGCGGTTTGAAATTACAATGCGAAGGCCACGACGTGCGCTTCCGCAATGCGTGGATCAAAGAGATCGACCTTAAAAAGCCAGATACTGATTTCTAAAGGTCGGCACGAGCCCCTCGCCTCGTGCGACCCGCCGGACATTGACTTAACGCCGCCGATTATGCCGGCGCTCTTTGGTAGGCTTCGCGTTCCGTTTGTTTTTAAACTTCTTGAACGGCTCAATCGTCTTGGGGCGTTCTTTCGGCACGAGAATAATGGGACAACCTTCGTAACCAAAGGCTTTGCGAAGTTCGCGCTCAAGATACTTCTTATAAACGTCCGTAAACAGATCGGACCGATTTACGAACAACAGAAATGTCGGTGGGGACTGCCGCACCTGGGTCGAATAAAAGAATTTTAAACGATGCCCGTGCGAACTGACCGGTTGCCGCTTCTCAATCGATTCGTGCAATGTCTTATTTAAAATGGACGTGGGAATTTTCTGCTCCAATTGCACGGCGAGGTAACGCACCGATTCAAGCAGCCGTTCCAAATGAAAGCCAGACTTGGCGGAGGTGAAAATCACGGGCGCATAATCGAGGAAGAACAAATGCTCCTGAACCCACTCCCCGAACTCCAACAGCGTCGTCATGTTCCTTGGCGCAGCCCTCTTTGCTTTTTTGTCGCGCCGATCAATCTCGTTGATGCGTGATTCCTCAACCCGTTCCTGGAAGAGGTCCCATTTGTTTACAACGATGATGCACGCTTTGTGTTCTTCGACGATTTTGTCGCAGATCTTTTTGTCCTGCACCGTAATACCCGCCTCAGCGTCCAACACGAAGACGACAATGTCAGCGCGACCAATGGATTCTTCGGTGCGCTTGATGCTGTAGAACTCGATGGAGTTATCCACCCGCCGTTCCTGTCGGACACCCGCGGTATCAATGAGAATGTATTGTTGGCGCACCCCTTCCGTTTCGACTTCGAACGGGACATCAACCGCATCACGCGTCGTACCCGGGATCGGACTAACGATGACGCGATCCGATTGGGTGAGTGCATTGATGATCGAGGATTTGCCGACGTTGGGACGTCCAACAATGGCGAGCTTCAGAGGTTCCGCTTTCTTCGGGGCGGGCTCAGCTCCATCTTCGGTCGGCTCGGTGACAAGAACTTCGTCGTCGGGCGGCAAAAACTTCATCGCTGCTTCCAGCATCGTTTCGATGCCAAGACCGTGAATCGCGGTCACAGGAAAAATCGCATCAAAGCCCAATCGACTGAACTCCGACGTTCCCGCCTCGGATTTGAAATTGTCGACTTTGTTGACGGCAACGAGAACAGGCTTCTTGGAGCGGCGCAAACGTTCGGCGACTTCCTTATCCAGCGGGACAATGCCTTCCTGAACGTTCGTGACGAGAATAATGCAATGCGCGGCGTCGATGGCGAGTTCGACCTGTTCCAGCGCAGCCTTGGAAATGATATCGTCCGCCTTTTCATTGCGCATCAAACCGATGCCCCCCGTGTCCACGACAGTGAACGGACGCCCGTGCAATTCCCCGTTGGCGACCACGCGATCACGCGTGACCCCGGGCTCGTCATGAACAATCGCAATGCGTTTTTTCACGATGCGATTAAACAGGGCGGACTTCCCGACATTTGGCCGACCAACAATAGCTATCAAACCTGGCATCCCGCCAATCAATCAGGTGATTGAATGAAAGTCAAAAGGCGATGCACAATGGTTTGCGCCTTTTCAAAGCCGATTCACGCACTACAATCGCTGCATGAGCAAATCGCACTGGGCTCTTCTCGTATGTTTGTTAGCCTGTATTTTTGGCTTTGGCATTTTTCTCGGGCGCTTTTTACCCTCTCTATCCAGCGCACCACCGCAGATCATCAATACCACGACGATCATCAAACAAATCCAAACCTTATCGCAGTTTGTTACGGTGAAATATGTCCTGGAGAAAGTCGTCGTGCTGGAAGACGTCAAGTGGTACGGAGAAAATCGAGTGACGATCGTTGCCCATGGAATCGTTAAAGCCGGAACCGATTTGGGCAGCATTCGTTCGGGTGATATTTCGATTAAAGAGAAAAGGCTTTCCATAGTTATCCCGCGCTCCCGGATGACAGACGCCTACCTGGAAGACAAACAAACCCAGGTGCTGGAACGGACCACCGGCTTGATGCGAACCTTCGATAAGGATCTCGAACAGAATGCGCGGCGTCAGGCAACCGATGAAATCAAACGCGCGGCCTTTCGTGGCGGCATCATCGACGAGGCGGACGAACGCGCCCGGACGCAGCTCGTGAATTTGTTTCGGAGCCTGGGCTTTGAAGAGGTGGAAGTGCGCATGAAGTAACAGTTCAGATATCTTCAGCTGCGTCGGAATCGCCTTTCACAAATCCTCTCTTGGCAGGGTTGCTTCCTTTTGTTTAGCTACGCGCGCCGATGAACCAATTGCGCGCGCTATTATTCGCCCTCACTCTCATTCCCACTCTGCTTCGTGCAGAAGAGGAACCCGTCGGCTGGGATCTTCAGGGGCGGGACATCGAATTCCATTTCAAGACTGGTGACGCCATCGGCACTAACGGCGTGACGATCACGAAAGGAGATTTCTTTCTCACCGCCGATAAAGTTAACGCCAACGAACGAACTGGTTTCGTCACTGCCGAAGGACATGTCACGATCAAGAACCACAATCAGGTCTGGTCGGGTGAACGCGTCGGCTACAATTTCAAAACTCACGAACTCTCGGCCGTGGACCTCAAAACGAGCCATGCTCCCCTGCTCGTTTCCACAATGTCGCTCAAAGGCAACACAACGAATGAAGTGTATGAAGCTGACGATGGCTTTATCACAACGGACGACATCTCTGAACCGGCGTATCGGATTCGTGCGAAGCGTTTAATCATTGTTCCTGGCCGGTATATCGAAGCCCACGATGCAATTGCTTACGTCCGCGATGTTCCCGTTTTTTATTATCCCTATTATCGGCGGTCGCTCGGCCGACATTTGAACAACTGGGTTTTTGCGCCCGGTTACCGCAGCATTTACGGCCCTTACGTCCAAACAACTTACAATTGGTATGGCAACGATCGAATTGATGGAGCCGTCCACTTTGATTTGCGTCAGCGTCGTGGGATAGCAGGCGGACCTGACTTCCATTATCATCTTGGGAAACAATTCGGCGACGGTGACTTCCGCTATTACTTCGCGCACGACGAACGTCCGGGCACGGATTTCAGCGGCAACCCAAACCCTGCCAACCGCCAGCGCATCGACTTCTCTCACCAGGCGTCTATCAACAGCAATCTGACAGCGAAAGCTGTCATTCGTTATCAGAGCGATCCAACGATTGTCCGCGACTTCTTTGAAGGCGAATATCGTCAAAACGTGCAGCCGAACAGTTTCGCTGAAGCGAACCAGCTGTGGCAAAACTTCTCCCTCGATATCCTGGCCCAACCGCGTATCAACACCTTTTACGAAACGGTGGAACGTTTACCTGATGTGCGGCTCACCGGCTTTCGTCAGCAGATCTTTGATACACCGCTTTTTTATGAGAGCGAAACCTCTGCAGGTTATTTCCGGAGGAAGTTCGCAGATACAAACGCCGCGACCGCTGCATTGCAGGACTTCTCCGCAGGACGCGGGGATACATTTCATCAAGTTACTTTGCCCCAAACGTATTTTGGCTGGCTGAACGTAACGCCGCGTGTAGGTGGACGGTTTACGTATTACAGCGAGACAACGACCACTTCCGTGCCCATGGCAGAACATAGACGAGCCGTTTTCAATACTGGCGCAGAAGTATCATTTAAGGCTTCTCAAATCTGGACCGACGCGAAGAGCAAGGTCCTTGAGACCGATGGCCTTCGTCACATCATCGAACCGTCGATTAATTACGTTTATGTGCCCAAGCCATCAATCGCGCCAGCCCAGTTGCCACAATTTGATTACGAGATCCCCAGTTTACGTCTGCTTCCGATTGAGTTTCCCGATTATAACGCGATCGATTCAATCGATGCTTTCAACGTGTTCAGATTGGGGCTGCGGAACAAGTTGCAAACAAAACGGGAAAGCGGCGTCCAAGATCTGATTAATTGGGCCCTCTATACGGATTGGCGACTGGACCGCAGAATAGATTATGGAAGCGGAACGAATCGCCTGACGCAGTCAACGTTTGCTGATGTTTATTCCGACCTCGAATTCCGTCCGCGTTCCTGGATAACACTCGGATCCGAAACACGCTACGGCGTCGCACAAGGCTATTTCCGCGAAGTGAATCATCGCCTGACGCTTCTGCCGAACGATGTTTGGAGCCTGACCCTCGGCCACCGTTACTTGCATGAGGATCCAGCCTTCGGTATCGGTCCGACCGGTCACAACTTGATCTACGACAGCATTTATTATCGATTTAACGAAAACTGGGCTGGCCATATGTCACATTATTTTGAAGCGCGCGACGGAGTGATGGAAGAACAGATCTACTCACTTTATCGTGATCTGCGGAGCTGGACCATAGCGCTTAGTTTCCGAGTTCGCGGAAGTCACAACGGCGAACCAGCTGATTACGGACCTTTCATCAGCTTTTCCTTGAAGGCTGCGCCGCACAAATTGGGCTCGGACACAGACAAACCGTGGATGCTGCTAGGAAGGTAACAGATCCAAAGCAAGCTGCCGCAAAGACAACTGGTCGATGGATCGGTCGCGACATTGCGATTAATCCACCTTCGTAGTGTTGGGCATTACCCGCAAGATGCTAGCCAGTGACGAAATGCGGTGTGGCTAAACAAATGTGAAAAGTTCTTGCAGGAATTTATACTGTGACTATGTTAGTAACAGTTATGGCGGTTAACACTCAATTTGCGATTGCAGTCCATGTGATGGCCGCGTTGGGTTATCGCTGCGACAAGGACACCACTTCGGGTCTCCTTGCATTGAGTGTGAACACCAGCCCCAGCTTCGTTCGCCGCGTCTTGTCAAAATTGTCGAAAGCTGGCCTGGTCGAAACAACCACTGGAAAGGCTGGAGCGTGCTGGCTCGCTAAAGAGGCAAAAAATATTTCCCTATTGGACATTTATCGGGCGGTGGATGCGCCAAAAGCATTTTCAATTCACACTTATCCCGAACAGAAGCCGTGCGCAGTCAGCTGCAATATCAAGGCTGCTTTGGAGAAGGCTTTGACGAAAACACAGAAAGCAATGGAAGCTCGCCTCGACGAAATCACCCTCGCCTCCATCATCTCCGACATGAAAAAATAATTTTTAACTTTAACTGTTACTTTTATAGTCGCAGTAAGAAGCGCAAATCATCAACAAACACATATCTATATGAAAAAAATCGAAGCAAAAAAACTCGCAGGCAAAGTGGCCGTTGTTACGGGCGCATCCAAGGGAATCGGCGCCTCCATCGCTAAACATTTGGCGGCGGCAGGTGCGTCCGTGGTCGTCAACTACGCCTCCAGCAAGACTGGGGCAGACCGCGTCGTTGCTGAAATCACCAAAGACGGCGGGAAAGCAATCGCGGTTCAGGCCGATGTTTCCAAGAGAACGGAAATAAAACGTCTCTTTGCCAAAGCGAAAAAGTCCTTTGGTCATCTGGACATCTTGGTGAATAATGCGGGGATTTATGAGTTTTCACCCATCGAAGGCATCACTGAAGCGCATTTTCACAAGCAATTTGATTTGAATGTTCTTGGCCTTCTTCTCACCACTCAGGAATCGCTCAACCATTTCAGCGCAACGGGCGGCAGCATCATCAACATCAGTTCCATTGTCAGCACGTCCGCTCCACCGAACACTTCCGTTTATAGCGCCACCAAAGCCGCCGTAGACGCGGTGACAAAGTCGCTCTCCAAAGAACTTGGAGCGCGCCACATTCGCGTCAACTCCATCAATCCAGGCATGATCGAAACGGAAGGATTTCACGCCGCCGGGATTGCGGAGAGCGATATGCGCAAACAAGTCGAGGCACAGACGCCGCTCGGGCGCATTGGACAGCCGCAGGATATCGCGACGGCAGCCCTGTTTCTCGCTTCACCGGACTCGTCTTGGATCACCGGCGAGACCTTCTTTGTCTCGGGGGGTTTTCACTAATCCACTTGCCCGCTCTTCACCTTAAAATTAAAAAACATATGAACAAAGCCATCAACATCAACGCACCTGATCTCACCCAACGTCCACCTCGCAGTCCGCGGACTCGCCTCGGCGGTTTCGCATTGTTGCCACGCATGCTCGACAAAGGACGAGCCACCCTCGTCGGCAAGAATGGCGAGTATCACTTCGATTGTCCGCTGGACCAGCACATCCTCAACTACGCGGGAATTGACGCTAAAAAGCTGCTCGCTGAATTGAAGAAAGGGAAAGGCGACGGCGAAATCCTGGACTGGATCAATGCCAACACCAAAAACAAACGCGCAGCGTGGGATATTCAGCAATGGAGTGACTTTCAGGACCGACGAACTCCCGACAGCGATGCAGAGACCCTGCAATTCTTCGCCGGCTACGTCGCCAAGCTCACCACGACCCGCGAAGACATTCGCACCTGGGCTGACGTGCTCGAACTTGATGACCACTGCACTTTCGGCGGCAAGGCATAACGAACTTCATGGCGAAAGGCTGCCGGTCTCACATCCCGGCAGCCTCAAAACTTAGACCCGAACTAAAATTCGAAGTTGGACAAATGAGCACGACAAACGAGTTGAATAAAGAAAACGAGAAAGTTTTGAAGGCGATGGCGGCGGCGGCCTTTCTCGTCTTTTTCAGTGGCTATATGGTTGCACCGCTGATTCCCGCGCTCTCTCATGAGTTCTCCGCAACCGAGCGTCAAATCGGCTGGATTGTTCCGGCCTATATGCTTCCGTATGGCTTCTCAACTCTCTTCTATGGCCCGCTTTCAGATCGGTTTGGACGAAAAACAGTTCTTCTCGTTCTCCTCGCACTGGCGATTTTCACCACGTCTCTTATTTCGCTGGCATGGTCCGCACAATCACTGATTGTGATGCGAATGATTGCCGGATTTAGTGCAGGAGGAATTGTGACCGTGGGTCTGGCCGTGGTTGGAGACCTGTATCCCTACGGGAAGCTGGGGCGAGCCATGGGCTGGATGTTCGGCGCGATTGCGGGCGGAATGGCCTTTGGCGCGACGTTCGGTGCCTGGTTGAATCCTTATCTCGGATGGAGAAAAGAGTTCATGATTCTCGCCGCTGTAAATGCCGTGATTTTTATCCTGCTGTTCAAGCACCGCCATTTGTTGAGCGGATCCTCCCAGACTCACCCCATCAAAGTGAACGATGTCGCCCGGGCTTACGTATCTCTTTTAAAAACGTCGCGCGGCTCCAAAGCTTACTCGTTCATTTTTCTGAACGGTCTTTTTCATGGCGGCGTTTTTTCCTGGCTGGGATTTTACCTCTCGCAACGTTATCACCTCAGTGACGAGGGAATCGGAAAAGCCCTCCTCGGCTATGGGATACCTGGAATGATTTTGGGACCGATCCTCGGTCGCCTGGCTGACCGGTTCGGGAGAGGACTCATTATACCTTTGGGTTTCTTTGTGGCGGCAGCCTGCGCATTTCTACTCGTTCCTGTTTCGCCCCTTTGGATGGTGACGATCGTCGTGACGTCACTTTCCATCGGACTGGATATGACGCATCCGCTCATGGCGGGAATCGTGGCGGCTCTTGATCCGAAGCGGCGCGGGCAGGCAATGGGCTTGAATGGCTTCGCGCTTTTTACGGGCCTCGGCTTTGGGGCCGTTATCTTTCAATTTCTATTGGCCAAGGGATTTCCATTCACTCTCACGGTCTTCGGCGCGACGCAGCTTGGGTTAGGGCTTCTGGCCTTCAAGGCGTTCCAATTCGAGCGTGTTGCCACTCCGTCGAACAAGCCGGATCGCCTCGTAATGCAACCCGAACGCTAGCCACCTTAACCTCGCCAATAAAAAAGCCCGTGGTTTGCACCACGGGCTTTGCGAATTCTTAAAAACTAAATCAAGGCATCTTGTCGGTCTTGCCGTGGACATTGTGCGGCAGAACGACGCGACCTTCAGCGCCAGTGGCGCGTTCCGGGATCCGCATTCCGTAGAAGGAACGATGCACGAAGATCAGGGCGATGATAAAGAACGTGATCGCGATGCCTAATTTCGTGTGCTTGTCTTTCATCGCGACTGCGATTTCGACGGCGAGCAAACCGAACAATGTCGTGAACTTGATCACGGGATTAAGCGAAACAGATGACGTGTCTTTGAACGGATCGCCGACGGTGTCACCAACGACTGTCGCAGCGTGAATCGGTGTTCCTTTGGCGCGCATGTCGACTTCGACAATCTTCTTGGCGTTATCCCACGCACCACCAGCATTGGCCATGAAGATCGCCTGAAACAATCCGAAGAATGCCATACCGATCAGGTAACCAATGAAGAAGTAAGGATCAAAGAACGCGAGCGACAACGCGAAGCAGAAGATCACGATGAAGATATTGATCATCCCCTTCTGCGCGTAAACGGTGCAGATTTTCACGACTTCTTTGCTGTCTTCGATGGAGGCCGTTGCTTTGTCGAGGCGGATATTGTCTTTGATGAAGACGACGGCGCGATAGGCACCCGTCACGACAGCTTGCGTTGAAGCGCCGGTGAACCAATAAATCACAGAGCCGCCCATCAGAAGGCCGAGGAGAACTTCGGGTTGCACGAGGCT
Organism: Verrucomicrobiales bacterium; assembly: GCA_028293445.1. Lineage (GTDB taxonomy): Bacteria > Verrucomicrobiota > Verrucomicrobiia > Limisphaerales > JACDHS01 > CBHWET01. The sequence goes on along the minus strand of JAQGOU010000162.1, from coordinate 988 downwards.
GAGCTGGCTAATAATGCTGAAGCTCGGATCAACGGCTTTACCAGCGCGATCCAGCAACATAATGATACTGAACACCATCGTGGTCGCACCGACGACTGCGGTTCCGATGAGCACCGGCTTGGCTGTTGCCTTGAAAGTATTTCCGGCGCCGTCTCCTTTTTCCAATTGCAGCTTGGCATTTTCGAAATCAGGTTCGAAACCGAAATCCTTCTTGATCTCAGCTTTGATGTTCGGAACCGCTTCGATCTGGCTCAATTCATAAACGGATTGAGCATTATCGGTGACCGGGCCGAAGCTATCGACAGCAATCGTCACCGGGCCCATGCCTAGGAAGCCGAAGGCCACCAAACCGAACGCGAAGATCGGCGCTGCGAACCGGAATTCCTGCGGCATCATGTTCATCATGTCCGGGTTCTTGGAGAACAGATAACTCACGAGCATCAGGACGAGAATGACGAGCCCTTTCCAAAATGCAGAAAAATTACCCGCGACCAGACCAGACAGAATGTTCAACGATGCGCCACCGTGTTCAGAAGCATTAACGACTTCTTTGACGTGCTTCGAGTTTGTGCTGGTGAACACCTTGGTGAACTCCGGAATGATAGCGCCTGCCAGCGTTCCGCAACTGATAATCGAGGACAACACCCACCAGATATCGCCGTATCCTTTCAAAAGAACGTAGGTCGCGGCGTAGGTCACGAGGACGGAAACAATCGACGAGATCCAAACGAGGTGGGTCAACGGCGCTTCGAGGTCGAAATCCTTCAAGGCACCGTATTTAGCTTTGCTCAAACCTTGATTGATGAAGTAGGAGAGCAAGGAGCAGATCACCATCAAAATACGCATGGCGAAGAGCCAAACGATCAGCGTGCCGCACATCGCCTGGTTTGACGCCAGGGCCAGCGCCAAAAAGGCGATCAAGGCCACACCGGTCACACCGTAAGTTTCGAAACCGTCCGCCGTGGGTCCGACTGAGTCGCCCGCGTTG
>JAQGOU010000118.1 GCA_028293445.1 Verrucomicrobiales bacterium | reverse complement strand
CAGACACGATCGGCAAATGCCCACGGAACCGCTTTCCAAGTGGGAATAAATTTTCCGTCGGTAAATCCAAACAAGTCGATAAATGGCGGTGGCAATTTACCGCCGAGTTGGTGCGCTTTGCGGTCCGCGAGAGTCAAGGTGTCCGACTGCTCTACGCTGACGATTCGTTGCGGCAAGGCAGCGTCTTTCTGTTGCGCCAGTTCTTTGCGAATGTCGGGCATGATAAAACGACCAGTGAAGGAGTCGCCGTTGTGTTGCCAATCGCTGACGTCGATGGGGAAGTCACGACGGTTTTCCGGCGGCAATCCATTCAAGCCGTGATTGATGTTGAAGATCGCCAGTCGCTCGCCGGGCACAGCGACTTCCAGTTCGCCATTCGCAGGCAATGGCATCGGCTTGCCATGAACCGGATACACCTGCTGCACTTCGATTTGTTTTGCGCCGGGCAGATCGAACTTCAATTTGAACAACTTTTCGCCGGGACGATAGTTTACGGCAAACAGGGCGCCGCGGCCGTCACGGATTTTGCTCATGACGAGCGCGTCCTCTGTTTCCATGCAGACCCGGCTGCGATTCAGGACATCAATATTGGACTTCACCCACTTTAAATAATCCCGGCCGAAAGCCATGTCCTGCGGCGGAGTGTGTGGATCGAGAAACGAGAAGACATAAAACGTCGAGAACGCCGACTGCGCTGCGATGGAATCGCGAAAGCCAAACTTGTCGTGAAACGCGAAGCTCAATCCGCGCCGCGCATCGGTCGTCTGCAAGAACTGCTGCGGTTCGGGATCGAGGTATTGCCGCGGATAATGAGAGTAATGGGTGCAGAAATAAAACAAGCCATTCTCCGGCATCAGGTAATCGTATTTCTGCTGCCATTGACGTCGACTGTGGCGGAATCCAAGGAGGGTAGCCCAGTCGCTGGAGAATCGGCCGATATCGAAGCCCTTTAGGTCTGTTGGATGATTGATCAACACCTCGCGCTGAAACTGCGGACCGTACGCCGCCATCCCGAGATGGCATTCGCTATACGACATCCGATTCCGGACATACCGAAAGAATTCCGCGACGCGCCGATGTTCATCGAACGTGTCTTTTACCCCGAAAAAGTCGATGGTGAGATTCCCAAAACCTTGTTTCGCAGCGTCGTCGATTTCTTTAAGCTTCTTTGCGAGCGTGGCATCCGTGCGCCAATTGGTCGCAGCGACATTTCCTTCGTGTAACCCAAACGTTAGGCTGTTGCGGGCGTAGGCACCGAGATTTTTGCGGGCGAGGGGATTAGTGGAGGCCAGGTCAGTTGCATTTTGAAGGCCACGGACGATTCCTGCCGTAAGGCCGTTGAGACCAAGCTGGGTTGTGACCAGCACGTGCTGAAGCAAAGCTGGATCATCAATCGGAACAAAGTCATAGCCGCTCCGCGTATTCCATAAGAAGTAGGAACGCTGCTTGTCATACGCGAGCTTGCGCTCCTGCAGAAAGGTTTTATACCACAGCCATCCCGCGTAAGGTTCGCCTGCCTCGGGACGTAAAACGCCGATGTACCACGGTTCCGCTTCAAGGCGTCGTGCGGTGCGATAATGCATTTTTGCATTCTGGTAAACGCCATCCTTTACTTCGTAATACCACCAGCCGACGCCAAAGAAAACGCCGCCCCGGCCTGAGGAAACCAAACGCGGCGCATCGAACTTTCCCAGCTTCAACTCCTTGGTCGCGCCGCCTGGCACTTCGGCTTTGCCGTAATGAAGTTCGTCGTATTCCGCCTCGCCGCCGTCAATGGCGAAGCGTCGTTCCACCCAAAATTGACTGTCGTTTAAAGTGTACGAGAGCGTCACGATCGAGCCGTCACTCGCGTGTGTCGTCAAGACAGCGCTACAACCGTCCTGCTCGTGTGGACTTACTTTAACCTCAAACGCGTGCATCTCGCCGTCCCGGGCGAACCACTGAATTGTTTGTCCGCGGGCGTTCGCAAAGGAGCAACCGGTTTCGTCTCCCCGGATCGGATAATGTTCGCTGGTGAGACCATGGCGAATTCCCGTGATGACGCCCGTCGTGGCGCTGATCTCGATCGAGATCCACTGATTCGAGAGGACGATCACGCCATTGTTCGTCGTAGCGATGCTTTTGCTGGTCTTTGTTATGCCGGCTGGTTCCGTTGGATACACTGTGCATTGAAGAACCGATGGCGATGAAGGCTGATTGGATTGTTTATTGTCGATCGCGTTACCATTGCTCACAAACGCCAACAGAAGGAATATCACCCAACCGGGAAAGTGAATGGTTCCAGACCGGTAAAGGATCAAATGAGACATGGGATTCGCAGGTCAGACGTTTGCACTTATTGAGGTGGATACACCTTTGGGTGTGAAGAAGCAACGCAGCGCGACTGGGCTCAAGCCAGTCGCAGCACCATCCGCCACTCGGCGGCCTGAAGGCCCTCACGCCCAGATGGAGATGACCGTCGCTGCGCTCGCGTCACCGCAGTCGTGGGACAGAATGAGATTTCTTTTTGTCGCTGAACCCCGTTTTGAAAAACGGAGCTATTGTCGGTCGTGCCTATGGCACTTTGTTCGGCGGCGGTTTGCAGCTTCTGGTCGCGCGAACAATGCTAGGAAAGCTTTGGTAAGGGCCAAAGTATCACGGCCTCGCCTTTTATGTATCCGAAGGTCGTGCCGACCAGCACATCCTGACCAGGCAGGAACGCCATTTGTGGAATAATGCTCGGGGATTTTCTCCGGCCGATCTCTCGTCCGGTCCCGGTTTCAAAGACAATGAAGGAACTTTGAGGTTTGGTGCACTGAGTCGCGACGCAGGCGACGCGTTTGCCATCGGGAGAAAGTGTGGCGGAGCCGAGTTGATAGGAATCAACTTTGAAGGTTCGAATCACTTCCATTTTCGGAAAGCTCAAAAGATCGAATCCAAGTGGTTTAGACCTGACTCTGTTTTCACGCCGGTCGATCGTCGAGGCCACACAGAACTTTTCGGTCTGATCGAGTGAGATATGAAACGCATCCCGTCGATAAGTGGTTGGTGTGAGTTTCAGTTGGGCGTCGAAGCTGACAATCCCTTGTTCGGTGGCGGCCAGCAGCTCGCCTGTTTTTAGAAAATGGAGAGAAGAGGCTTTCCATTCCAGGCGGGACGAATGCGTGACTTCCAGTTTTGCGTTGATGAGGCGTAGGTGGGTGTCGTGGGTCGCAACGGCGATACGTCCGGTTTTATGGCACACTGCCAGTGCTGCTGGCAGATCCTGGACTTGAATCTCGTGGCGAATGGTCCGGTCGGCTTCTGGCAGGCGGAGAACGACTGTCGTGCCTTTGCCAGATTTCGCGCGAACGGCGAAAACAGTTCCGTTCGGACCCAAGGCGATATGCGATCCTCGAAAGTTAAACTGCCAGCGACGTTTCAAACGCGTTCCGACAACGTCGCAGCCGACGAGTTCTTCGATATTCGGAGCTCGTTTTGGCTTGGAGGCACGGTTCCCTGAGAAATAGACCGATCGACCGTCAGCGGAAACGGCCAACGCGTCGGAAGAAGCATAGGGCGCTACGATTTTCGTTTCCGCTTCGTAGCGGCGAAGAGCGGCGGACGAATTGAGACGTTTTATCGATGGCTTCGACCAATCGACGCCAGCGAGACTGGTGTCGATCATCAGCAACAGGTGTTCGCGCGGTTTCCCCTGGCCGAACGTGCCCTTTTTTGCGAGAACGGTAAACGCGGCTATCGCCGACCGTGCCAGCAAACCGTAACCGTCTTCTTCCTCCAGATCTTCCTCGATTGGTTCAAGCAAGGCGTCGACATTCGGCAGTTTATCTTCCAACTCAGCGGCGTAAGGAGAATCGGCCATGGAATAGCGCAATGCTTTACGGGCTTCGTCGAGAGTGTCGTAGTGGCCGTCGGCGAGATAACGTTGGGCCACGCGCGTTAATCCTTCTTCGGTCAAGACATGCGGATACAAGTGTGGAATGCCTTCGAGTCCATAGAGGACGAAGGCGTAGGGCGTTTCGTCCGGATGGAGCGACCGCGCGTGTTGCCAGCAGGCGGCAAGATCGGTTTGAAATGCGGCACGGAGCAGTACGGGTTTTATGTCGGAGGTTTTATTCATCCCCATGGGCCAACCGTAATCATTCGCTTTCCGTCACAGCAATAAAATTGCGGTTGCGAATAGCCTCAATTCACTAGTGAAGAAACTCGGTGCGCTCGCGCCTGCGGCACTGCAGAAGAGATTCTTTCTCTCAGCTCGATTATGGCTTCGAGAGCCGAAAGAACTGGTTTCCGGTCGGCGCACTGATACTAAAACTTTTGTTCGTGCCGTTGTTCGTAACGCCGCCACTTGGGGACCAGCTTACGTCCGACAGATCGGATTTCTGCTGCAACGTCCAGCCGTCAAAAGAAGATGGCCAGGACACAGTTACAGAATTTCCCGAAGTCGTGACTCCGAGCGTCGGTGACGGGAAAGCTGTGTTGTTGGTCATGACAGAGAGTGTCGCAACGTTCCAATTTGCAGTAATCAGATCCAGTTTGCCGTCGAGATTGACATCAGCCGCTGTAAGGGCCTCCGGGCCGCTGCCGACGGTCGCTGACAATGCCAGCGCAAAGGCACCGCCGCCGTTATTGGTAAGAATGGTCATGGTGTTGTTACCCTGATTTGCGGTCACCAGATCAACTTTGTTGTCGCCATTGATATCAACGGCGACGACGGCGTAAGGCGTCGTGCCAGTGGCAGCGGTCGATGACAGCAAGAAAGTGCTGGCGGCAGTATTCGTATAGATAGAAACCGCATTTGCTCCGGAAGGACTCCCCACACAGATAAGATCCATTCTGCCGTCTCCATTGACGTCGGATGCCGTGATCCATTGAGAACCGAAAAAGTTATTGGGCGATGTTGCGGCGGAGAATGTGCCGGTGCCGTTGTTCGTTAAAACTGTGAACGCACGCGTGCTATCCGAAACATTCGCAGAAATCAAATCGACTTTACCATCGCCATTAACGTCGGCAGCCGCAACGCACGCCGGTCCCGTTCCGGTTGCGGGAGAGGAAGCGACTCCGGTAAAATAAGAACCACTCCCTTGATTCAACAAAATCGACAAGGTTGCAGCGGTGCTGTTCGCAGTAATCAGGTCTGGCAACCCGTCCCCATTCACATCGCGTGCTATAACGCATTTGGGTTTCGTACCCACCGTTACGGTGATCAGACCCGCAAAACCGCCGCTGCCATTATTGGTAAAAACGGTAATCGAATTGGCATTCATATTGGCGCAGATCAAATCGATCTTACCGTCAGCATTCACATCCGCGGCGGCGACAGAATAGGGCTGACTTCCCGCGCTGAGAGTAGCAGCCGTTGCGAAACCACCGGTTCCATTATTGGTCAAAACTGAGAGCGTGTTCCCCGTGATCGGACTTTGATTCGCACTGATCAAATCAGGCGCACCATCGCCATTCACATCGGCAGAAATCACACCGCGTGGATTTGTGCCCACGGCAGGCGACGAACTCAACGTGAAAGACACTTGAGCCGCCAGATGTGTTTCCATGACGCAGACAAATATTACCGCAGTGAATAAGGAAAAGAGCGTTGTGCAACAAATTCGCCCCAACGTGAGTTTGTCTTGTTTAATTTCCATAACTGAATGCCGCTGAAATAGATGCAAAGGCACCGAGCCTTGCACGGTTGTTCGACACCGTCAACCTAAGCAAGCTGATTGTGAAGGGGCTATGCCTCTTGATACGTTCTGTGGCCTAGGGGTTAACCTTGTTCCGATGCGAAAGGAGCAGAGGACAGGGGGTACAGATAAAGTTCTCAGGCGGGAATACGCTGCTGGATCTGTTCGATCGCCCATTGCGCATGTTCAGCGATTAATGGCTCGTGATCTGCGGTTGCTTTTTGCAAGGCAGGCAAAACCCTTTCATCCCCAATGTTTCCCAAAGCCACACAGACATTTCGGAGGAAACCGCGCCGTTTGGTCCGGAGAATCGGCGAACCGGCAAACCGTTTCTTGAAGGCCGCGTCATCCAGCGAAAGCAACTCGAGCAGATCGGGTGTGTCCAGGTCGTGCCGCTCGTGGGCCTTCATCAGGTTCCCTTCGCGAGCGAAACGGTTCCAGGGACATGCGGCCAAACAATCGTCACAGCCATAAATGCGATTGCCGATCGCGGATCGAAACTCCAACGGGATCGCCCCTTTTAATTCAATGGTGAGGTAGGAAATGCAGCGGCGCGCGTCGAGTTCGAATGGGGCGCGAATCGCTTCGGTGGGACACGCCGTGATGCAGCGCGTGCAGTTGCCGCAACGATTTTTCTCGGGCGCATCCGGCTCCAGTTCCAAAGTGGTGATGATTTCGGAAAGGAAAATCCAATTGCCCAAATCACGGCTGATCAGGTTCGTGTGTTTGCCGACAAAGCCGAGACCAGAGCGCTGGGCGAGATCGCGTTCGAGCAGGGGACCGGTGTCCACATACCAGAGTGACTGCGTTGTTCCGCCGTCCAATTGATTCACAAAATCGGTCAAGCACTTCAGTCGCTCGGCGAGGATGTCGTGATAATCGGAAAACTGCGCGTAGCGTGCGACCACGCCGGAAAACGGGGGAGCCGGAGAATTTGCCCCGGCGTTCTGATCTGCGATGTCTTTCGTAGCTCTCGCGTAACTGACCGCGAGCGTCACAATTGTTTTCGCGCTGGCGAGCACCTGCTGCGGATCAATTCGTTTGTGCGCGTTGCGTTCGAGCCACGCCATTTCACCGTGATGTTTCGCGTCGATCCAGCGCGTGAAGGCGGCGCTGTGATCGGGTGGAGTGGCTGTCGTGAAGGAGCACGCATCAAACCCCAACTCGCGTGCCCGCTGTTGGATCGCTGCTTTCACCGATGGGCGTGGGCGGAATGAAATTGATGCAACACATGTTGCACGACTTCTTTGACGGATCGACGTTCGGTGTTCACCAGCACATCGGACTGTTTGTAGAACGGTTCGCGTAGCGCGAGTAGTTCGCGAATTTTTGCGAGCGGATCGGGCGTCTTCAACAAAGGACGGTGACCTTGCATGCGCACGCGTTCCCAGATGGTTTCGGGCGAAGCCCAGAGACAGACTACGAGCGCATGGGTTTTAAGGTGGGCAAGATTTTCGGCGTTGGCCGCCAGTCCACCTCCGGTGGAAATTACCAGTCGCGTATGGGTGCTGAGTTCAGCGACTACCATTTTTTCCAGGTCGCGAAAAACCGGTTCGCCGTTTTGCGCAAAGATGTCCGCGATACTTTTCCCCGCGCGGGACTCGATCAAGTCATCGGTGTCGACAAAATCAAATCGCAGACATTCAGCCAACGCGCGGCCCACCGACGACTTGCCGGTGCCCATGAACCCAACAAGGGCGAGGTTCTGTATGATGCGCGGTTTGCTCATTGATCCGATGCTGAAACGTGAAGGAAGGTAAACGGTTCCGTCGGATTTTCCACTAGCAAAGCATGTCGTCCTGCGGTGGGGGACGCATCTTGACACAACCACCATCGTGGGGCGGACGCTGCTGCGCCGCCCAAATCTTCAAAAACGAGGGAACCGATGTTTTTGTCTGCGCGTGCTTCCAGTTCGTTGCCTTCACTGCGTGAGATCAGGGCAGAGCGGCAGCTCTGCCCCACCTTTAATGGTGAGACTATTCCCATGCGAATGGATTGCGTGCGGTGCTTGGGCGACCGGACGCCGTGACCTTCCAGAAATAAAAGAATAACCCGGCGAGCACGAGGAGGTTTACCGCTTGGGAAGAACCATGCAGCGCTCCGAAAAGCTTTTTCGCCGATTCCTTTTCGGCTTCCGAGCTGCGGACGTTGTAACGGATTTGGTGGAGAGTCTTCAATCGCGGTTGCAACCAAAGTCCCCCAACGAGAGCCACCGTGAGCAGCCCGATCAACAAGCTGAACGTGAAACGTTCGAATTTGCGACCGTGATAAAGGGCCTCCCAGAGATAGAGCACAATGGCGATTCCACCGCAGATATACTGGAGATAAAAAAAGCGAGCGAAGAGAATTTGCGCAACCGCCCCGGGATAATACGGGAGTTGGAGCAGCGTTTTCATCTCTGTTGAAAACACGGCCGGCGCGACGCCCAGCGTAAAGAAAAGGCTGGCCCCCAACCAGACACCGGCGTTGACGAGGCCGATAAAGCGCAGGAATCCGTTCACACCTCAACGCTAGGAAAAATCTTCGGCCCTGCCAAGCGTTTGCTCGCGAAAGTCATTCCCGGTTTTTACTGTCGATGAGGATCGTAACCGGGCCGTCGTTGGTGAGAGACACTTTCATGTCCGCGCCGAACTCGCCTGTCTGTACCGTTTTACCGAGGTCCTGTGTCACGCGCGCAATGAATTGCTCGTAGAGCGGAATGGCGATTTCAGGTCGGGCCGCGCGGATATAGGAGGGGCGATTGCCTTTTTTGGTCGAGGCAAACAACGTGAACTGGCTGATCAAAAGAATGTCTCCTGTCGCTTCCTGAACGGAAAGATTCATGACGTCGTTGCTGTCTTCAAAGATTCGCAGGCGCACGATCTTGCCGCTGAGCCATTCAATATCTTCCGCCGTATCGGTGTCTTCAATTCCGAGCAGCACCAGGAGACCGCGACCGATCGATCCTTTGCTGTGGCTATCGATTACAACTTTCGCTTCGGAAACTCTTTGGATAACAGCGCGCATTTTATTTTTAATTTAAAGGTGTCATCTGATTCGGCACGGATTCCGAATTTAGACGCTTAAGACTTTCTCGTAAATCGCGCGAATTGCGTATCGACACTTTTTTAACGATTGCAGGAATTCTGAGGCGTCCGGAAAGCCGCAACGGACCGCGACGCGATACATCGGCGCGGGATCATCTGGCAGAAGCACTTCGCCTGCATAACTCCAACGGCGCAGAATGCCTTCGATGCGTCGGAGTTGCCGATAATTCTCGATCAGCGCATCCGCGTCGGACTGTAGAAGGACATTTTCATTTTTGGCACGTTGCAGGGCATTGAGCGTATTGGCTTCCTGCCAGCCATTTTGGAGACAAAAGATTTGGGCGATAAACTCGGCGTCCATTAATCCACCGGCGCCCGTTTTGATGGCAAGTTCATCTTTGCCAACTGGCGTGCGTTCCTTTTCGATCCTTAGTCGCATGCGGGCGATTTCCTTTTTCCAACCAGTCCGGTAGGCCTTCGGGGGAGATTCAGGGGATTTGAAATTCGTCAGAGTCGCGGCGAGTTGCTGAAATTCTCCGCCGAGCGTCGTATTTCCTGCGACAGGGCGGATGCGGGTCAGTGCCTGGATTTCCCAAAGCTGCGCGCGGGTTTGATAATACTCTTCGTAAGCGGAGAGCGTGTTCACCAGCAAACCCTTCTCACCATCAGGACGCAATCGTGCGTCGGTGACGAAAATGCTGCCGCGCTCCGTCCGCGCAGAGAGCAAATCCATGAGTTGCACCGCCATCTGTTGCAGCGCGGAAAGGCTTTTCGCCTTGGCATCGGCGACGAAGACAATGTCGAGATCGGAGCCGTAATTGATCTCGCGTCCACCGAGTTTCCCCAGGCCGATGATGCTGAAAGGCGCTTCTTTCAATCTGTTTTTCTTCATTACTACCTCCAGTGCGTATTGCAGGCAGGCGTCGGCGAGGGCTGACAGTTCGAGCAGGTTGTGTTCGAAATCGGCGAGCCCAAGAATATCGCGCAGGCCGATGCGCATCAGTTCTGCTTCGTGATAACGCCGCATCCACGAATATTGGTCGGCGTCATTCAGGCCGAAGTGAAGATCGCGCAAGGTCTCTTCAGCTGTCTTCGACCGACGCAAACGGCCGCTCTGCTCCAACTCATCCACTACATCCGGAGTGCGGATCGCGATTTCAGCGAGAAACTCAGAGCGATCGAAAAGCAAAATCAACAATTCAAAGAGCGACGGATTGCGGGCCCACATTTCGTAGAGCGTCGAACGTGCGCCATAGGCGGAAATGAAAGTATCCAGACGTGCGAGCACGCGATCTGGATCGGAGAGGATATTTTTGGAACGATTGGAATCGGTCGCGGTTTTAGCCGAAGGACAAAGCGCCAGGATCCGCAGTAATAAGTCGCGAGCGAGATCGGCCGTGCGTGATGAGACGTGCACATACCCCGGGCCTTCCACAAATTCGCGAACCAGCCGAAACGCACGATCCACCTCTTTGAACGAATGTTCGGTGAGGAGTTTCTTCCACTCGCTTTCTGAGTTATCGAAATCGTGGGGTAGGGTGCGACTCGGTGCTGCATCATCGCCTTTCAACAGTTTGTCATAAACACGACGAACGTTGGCGCTGTGACTGGATTTGGCCTTTTCGAAACGAGCGAGGTCATCGAATCCCATCAATCTTGCGAGGCGTTCGCGCGACTTGCGATCGGTTGGAATCGTGTGGGTCTGTTGATCATTCTCCATCTGCAAACGATGCTCGACATCACGGAGAAAGAAGTAGGCGATCGAGAGTTCATCCACATCGATTCTCGTGAGCTGCTTGTAATGGACCAGCTTTTCGAGCGTAGCAATGGTTTGCGTATTCTGGAGGAACGGATTCTTACCCGCGTGCAGGAGTTGTAACGATTGCGCAATAAATTCAATCTCGCGAATGCCGCCACGGCCCCGTTTTACGTCGCGATCGATTTCGCCCGCTTTTACGACCTCATTCTCGATCCGTTCTTTGATCGCCGTCACTTCCCGAAACAAGCGCTCATTCAGCGAGCGGGGATAACGGAAGGTTTGAATCGTTTCCAGAAACTCATGCCCAAGTTCGGTGTCGCCAGCGACCCCGCGCGCTTTGATGAGCATCATGCGTTCCCAGGTCTGCCCCCATTGGGCATAAAAGTTTTCGTAACTGCCCAGGGAGCGGGCGAGCGGACCGGCATCGCCTTCCGGACGAAGACGCAGGTCTATGCGATAGAGATTCCCTTCAGGTGTGAGCCGAGTCACCTCCGCAATGAAGCTCTCGGCCAGGCGCGTAAAGAATTGGTGATTTGAGAGACCTTTCCCAGCCTGTTCAAATTTGCGCGGTGGTATTTTGAAGACGTTCCCTTCATCGGAATAGATAAAGATCACATCTACGTCCGAGCTGTAATTCAGTTCCTGTCCGCCGAGTTTCCCGAGACCAATCACGGTAAAGCGCGTTGGTTCCCAAAGATTCTCGACGTTCTGGTGATAGGGAATGCCGAAACGCTCCGTCAGTTGCAGAAAGCAGATTTGAAAAACGCCGTCGAGCAGGACGTCTGCCACCGCGGAAAGTTCCTCTGTGATCTCTGCGGTGTGACTGAGCCGTGCAAGATCGCGCGCACCGATCCGCAACATTTCGCGGTGCTTGATTTGCCGGAGGTGGGGGAGAGCAGGGGAGTAATCGCGCTTTTTCAGCAACGGCTTAAGCAGCGTTTCAAGTTCGCGTTGCAACCCCTGCTTCTGGCGTGGAAACGTCAGTTGTTCCGGGTTGAGCACGCTCGTGAACCAGTCAGGGTTCGCAAAGAGGAGCTGGCTTAGGAATTCTGAGCCTGCGAAGACAGAAATCAGAATGCGACGCTGTTCCGATGCGGCCTCTTTCACCAGCGCCGGATGAACGGCCTTTAGTTGTTCGAAGTATTGCAGTGCGCGATGCGGGTCAGCGCACGTTTCGATTTCTTTCTGCCAGGAAAGAGAGGGCTTGGTGGTTTTCTTCGCCACGACTTACAAAGATGGCTGCGGACGAACCGCGGACGCCGCTCACATCTTTTCCAATATGATTTCCGACGCGATGCTCGGCGATGGTCTTTTCGGTTTGGTGAAAAGACCCTTCCAAAAACCGAGTCCATACAAGACATGACTGATGAAGATCAGTCCGAAAACCCGCACGAATTGTAATGGGCTTGTGACCGAGACGAGCGCGACCGTTTGAATCAAGACCAGTGCAAAGTAAAAACCCCACAGCACAAGCACCGCGGGCGTAAGTAAATAGATCAGTGGCGTCGCAAAGAGAAAAACGCAAAAAGCTGGCGGGATAAAGTTCGGGGCCGAACCTGCCGTAGGATGCAAGCGGACTTGTTCCGCACGACCGCGTCCATAATTCAAAAGCATTTTGCAAAATGTTTTGAAGCTCGGGCGGGGGCGGCGATGGACAAAGATATCCGGATCGTAAAGTAATTTTCCGCCGCGCTTTTGCAGTTCATCCATGAGCGCGTTCTCTTCGTTTGGATAAAGGGATTCATCGAAACCGCCGAGCTCCAGGAGGTCTTTGCGTCGGGCAAGCAGATTGCAGAGAATCAGTTCCTTCTCACTCGATTCGCGAAGCACGCTGACGCTGCGATAACGGGAGCAACTCGGACCAAAGGCGAGCCAGCTTCCCATAGTTGATGCGAACGCTTGTTCAATCGGCGGCACATCGGCCGGACAAAGGTTCGGCCCACCGACCATTTTGACGTCCGGCCTGTTAAAATGTTGGATTGCCTTACGCAGATTCATCGTCTCGGGCTCGGAATCGTCGTCGAGGAAGTAAATGATTTCGCCGCGCGCGATTTTCAGGGCGGCATTGCGCTGAACCGACGGCTGTTTCCCGCGCGCCACAATGATTTCCAGCCTGCTCGCTGGATACTCAAGTTTTCGCGCGGCGTTAAGAGCTTTGATCTCTACCTGCTCCGGACGCGTCGGAATAATGATGGTGACCAGTGGCGTTTGTTTCCACACAGATGCCAACGTAAAGTTCATCGGTGAAAGTTCAAGGTTCAAAAGTAAGCAGGTGCAAGAGGGCTTTACAGAATCCCGCACGGATTTAATGTGTTGGTGAATTTATCAATTCGGTCTAAAAGCTCTTATGCACAACGTCACAACGGTTGAGATCAAGCGGGACTGCGAAGCCATCCAGATTCCCGTGGGCAACACCATTACCCTGCCGGCCGGAACATCGGTCGACATCACGCAAACTCTCGGTGGCAGCTATACGGTGCATGCCATGGGTGGCCTCTATCGCATTGCTCCTAAAGACGCGGATGCGCTGGGGCTGGAACCAGTTTCAAATCTCGCGGAAGAAGTCGCCAAAAAGTCGGAATCGGCGCAAGGACCGGTCGATGAGAAACAGCTCTGGGACACATTGAAGACCTGCTATGACCCGGAGATTCCCGTGAACATTGTGGATCTCGGCCTCGTTTATGACATGCACGTGGAACCGCTGCCGAGTGGTTCAAATAAGGTGTTCGTCAAAATGACGTTAACCGCGCCGGGCTGCGGCATGGGCACCGTCATCGCCGGGGACGCACAACAAAAGCTGGTTTATTTGCCGGGCGTGGAAGATGCGATTGTGGAAATCGTCTGGGATCCGCCCTGGCATCAATCCATGATTTCTGCTGAAGGGCGTCGTATTCTCGGTTTGGAATAAACCGTGCAAGCACCGTTTTTCATCGCTGCGATTCTCATCCTGGAAATCGTTTTTGGCATTTCGCCAAAAGCCGATCGCATGACCTGGGTGTTGGAAAATGTTCCGGTCTGGATCGTGGCAGTTGTCCTGACGCTGACTTATAAGAAGTTTCCCCTGAGCCGTCTTTGCCTTTTGTTGCTTTCGATTCACGCACTGATTCTCATGGTCGGCGGGCATTATACGTATGCCAAAGTGCCAATCGGGGATTGGGTAAAGGATCAGTTTGGTCTCGCACGAAATCACTACGATCGGCTGGGCCATTTTGCACAGGGATTTATTCCAGCGATTCTTGTCCGTGAATTGCTGGTCCGAACGGCGCATCTTCGCCATCGCTTCTGGCTGCCTTTTCTGGCGGGGAGCGTTTGTCTGGCCTTCAGCGCTTTTTACGAACTCTTCGAATGGTGGACCGCTTTGGCGACAGGTGAAGGAGCCAAAGATTTTCTCGGCACACAAGGCGATATCTGGGATACGCAATGGGATATGTTTTGCGCTCTCATCGGTGCCATTACCGCCTTGTTGATACTTCCGGGCTGGCATGAGCGATCAATGCAAAAACTTCCTTCGCCGCCGGCGTAATAATGGGTGTAACCTTGATAGCGTTGTCCGTGATGTTTTTTATTCGCTCAAAAAGACACACCGCCTATATTGGATTCAATGTCCGACCGCTCTGAGCCCATTACCAGCTTGTATGTCCATGTGCCGTTCTGTGCACACAAGTGCGAATACTGCGCATTCTATTCCGAGGCTTCGAACGGTGAGATGATCAATCGTTACGTTCACGCCTTGATTCGAGAAATGGAATTAGTGGCTCACGATTTGAAGCCGCGCACTGTTTTCTTCGGCGGCGGCACACCCTCAATTCTGACGCTGCGTCAGTGGGAAGAAATTCTTAAGACGATGGAGCGATTAAATCTCCTTGGGGCAGAGGAATGGACTGTCGAATGTAATCCCGCGACTGTGTCTGCCGACAAAGCCAGATTGCTGCGGAGCTTCGGTGTGAATCGCATTTCCATGGGGGTTCAATCTCTTGACGAAAACCTGCTGGATCGATTGGGACGAATCCACAGTCGGGAAATGGTTTTTAAGTCTTTCGATATTCTTCGGGCGGCTGGATTCGATAACATCAATCTGGATTTCATGTTCGCCATCCCTGGTCAGACGATGGACATCTGGCGTAATACATTGCGAGAGGCTATGGCTTTCGGGAGCGAGCATTTATCGTGTTACGAGGTCATCTATGAAGATGACACGCCGCTTTATGCGCAACTCAAAGCGGGCAAGTTTTCCGTCGATGAAGAACTGGCGTGCGCAATGTACGATGAACTTTTAACGACGGTGGAGCAGGGCGGTTATCACCAATACGAAATTGCGAACTTCGCCAAAAATGCATCTGCCGCCATCAACGATTTCCCTGACCGCGCCTGTAAGCACAACGTCAACTACTGGCGTGGCGGTTCGTTCTATGCCCTGGGTCCGAGCGCAGCCGGATACGTCCGGGGCGTGCGGACCAAGAACTGGTCCAATACACAAATGTATTGCGAACAGCTCGAGCGAGGGCTTCGTGCGATCGAATCCAAAGAGGAACTTGCTCCATTGGCCCGGGCCGGAGAAATCGCGGCATTCGGTTTGCGCATGAATTCAGGATGGCCGTTGGCAGAGTTTAAACATCGAACCGGTTTTGATCTTCAGGATCATTGGCAACCGGAGATACGCCAGATGCTGAATCTCGGTTACGCGCAATTAAGCCAAGAGAACTTTCATTTAACCCGACAAGGATTGCGTTATGCCGACTGGGCGGCTGAACTATTTCTGAAAATTTGAGTCCCGGAACGCGGCTCTTATTAAGGAGGCGTGACGGGATTCAAGCGTAGTGTGCGTGTGGGAATCCTGTTCAAAGGCGCTTCAGGTGCTCCCGGCTGTCCTTGAGGATTCGCTTGAGTTCCATTGGGGTTGGTAGGTTGCGGAACCAGCCCTGCTTCTCCAACTGGCTGCGCCACGGCAGGATTGACTGCGTTCGGATTGAAAACTGCCGCCCCAGGGTTCGGAGCTGTTTGTGGTTGAGGGACTGGCATCGGTGGTCCTGGAGGCGCTCCAGGTTGAGGCGCAAGGGTTGCGCCTTTATTGCCATTGTTCTTAAAATTGAGGACCATCTTAATCCCGGAATTGACGACTTCCACTTCGGCTTCGTCTTCTGAAATCTTGCTTAATTCAAGGATATCGGTCTTTTCCCCTTCAGAAAGCGTGACGTATTGCAGCGGATCTTTGGGTTCTTTTCCGGGAATGGTAAAAAATGCTTTCTTGCGACCGCCGGCGTTGGTGATGCCGTTGAACTTCACGTTTCTTGGTGGCTCCGTTGTGTTCGTGGGAGTGACCACCACTGGAGGATTTAACCCAAATGGATTCCGATCAAGGATCGTGTGATATGGGTTTTCCGGCGTGATGGCGCGCGAAAACGAAACGAAAAGGCTTACACCTAATATCGTCAGAAGCATTCTCGCGCCAAGCATCATGGGCGGACTATAATGAGCAGTGTTCTTCAATACCAATCCTAAAGTTTAAGTTTAACACCGAGGGCCTGATAATCAAAACACCCCGGCTCGAAATTAGTTGCGAGCAAAAAAAGAACTCAGGAAATTGCTTTCCTGAGTTCGCGAATTCATTTGTCAGTCTGAAGGCTTAGTAGCCGGCTTGCGTGCCCTTGATGGAACGCTTTTTCATCCACGGCATCATGGAGCGCAAACGAGCGCCCACTTTTTCGATGTTGTGTTGTTCGCCCTTCTTGAGCAGCGCATTGTAGGTCTTATAGCCGCCTTCGTATTCTTTGACCCACTTCTTGGCGAAGGTGCCGTTTTGAATCTCTTTCAAAGCGACCTTCATGCGTTTCTTCACGCTCGCATCGATGATCTTCGGGCCAACGCTCACGTCACCCCACTTCGCTGTTTCGGAGATGGAGAAGCGCATGCCGCTGATGCCAGCTTCGTTCATCAAGTCAACGATCAGTTTCAATTCGTGGAGACATTCGAAATAAGCCATCTCCGGCTGATAACCGGCTTCGACGAGTGTTTCGTAACCAGCCTGGACGAGCGCACTGGCGCCGCCGCAGAGAACAGTCTGTTCACCGAACAAATCAGTTTCGGTTTCTTCTTTGAAGGTGGTTTCGATGACACCAGCACGGGTGCCGCCGATGCCCTTCGCCCAGGCGAGCGCGACTTTCTTCGCGGTCTTGCTCGGGTTCTGGTAAATGGCGATCAACGAAGGAACGCCTTTGCCTTCGGTGTATTGACGGCGAACGATGTGTCCGGGGCCTTTCGGAGCGACGAGAATGACGTCGACTTCTTTGGGCGGAACAACGGTCTTGAAATGAATCGCGAAACCGTGTGAGAAGAGCAGTGTTTTGCCTTTGGTCAGGTTGGGCGCGATATCTTTGGTGTAAGCCTTGGCTTGTTTCGTATCGGGAATCGCGACGAAAATCACGTCCGCCTTCTGAACAGCTTCCGCAGTCGTGAAAACTTCAAAGCCTTTGTCCTTGGCGACAGCAATCGATTTGCTGCCTTCATAAAGACCAATGATTACTTTGAGGCCGCTCTCCTTAAGATTCAGCGCATGGGCATGGCCCTGGGAGCCGAAGCCGAGCACGGCGAGGGTTTTGTTTTTCAGAACGCTTAAGTCTGCGTCTTTATCGGTATAAACTTTTGCAGGCATATATTGATGTACGATTTTGGATTTACGATTTACGAGTTAACAGAGATTTGGCGGACTTATTTTCTTGGCAAAGCAATTTTTCCGGTGCGGGTCAGTTCCATGATCCCAAAGGTCTTCATCAAATCGATGAACTTCTCCACCTTGCTGTCATTGCCGGTGATTTCGATAGTTAAACTCTTGGGCAGCACGTTGACAATCTTCGCACGGAAAATGTCAGTGATCTGCATGATCTCAGCGCGTGTCTTGGAATCCACTTCCACTTTCACGAGGACCAGTTCGCGATCAACATATTCGCCTTCCTGGAAATTCGTCACGGTGATCACGTTCACCAGCTTATTGAGCTGTTTGACGATTTGATCGAGTGTGGCTTCGTCGCCGACCGTGACAATGGTCATGCGGGACATTTTAGGATTGTGCGTCGGGGCAACATTGAGCGTGTCGATGTTATAGCCACGGCCGCTGAACAGTCCGGCCACGCGGGTCAGGACGCCGAATTTATTTTCCACCAGGACGGATATAGTATGTCGCATAATTTTGGTTTCGAATTGCGCTCGCATTTGTTTTCGCGGGCGCCGAAACCACCCACAAAATCAAAAACCCGCGTTCCATCTGGAACTGCGGGCGACCTGTGAGCGTTGGACAATGTCTCTCAGGTCGCGTTAGCCGACTACGACTACGCGAACTACGTTGAGAACACTGGCCAAAAGTTTCATTGCGCGCGAAACGTAGCAATCGCTGTAACGACGGTCAACAGTCAATTTTTATTAGAGAATCAAAATTACGGAAGCATTTGGCTTTTGTTCGTTGCAAAACCAATCACCAGCCACATCGAAGTGTCTCCTTGGAATCGAATCGGACGCATCTCAGCATGTCCGAGTTGTATAAACGAACCGCCGATGCTTAATCCGTTTTCGCCGTAAACGTCGTGGTCGCGTAGTTCATACCAATCAAACCCTGCGTCGGAAAAACCAAAGCTTCCCCATCCATTTATATCAACTCTCTCAAGCATCACTTTGCTTTTGCAGCTTTTGAAGATAATGGGAGCGGATGTGGATTTCTTTGTCGGCGGCAATCCGCCGACCTCAAAATTCAATTTCATGCTCTCCTTTGCTTTTAACATTGAATTGGTGAAAAAACGGGTTGGGCTGTTATCGCTCGTAGCGGTTGAGATAATTTTCATTCCCAATTTATCCCGGTCTGGAACCGATTGAAGCAGGTTCGAGGCGGAAGTTATCCCAAAGGATTTTTGCAACTGAGAGTCCGTAAGAGTGATTGCTGCTACAGATACGAGATAATTTACGCGTGGGTTGGCTTCAGGAACCGCGGGATAAGAGCGATTGCATCCCAGAAGCAGCAGGGGCAGAAACAAAGTCAACCATTTGATAATTGGATTTCTCAAGATACTGATACTGTATGGTTCGATTATTTCTGCGGTGTTGTTTTGTTAGGATGGGCCTGTCCAAGGTCAAAAGAACGGATTGTTCGCCTTCTCTTCACCCACCGTGCTGATTGGCCCATGCCCGGGGCAGATAAGCGTCTCTGGCGGCAGTGTCAAAATTTGTTCCCGCACTTGCTTGCGGGCGACATCCCACGACTGATTGCCTTTGCCCATTGAGCCGGAAAAAATGGCGTCCCCCACGATTGCAACGTGCGGCGCGTCGTCGGACCAGTTGCCTATAATATAGGTCACACCGTCTTCGGCATGTCCAATCGTCTCGCGGTTGCTGATGCGCAAACTGCCGAGGTGAATGCAATCGTTGTTGCGAAGGCGCTGCTGTGGCGGCGCGGACTTCGCGCTCGTATGAATGCGCACATTGGGAAACTTAGCCCGGACCGCATCCATCCCGGCGATGTGATCCTCGTGCGTGTGGGTGATAAAGAAATGCTTCAGCTGCAATTTTTCTTCTTCAATGATTTTCAACGCTGGAGTCGCATCCCAACCAGTATCAAACAAGGCGGCCTCGCGAGAGATTTCGTCCCACACCAAATAACAATTCACCGCGTAATCTTTGGTTGTGGTGATCTGACGGAACTCGCACCACTTGCTGAGATCTTGTTTCTTGGGTGCCCAACCCTTGGCAATGGTCTCAAGCTTGGTTGCGTTTAATCCGAGTAAGGCGGCGAGTGCCGGAAAGTTCGGCTGCTTCACAACAGTGCCTGTATCTTCCAGCGCGTTCAGTTCGGCTTCGGTCAAACCAGCGGCTTTGGCAGCGTCGGGGGCAGAAATATTGGACATCGCGCGGGCTTTGCGGATGACGTCACCTAAATTGTCTTCCAAATTCATGAGGCGCGACGTTACCGGTTTAGAATCAGGGCGTCCAGAGAGACGTGCTGGAAAGTGGGCAGGGGATCAGGTGAGCAGCTTTGCCCACATTCTCACTTCCAATCCCGCTCGCCGGCGATTTCTTCCGCCAGTCTTTCCAGGTAACGTGCGGTCTCCTTCTTCGCCTTCTCCACCGTTGTAATCTCGACCAGCCCACGCGTTTCCCCAAAAAGCTTCTTCGCCTTCTGCGGTTCAGTCACGACGCCAGCGATTCCGATGCACGGTACTCCCAGCTTTTTGGCGAGCAATGCCACTTGTCCGACTCCTTTGCCCATCAATGTTTGTTTATCCAACGCGCCTTCGCCGGTGATCACTAAATCAGCATTGCGGATTCTGTTTTCAAGATCAGCGTGCTGCGCGAAAATTTCGAAGCCTGACTCTGGCCTGGCTCCAAGAAAAGTCATCAGACCAAAACCCAGTCCGCCCGCTGCGCCTGCGCCCGGCATCTTTGCGAATTCCAGTTGCAAACTCTCTCCCACCACCCGCGCTAATCGTTTCAATTTCTCATCCGCAACCTGGACATCCTTCGAGCGTAAACCTTTTTGCGGACCGTAGATGTTGGAACAGCCCTTTGGTCCGAGCAGTGGATTCTTTACATCCACAGCGACGACAACCTCGGGAAATTGGTCCCCGTCTTCCGGTAAACAAATCCCATGAAGCTGAAGCAAATCGGTCCACGCTAAAATTTCCTCGCCGAATTCCGTGGTGAATTTCCAGCCGAGGGCGCGCGCCATTCCGAATCCGCCGTCATTCGTCGCGCTACCGCCGATACCGACCAGACATTTCTTCGCCCCTTTCTTCGCGGCGGCTTCAATCAGTTTTCCAAGTCCGAAAGTATCCAGTTGAAACGGATGGAATTTCTTTGGCGGTAGCATCGCCAGCCCAACAACTTTTGCGGACTCGATGATTGCCGTTTTCGATTTTGGTTCCCACCACCAGGTTGCGGAGATTGGTTGGTGCGCAGCGTCGATGGTCTGGGTGATCTGCGGTTTCGCACCGAGAATGGCGCTCAACACTTCACCGAATCCATCGCCGCCGTCGCTCATCGGAAGCAATTGTAGTTTATCCTTCGGGCGGGACTTCTTCCATCCGGCAGCAATCGCCTGGGCAACCTTCAAGGAATCAAGGGTGCCCTTAAATTTATCTGGAACAACGAGAACGCGCAGCGACATCACCGAACTTTATGGAACCGAGTCACGCGAAAGGCAACGTCGAAAGGCGCACCGGCGTAAAGCGGACGCCTCTTCTCCGTTCGTGGTTCGTCCCATTGTCAGCCACGAATGGGAAAGTCAAAGTAGTGCGGAATGCAACTCGAAGGACACGCCGGGCGCAGGCGCGAATACATTTGGCGTGTCTCTGTCACATTGCTGATCGCCGTCGCATTCCTGGCTGTCGTTTCTCTGATGTGGAAAGCGCATCAAGTGTTGCTCGTCCTTTTTGCGGGTATCCTGGTTTCCATCTTTCTTCGCAGTTGCGTGAACGCGCTTTCCAGGTGGACCAAACTGAGTAAAGGCTGGTCTTTGGCGATTGTCATTATCGCGATCCTGCTTCTGTTCACCACGATCGGCTGGTTTCTTGCGCCTTCAATTGCCGTGGAAGTGGAGCAACTGAAGACGCGTCTGCCCGAGGCATTTAATCACGCCATGGATTGGGTGCGTCAACAGTCGTGGGGCAGGGCACTGCTGGAGAACACCAATGAAACTACGGCACCGAATGGGGCGAGTGGTGGTGCGATGTCGAAAGCGACGCAGGTGTTTTCCAACACGTTCGAAGCGCTCGCGGGAATTATCGTCGTCATCTTCATTGGTATTTATCTCGCCGCAAATCCGATGGCATACATCGGCCTCTTATTGCAAGGCACGCCACGGGAACATCGTTTTGCAACAAAACGAATTCTCGTCCGCTCGGGCCAGACCTTGCGTTCCTGGCTGCTCGGACAACTGGTCTGCATGATTGCGGTCGGATTGTTCACCGGCTTTGGCTTGCACTTTTTAGGCGTTCCACTTGCCGGCGCATTGGGATTTGTGGCAGGGATGTTGGAATTTATTCCCACCATCGGGCCAATCCTCTCTGCGGTCCCCGCCGTGCTCCTGAGCTTTGTGCAAAGCCCGATCAAGGCGGTCTACGTCATGATCCTGTTCGTCGTCGTGCAGTTCATCGAAAACCACACACTCGTGCCGCTCGTGCAAGCGAAGGCAATTGATCTTCCTCCCGTGGTTTTGATTTTGGCGCTTCTCTTGTTCGGCACGCTCTTTGGATTCTTGGGATTGTTTCTCGCGACACCACTGACCGCCGTGATTGCCGTTCTGCTGGATGAATTATTGGGTCGCCGCAAAGAGGCAACTGTTTCGCGTGAAACATGAAACAGCCGACGCCTGCTCTGACCTTTTCCGTGGAGAAAGACGATGAGAGGAACGCGGTTTCCCTTTCATGTCTTTGGCGTAATTTCGTGGTTAAAACTCCTTCTTATTCCCGTTCCATTTTTTGAACTCCGAAACCTTAAACTTTGATTCATCCGCCAACGTTGTCTCGCCTGAATTCTGGCACGAAACCTGAAATCTCCCTTGGGTCCAAAACTTCAAACTTTGAACCTGAAACGTCAAATTTGGGCTAAAGGGTTAATAAACAACCTCCTGCAAGAACCTTGTACGAGTACAAGACGACTTTCCCGTCGTGGAAAATCCAGTTAGTACGCATTTTCCATAAAATTCCGTCGTGGCGAGCTCCCCTTGTACGCGTACAAACTAACTTTCCACGATCGGAAGGAGCCCTTGTACGCGTACAACGCGTCTTCGGACGATAAAAAGTTGCCTTGTACGCGTACAACGTGACCTCGCCATCATTGGAAACCACCTTGTACCGGTACAAGGCAACTTTTAAGCGTTGGAAACTCCCTTGTACCCGTACAACGCCATGTTCCCATCGTAAAAAGTCGCCTTGTACGCGTACAAGGCCTCTCCGGATCGTGGAAATTTGGTGTTATACGCGTACAAGGGAGTTTCCAACGATGGAAAGTTGGTGATGTACGCGTACAAGGTGGGTTCCCAAGACGGGAAATTGGTG
>JAQGOU010000116.1 GCA_028293445.1 Verrucomicrobiales bacterium | reverse complement strand
GAGAGGTTGGTTTTCCGGAATAGGCGCAGGCTCCGGTTTTGCCCGTCTCTTCCTGGATGGGAGTGAGCATTCTTTGATCAAAAACAAAGCAATCCCCTTCCCAATGGGCTTTCGGAAACTTCTCCAGGTAGCTGACGATGCCGCCGTGAAGCTGAAACACGTTTTTGAAACCCTCGCGCTGGAATAAAGCCGATGCCTTTTCACAGCGTATCCCGCCCGTGCAATACATCAAAACCGTCTTTTCTTTTAAATCTTCATACTCAGCAAGCGCGGCTGGCAACTCCCTAAAGTTTTCTATCGCCGGAGCGATGGCTCCCTGGAATTTTCCCACGTCGGATTCGTAGCGGTTGCGGACGTCGAACAAAACGACTTCGTTCTTTTTTTCATCAAGCATGGTCTTCCATTGCTCGGGGGAGAGGTGATTGTTGAGGGCCGTATCCGGGTGAACATCCTGGGCGAGGTGAAGGCTTACAATTTCTTTGCGGCACTTGACCGAGAGTTTCGGGAAGGTGTCGGGACTACCTTCGCTGCGTTTGAACTCGATGTCAGCAAACAAGGGATTCTCGCGCATGGCGTGTTCATATTCGGCCACGGCACAGGGGGATCCAGCGACAGTCCCATTGATCCCCTCCGCTGCTATGATGATGCGCCCCTTGAGGTTGAGCCGTTCACAAAAAGCTTTGTGCTCCGCCGTGAACCCGGCGGGGTCATCAATTCGAACGTACTTGTAATACAACAAGACGGTGTAGGGATCCGACATAGAGCTGGTAAACTACCAAAACCACCAAAAATTGCATCGGGAATTTTGCAAGGACTCTGCTTCAGCGGGTGGATTAAAATAGGTTTGAATTCGCTAGCGCACCGATAAAATTGCGCGGAAATTCGAGCTCCAGAGGAACTGGCTGTCAATAGCCTCGGTCCAAGTGAAGTGAACCCTTACGTCGTTTGTTACGAAGGTTATTATTGGTCTCCGGCGGGCGCCGGTGCGGTGGTGATGGCGGTGTTGTCGAGTTGTTTGATGCTTTGAATATCAGGCGCATTGCGCGAGACCACCTCGGAGTGGCAGCCCTACCTGGATGCCGTTCAGGTTTCGCATCACGCATTCCTGGCACTTGAGATGTTTGGAATGGTGACGGTTTTTAACCCTTTCAGGGCTGAAAATACTCTTCAGCCTTACCGCTTACGAGGGTGTGCGCTATGAAACGACTTCGATGAGGCTTAGAAATTTGCCGCAGGGTTTGTCGCAGCGGACGGCGTCTGGACCGGGCCGAAGTTTGCCCCACTCGAGGGGAGGTACTGTCCCAGTCCATTATTACCTGAAGAGTTGCGCATGATGACGTCGCCTGCGCCCGCCTCGACTCCATAACGATGATTATCACGCACATGATTACTCTCAATGCGTGAGCCTGAACCGGCAACGACCCGGATGCCCGACCCAACCGCTCCCGCGCCGCTGCCTGATCCGTTATTTTCGGATGAGCAATTTTCCACACGGCAGCCGCCATTGATTGCGATTCCGTCCCCGGTGTTATCATTCACATTGCAGTGCACAACCTGGGAACGAATATCAACGACGATCCCGGCTCCGGACGAAAGGATTCCATTCGACCCTGCTGTGCAGTCCACAACCCTACAGCGCTGGCCGGTCTGTATGCCGTTGCCATCGCATCCCACCGCGACGCAATTAATCACCTGGCAACCGTTAACCGTGACGATCCCAATAACGCAGCCATCCACCCGGCTTTCGCTTACAAGGCCGGAGGAGTTGCTGAAAAAGTTCAGACCTATCCCTGCGCCGCCACCGGTGCCGGAATTATGAAGGTTCACAACCGAGCATCCTTTAACCAACTGCGACGACTTGATGCCCCAGCCAAACGCCGACGAACTGTAGGTCATGTTGAACACCTGGCAGTCGAGGACACTGAAACCGCTGATGCCACTCGAAGCAGTGGAACTTGCGGCTGCTTGAGAAATTCCGGACACCTTACAATCGGAGATCCATGAACCATTGATGCCTACAATGGAGGTAGTGCTGGAGTTTCCGACAGCCGAGAGGACGCAATGGCTGACGCTGGACGAAACGATGCCGAGGATAGTGGTTCCGAACAAATTAAAAACTGTGCAGTCAGAAACCACTCCAGAGGAGCTGATGGCCGTGACTGTGGTTCCGGTGATGGCTTGCACCTGACATCCGTTCACGCGCACATAGCCCGAAATACCCGTGACCGTGGCGCCGCCGGAGATGTTATGGAGGGAACAGGATTCGACGTTATCCGCCACGAAGCAGGCGTCCGTAAAAACACCCACGTTGATATCACGTCCTATGCAATGAGTGATCAGGGTCGCCGCCTGCTGGTCAAGCACGATGGCCCGCCCTGAATTCAGAACCGTGATGTCGCTGGCCGAAGCACCTGCTCCCACGATCACGATGCCTCCGGCCGGCCAGTCGGTCAGGCAGCCGTTGAGAATGCGGGCACCCCGGTGATTGCCGCTGGTGGTGATGCCAAGTCTGGCACCTGCGACGCCCGAAAGCGTGAAACCGTTGAGATTGATTGTCACATTATCTGCGGCAATCGAAATGCCACTCTTGCCCGTGGTGCCAACCATGTTCGTAGTGAGATAGTACGACCCTGGTTGCGAGATGATGAAGCTATTTCCGGAATCACCCGGGCAGGTGTTGGTGTTGATCAGCGTACGCGGCTCGACCTGATCCAGTGATTTCATTGTCGCGCCGGGAGCTCCTGGCGGGGTCAGGCTGCCCTGGCCAAAAACTGCGGCTTGAAAGAGCCCCAAGGAAAAGATGACGGCGACGCAAAGTAGATTTCGTTTCTTCATTTTGGTGGAATAATTTTTGTCACTTCAAGGGGTCAGCGGACGGTAGGCGCGGACGCGAAAAAATTCGTTGGTCGAATTAAAATCATCGAAGCCCGCAGAGTTCCAGCCCGCCAATGGCGTGCTGATAAAATCACTCCAGAGGCTATTCGTAAGAGCCGGTGCTTTCTGGAGGGCATAAAAACGGGTGGGCAAACTGCTCCAGGTGGCAACAGTGTAAGTGGCGGTTGGGGTGCCGCGGTTGAAATTAATAATCCGCAGATTACTAATAGCATCGTTGGGATCGGTACCTGCCAGATACTCGTCCTGATTTGACATGCCGTCGTGATCGGGGTCAGCGAGAGGATCCACGCTGGTCGTGCCGAAATTCGCGAGCAGCCAGGCGATTGGAAGACCGTTGGCAGCGAGCGTTCCCTTCTGGATGGAATCGGTCTGCACAAACGCCACCGCGTTGCTGAAGGAAATCCAACCACAGTTGGCGCTCCAGACTGAGCCAGTCCATTTGCCGGTCAACAAATCCACTCCGGGTGCGCCGATGTTTTCAAAAGAGATCCAGCCGATGTTCGCACCCCAGGCGTAGCCGCGCAGATTGCCAAAGCCATCGTTGTTGACACCAAAGTCATTGGCAGAAAGGTTCTGGTATTGAATGCCGTTGGCAGGTGATCCACTGCCTAAAGAGATCCAGCCAACGTTGGCGGAGAAAATATAGCCGGAACAGGAGTATTCGCCAATCACGGCACCATTGTTGGTGCCAGCTACCAAATCCAGCCAGCCGAAGTTCGCGCCGTAGGCGTAACGGTGAATGGGATCAATAGTGGTCGAGGCTCGAACGGTGGTTGCCATCCCAGGACCGAAGACGGCCACGAGCAGTACAACAACAAAAGTAAAAAATTGTGGCATAACCGGCCTGAAGAATTGGCGTCTGGCATTCTCTACATTAGATTATCAAAAACTGACAGCAAATTAATCCACCTCGATTTTTGGTGGACTGATTTTTTACCCACAGACGAGCTGGGGGGTGTTGGTGGGAAGAATGAGAGAGTGGGACGTTTTCCGCACATCACACGGATAGCGCAGATTGGGGGTGTGATGGCTCGACGCTCATTGTTGTTTATCCGCGTCAGTTAATAAGTGAACCTACCTTACTTCCATTGCTACGAGTGTTACGTTTGGTCTCAGGTGGGCGTTGGTGCGGTGGGAGGGGCGGTGTCCGCGGGTTGTTTCATGCTTTGAATATCAGGCGCTTTGCGCCAGCCGGTGCTCACAGAGTGATCCTCCCTCCTGCGATGTTTGGTGCGTTGCTAAAAATCTTCAGTAGGATCTCAGGTTCCACTCTTCGACCTGGTCTTTGGGGATTTCATTTAGAAATCTTGAGATTTGTTGCATGCTCGATCCCCCCCCCTGCCCTATTCGCATCAGCGGGTAACTGAGGTAAAGTTCTGACCTGGCCCGCGTGACTGCCACATAAAATAATCTTCGCTCTTCTTCCAAACCGTCCAGGCTATCGATCGATCTGCCGGAAGGAAACAACCCATCGCAGAGCATAATGGAGAAGACAACGTCAAACTCGAGTCCCTTCGCCTGGTGAATGGTCGAGAGTCGAACCTGATCGTCCGATTTCGGCTTTTTTTCGTCTTCCTCCGCTTCGAGATTGGTCATCAGGGCCAGTTGGGCCAGAAAATCTTCGACATTTTCAAAC
>JAQGOU010000107.1 GCA_028293445.1 Verrucomicrobiales bacterium | reverse complement strand
TTTCACGTGAGACTCCGGTTTCTGGCCGCCCAAAGTTGCCACTCTCACGTGAAACTCCTGTTTTGGGTGATCCAAAGTTGCCACTCTCACATGAAACCCCTGTTTCGGGTGACCCAAAGTTGCCACTCTCACGTGAAACTCCTGTTTCGGGCGGCCCAAAGTTGCCACTCTCACGTGAAACTCCTGTTTCGGGTGACCCAAAGTTGCCACTCTCACGTGAAACTCCTGTTTTGGGCGACCCAAAGTTGCCACTTCCACGTGAAACTCCTGTTTTGGGTGGCCCAAAGTTAGCAGTTTCGCGTGAAACTCCTGTCTTAAACTCTTTTTATAGACCTCAACTTCCCCGAGGCGTCAAAATCTCAGCCGGAAAGTGAACCATTACGCAAAATGGGGCGGGAACGGAGGGTGAGCAGGAGATTGGACGGACGAGTTTGACGAATCCATCGCTGTGGACGGAATTACGCCGCTTTCCGGGACTTGGTTTTGTGCGACTTCTTCCCTTTTCCGGCTTGATCGAGGCTGGCCTGCAGGAGCGAAGCGATGTCCACCACCTTGCTCGGTTTCGGCGCTTTGCCCTTTTTCTCCGGCAACTTCCCACCGCTCGCGACCTTCTCTTCAATCAGTTTTACCAAAGCTTCTCGATACTCATCTTTGTACTGTTCGGGTTCCCATTCGCCGGACATCTGGTCAATCAATGACTCCGCCATCGTCAGCTCTTTTTTCCCCGCTTCAGCATCGGGCAGTTTCAGCTCACTCGTGTCAGCCAGCTCATCGGCGAAGTGCATCAGTTCCAAAACCAAAGCTTTGCCGGCCGGTTTGACCGCGGCCAGATGTTCACGGGTTCGGATCACGACTTTAGCAATCCCGACTTTGCCGCTCCTGGCCAACGCCTCGCGCAAGAGCGTATACGCTTTGTCGCCTCCCTTCTCGGGGGCCAAATAATAGGGTTCGTCGAAATACATGGGATCAATGTCGGCCAGATCCACGAATTCTTTGATATCAACGACCTGCGCAGACTTGATTTCCACTTGTTCAAAGTCCCGCGGGGTCAGGATCACGAATTCCCCTTTGGAATACTCGTAGCCTTTGACGATATGTTCCCATTCAACTTCCTTTTGATCGGCCTCAGCGACCCGTTTGTAGCGAATGGGACTCGCATCGCTGTCCCGGAGCATATGTAACTTGATTTGGCTGGCGGATTTCGTCGCGGTATAAAGCCCGACCGGAATATTCACGAGCCCGAAACTGATGGCACCTTTCCAAATTGCTCGCATGGTAAGAACCTCGCTCCTGACCAGCGGCGGTGCATCATGAAATGACGTTGCGGAAAAGGATGTATCACGGCCTGAGGCAAACCGTGTTTAAAAAAAACACCAAAACCCAAAAACCAAACACCAAAGAAAATTCAAACACCAAGTTTATAGAATCTTTAGAACATGGAGTGCAGAAAATCTAAACCGATCCAGCCTCTAAAGCCTTCAAAGTGTGAAGGCTTTGAGCTTTGAAATTGGAAGTTTTTTGTTGTTTTGTTTTTGGGCTTTGGTGTTTCCTCCCCTGCTCCACGACAACGAGTCAGCCAGTCACGGAGCCGATGATTCGGGTAATCGCCTACCTGCTGAAACAGGCCGTCAATAGCCCGTTTCATAGTTGCGTGCCAACTGAGAGAGTTCGAAAATAAATTTTTGGTCGCTTGACTTGCCGATTGCCTTTTAACCATAGTGTTCGGCCTTTTTTGAAGAGAATTGTAGTTGCGTTAAACCTATGGCCAAATTGAAGGAAAAGAAACCTGCCCGTCTGAAGAAACAACCCGCAGTCCGTTCAACCAAACCCGTTGCCACTGCTAAAGGCGCCGATAACCATGCGGGTGGCGTTGTTACGGCCACAGTCGGTCGGAAAAACGCACGTTCGGCCGCTGCCGTTCCACCGCCCGTGGAACCAATCGTCGCGATCGGACCGGTGAAGAGTCAGTCGGGAATCGATTTGACCGAGAAGATCAAGGATCTCGTTCGCCTTGCCCAGGAACAAGGTTATCTGACCTATACAGATATCAATGAAGCGTTGCCGGACGCCGTGGTTACCCCGGAAGATATGGACGATATCTATATCCGACTGCGCAATCTCGAAATCGAGATTGTCGACCAGGCGGAAGTCGATCGCGTCAAACAACCGGAACCCGAAGAGGAAGAAGACAAGTCGCGCCTCGATATTCTCGACGACCCTGTCCGCATGTATCTGAAGCAAATGGGCCAGGTGCCATTGCTTACCCGCGAACAGGAAGTGGAAATTTCCAAACGCATTGAAGATGCGGAAAACGAAGTCAAACGTATTATTTACAGCTTTGGCTTTTCCGGCAAAGAACACATTGCCCTCGCGGAGAAACTGATTTCCGAACCGCCGAAGGAACGCTTTGATCGCGTGATCGTCGACAAGAAGATCGACAGCCGCGACGCGCATCTTCGTGATTTGCGTCGCTTGGTGAAGAACGTCCGTGTGGTCGACCAGGAAGTGGACGACAAATATGCGGAAGCTCAAAACGCGCCGAACAAGGCCAAGCAGGAAAAGCTGAACGAAGAATTCAAGAAGCTCGACACGAAGCTGCAACGCACCTTTCCGAAGTTTTTCTACAAACAGAAAGTCATCGAAGAAATGTCGTTGGTCGCGGATAACATCCACGACAAGATCCAGGCGAGCCTGCGCTCGATCACTGAGATGGAAGCGCAACGCAAATCAGCGCAACAACAGCAGATCATCCAGTCTGAGCAACGCAAAATCAAAGCGCTCGAAGAATTCGTCCGCACGCCGAATGACGTGTATCTGAAGTCTTACAATGAGTTGCAGCACTTCACCAAGAAGGCGATTCAGGCCAAGACGGAAATGGTGGAAGCCAACCTGCGTCTCGTCATTTCGATTGCCAAGAAATATACCAACCGTGGCCTGTCGTTCCTGGATCTGATTCAGGAAGGGAACATGGGCTTGATGAAAGCGGTCGAAAAATTCGAATATCGTCGCGGCTATAAGTTCTCGACGTATGCGACGTGGTGGATCCGCCAGGCGATCACCCGCTCCATTGCCGATCAGGCGCGCACGATTCGTATTCCAGTGCACATGATCGAAACGATCAACAAGCTGATGCGCGTGCAGAAGCAGTTGATTCAGGATTTCGGTCGTGAACCTGCTCCGGAAGAAATCGCCGACGAAATGCAGATGCCGGTTGAGCGCGTGCGTGCTGTCTTGAAGATGGCGCAACAGCCGATCTCCCTGCAATCACCGGTCGGTGACAGCGAAGACACGAACTTCGGTGATTTCATCGAAGACAAGGCGGCGGAAAATCCGTCGGACATGACCAGCTACAGTTTGTTGAAAGACAAATTGGGTGATGTTCTCTCGAGCTTGAATGAACGGGAACGCAAAGTTCTCGAACTGCGCTTCGGTCTGGGTGACGGCTACAGCCGCACACTGGAAGAAGTGGGTAAACAATTCAAAGTGACACGCGAACGTATTCGTCAGATCGAAGCGAAAGCGTTGCGCAAGATGCGTCACCCGACGCGTATCCGTCAGTTGCAAGGCTTCCTCGAAACCGAAGAGCCGATTTAAGTCCGTTTAATATTTACGAAAATCCTCCGCGCGAAAGTTCGGAGGATTTTTTCTTTTATTGACCTGCGCAAATTCATTTGTTTTGGCGGACGGTTGGATTAGATTCGACGCGTTCGTGGGCCCATAGCTCAGCGGTTAGAGCAGGCGACTCATAATCGCTTGGTCCTCGGTTCAAATCCGAGTGGGCCCACCACTTCAACTCCCCTCCGGAGATTTCTCTGTGCTCCTGGCTTGTCTATCCAAGGCGGATGATGAAAGCGGATTCTTTAATGACTCTGGCGAATTTTGTGCAGCGACGCAAAATTTCGACAAAATCGGAAAAGATTACCGATCAGAATTGTTTAAATACTCCGCCCTTTTATAGTTGATCGCGATTACTCGAAGACACGGCATGACCGTTGCTTTGAGGATTCGACGGAGTAGAGTGCTCTTGTTTTCCCTTTTGATGAAATTTGGTGACTATAATCTTGGCGGCTTTTATGACGAAATGGTGGGCGAGAATGGTCGACCCCGCGCGTCTGTCCGTCACCTGGCCCGCAATCTCGAAGCGCTTCCAGAGGGCGAGTTAATCCGTCGTCAAAAATCGGCGGATCGAGCGTTGATTCAAATGGGCATTACTTTCAACGTTTACGGGGAAAGTGCCGGCGTAGAAAAGACCCTGCCCTTCGACCTCGTTCCGCGAATCATTGCAGCCGACGAATGGACGCAGATTGAACTCGGACTCAAGCAGCGGATTGAAGCGCTGAACCTGTTCATCAACGATCTTTATCACGACCAGCAAATCATTCGAGACGGGATCGTGCCCGCGCATGTCATCGAATCCTCCAAAGGTTTTCGAAAGCAATGCATCGGAATGAATCCGCCGCGGGGTGTCTGGTGCCATATCACCGGCACTGACCTGGTGCGGCATGGTGATGGCAAGATTTACGTCCTTGAAGATAATCTGCGCTGTCCCTCCGGAGTCTCCTACGTTCTCGAGAATCGGCATCTGATGAAGAGCCTGTTTCCCGAGGTGTTCGCGGCTTCAAAAGTTCGTCCTGTTTCAAACTATCCGCTGCGTTTACGTGATGTTTTGGAATATCTCGCGCCCGGTAATCTGAGTCCGCGCGTGGTATTGCTTACGCCAGGCGTTTTCAATTCGGCTTATTTCGAACATTCCTTTTTGGCGCAACAAATGGGGATCGAGTTGGTGGAAGGTTCAGACCTTGTAGTCTCCGACGGTTACGTCTGGATGCGGACCACAAAAGGCTTCGAACGCGTCGATGTAATCTATCGACGTATCGATGACGACTTCCTTGATCCTGAAGCATTCCGTCCTGACTCGATGCTGGGCGTACCCGGACTCATGGAAGTTTACAAAGCCGGGAATGTGGCACTGGCCAACGCTCCCGGATCAGGCGTCGCGGATGACAAAGTCGTCTACGCCTACGTGCCGCGGATCATCAAATATTATTTAGGTCAGGAAGCAATCCTTCCGAATGTCCCCACCTATATCTGCGATGAAGAGAAGGATCTGGCTTACGTGCTCGAAAACCTGAATCAACTTGTCGTCAAAGCCGCCAACGAATCAGGCGGCTACGGCATGCTGATTGGCCCGCATTCGACAAAGGAACAATGTGCGGACTTTGCTAAACGTATCGTGGCCGATCCCCGTAATTACATCGCGCAACCGACGCTGGCATTGTCACGTGTGCCCACCGTGGTGGATGATCATCTCGAAGGCCGGCATGTCGATCTGCGCCCTTACATACTTTATGGCAAAGATATTTTTGTCATGCCGGGCGGATTAACGCGCGTCGCGCTCAAGAAAGGTTCGCTCGTCGTCAACTCTTCCCAAGGCGGCGGGAGCAAGGATACCTGGGTCCTCGCCGATAAGACCTCCAACGACACGGACATCCCGGAAGACACAGGTTTCTCACAAACTCAAAGCATGGGAGGCAACTCTTAATGCTCAGTCGCGTTGCCGAGTCGATTTACTGGATGAGCCGTTACGTCGAACGCGCGGAGAACGTCGCGCGTTTCATTGGCGTCAATCTTACGTTGATGTTGGATTCCAGCGATCGTGAACAGCAATGGTGGCCGCTCGTGAACACCACCGGCGATCACAAGGATTTCGAGAAACGTTACAAATTCGCCACGGAAGAAAACGTTCTCCATTTCCTAACCTTCGACCGCGATAATCCGAACTCGATCATTTCGTGCCTGCGATCCGCTCGCGAAAATGCCCGCTCAGTCCGCGAAATTATTTCGTCCGAAATGTGGCTTCAGTTAAACACTTTTTATCTGAAGGTAAATGATGCCGCCACGACCGGTAAAGGAATGGAGTCGCCGCACGATTTCTACACGGACGTCAAACTTTCCAGTCACCTCTTCACCGGCATCACTGATGCGACGATGACCCATGGCGAAGGCTGGCATTTCTGTCGGTTGGGTCGAAAGCTCGAGCGCGCGGATAAGACCTCGCGCATTCTGGATGTAAAATATTTTATTCTCCTGCGCTCGGTCGCGGATGTGGGGACACCGCTTGATGACACGCAATGGGCCGCGGTGCTCCGCTCGGCGAGCGCTTTTGAAATGTATCGCAAACGGCATGGCCGCATCTCTCCGAATGGCATCGTGCAATTTCTTTTACTCGACTCAGAATTCCCACGCGCGATTCGTTTTTGCCTGAGCGCGGCGAATGATTCGCTCCACGCCATTTCCGGCACACCGCTCGACAAGGCGAGCAATAATGTTGAAACATTGCTCAGCGGTCTATGTTCGAATCTGGCTTCGGCGGGCGTTGATGAGATTGTTAAGAGTGGTTTGCACGAGCATCTTGATAATTTGCAGGATCAGATGAATCTCGTTGGGACGGGCATTTTCGAAACGTTCTTCGCCAAGCGCGTTCGCGAAGCAAACAAACAAACCTCTGCGGAACGGACGCAATGACCCACCGCTCACGCAAAATCGTTTCCTATCTGAACGGACCTCCCGCATCGTCTCGGTAACTCGTCATGGCAATCCACGTTTCTCTGCTTCACCGGTCGCATTACACGTACGATCGTGCGGTCGCGCATGCACCGCATCTGGTGCGACTCCGCCCTGCCCCGCACTGCCGCACACCGATTCTCAGTTACACGCTCAACGTGTTGCCGAAAAAACATTTCATTAATTGGCAGCAGGATCCCTTTAGCAATTACGTTGCGCGACTCGCGTTTCCGGAACAGACGACCGAACTGCTCGTGGAGGTAAATCTCGTGGCGGAGATGTCGGTGTTCAATCCCTTCGACTTCTTTCTCGAACCGTATGCGGAAAAGTTTCCGTTTAAATATGAACCCGGCTTGCTGAAGGAGTTGGCCCCGTTTCTCGAAACTGCGCCCGCGACCCCGTTAATTGCTGAATACCTCAAGAGTGTTAGCCGCGCTGAAGTGCGCAGCATTGATTTCCTGGTTCAACTCAACCTCCGCCTCTCGCAAGAAACTAAATACCTCATCCGCCTGGAAGCCGGAGTGCAAAAGCCGGAGGAAACGCTGCAACTCCGTTCCGGTTCCTGCCGTGATACGTCATGGTTGCTGGTGAATCTATTCCGTCACCTCGGCCTCGCCGCTCGCTTCGTTTCCGGCTACCTCATTCAACTCACGCCGGATGTAAAATCGTTGGATGGCCCCAGTGGAACGGCTGTTGATTTCACGGATTTGCACGCGTGGTGCGAAGTCTTTTTGCCGGGCGCCGGTTGGATTGGCCTCGATCCCACCTCGGGGCTGCTCGCAGGTGAAGGTCACATTCCCCTCGCCTGCACGCCTGAACCTTCCAGCGCCGCACCGATCAGTGGCGCAGTAGATAAGTGCGAAACGAAGTTCGTCCACGAGATGAAGATCACGCGCATTCACGAAACGCCGCGCGTGACCAAGCCGTATACCGAGGAACAATGGAAAGAAATTGCGACCCTCGGTAATGCCATTGATAGCGAACTCAAGACCGGCGACGTGCGGCTCACGATGGGCGGCGAACCAACGTTCATTTCCATCGACAACATGGACGGTGCGGAATGGAACTTCACCGCTGTCGGCCCAGAGAAACGTAAACTTTCTGGCGAACTGCTGCTGCGCTTAAAACAAAAGTTCGCGCCCGGCGGCTTGATCCATTGGGGACAAGGCAAATGGTACCCCGGCGAATCACTCCCACGCTGGGCCTTCGCCTGTTACTGGCGAAAGGATGGCAAGCCCATCTGGAACAACGACGCGCTGATCGCAGGAGAAAAAACTCCATCCAGCTATACCGCTGAACATGCGTCGAAGTTCATCACCGCGCTCGCCACCCGATTAGGCGCAGATCCGAAGTGGGCGATGGCTGGTTACGAAGATCCGTTTTATCACGTATGGAAAGGGCGACGCCTCCCGACGAACGTTGATCCGCAGAAGGCAGACCGGAAGGATGAAGAAGAACGCGTGCGTCTGGCGAAAATCCTCGCGCAAGGTCTCGAGAGCATTGTCGGTTACATTCTCCCGATTCAACGTTCGTGCCCGAACAAACAACCTGCCTGGGAAAGTGGCCCATGGTTCCTGCGCTCGGAAAAACTTTTTCTCACACCGGGCGATTCGCCAATGGGACTTCGGCTCCCGCTCGATTCGCTGCCTTGGGTGAGCCAGTCCGATTATCCGTATCTGAATGAACTCGACCCAACGGTTGAGCGTCCGCCGCTACCCGCACTAGAAGAATTTCGCCAACGTTATCAAAAGATTAAAGCGTCCACTGGCGCTAAAGCCCCTTCGAAAAAAGAAGCTGCTCCAAGCGAAGAAGAAATCAGAAAGCTCGCTCTCCGTCAGGATCCCACCCGCTTACCTCAATCGGGTGAATCCGCAGCATGGATTGTGCGCACTGCGCTCTGCATCGAAACGCGTCACGGCAAGCTCCACGTTTTCATGCCGCCGGTCGCCACGCTCGAGGATTATCTCGAACTCATCACGGCGATCGAAGATACCGCCGCGCAATTGCAAACGCCCGTGGTCATTGAAGGTTATACACCGCCGAGCGATCCGCGGTTGGATAACGTCAAAGTCACGCCCGACCCCGGTGTCATTGAAGTAAACTTGCAACCAGCCCACAGCTGGGACGACTTGGTCAAGAATACCACGGTGCTTTACGAAGAAGCTCGGCAGGCACGACTCGGCACCGAGAAGTTCATGATCGACGGTCGCCATGTCGGGACCGGTGGCGGGAACCACGTTGTGGTTGGCGGTGCGACGCCAGCGGACAGTCCTTTCCTTCGGCGGCCAGATCTTTTGCGCAGCATGATTGCGTATTGGCAAAATCATCCATCCCTTTCGTTTCTGTTCAGTGGCTTGTTCATCGGTCCGACTAGTCAGCATCCGCGTGTCGATGAGGCTCGCAATGATTCGCTTTACGAAATCGAAACTGCCTTTCGCCAGATCCCCGATGAAGGCGACATCGCGCCATGGCTGGTTGATCGACTGTTCCGCCACCTGCTCATCGATGTCACTGGCAACACTCATCGCGCCGAGTTCTGCATCGATAAACTGTATTCTCCCGACAGCAGCAGCGGCCGGCTTGGATTGGTTGAATTGCGCGCCTTTGAAATGCCGCCGCACGCGCGCATGAGTCTGACGCAACAATTGCTGCTGCGTTCGTTGATTGCCCGCTTTTGGAAACATCCGTATCAACGCTCCCTCGTCCGCTGGGGCACGGAGTTGCACGATCGTTTCATGCTGCCGCATTTCGTGGAGCAGGATTTTCGCGATGTCATTGAGGACTTACAGGACAACGGTTATCCGCTCAAAGAAGAATGGTTCGCGCCGCATTTGGAATTTCGTTTCCCCACTTACGGCACCGTCGCACAACGTGGCGTGAGTCTGGAAATCCGACAGGCGCTCGAACCATGGCATGTGCTGGGCGAAGAAGGCGCGACGGGTGGCACCACTCGTTATGTCGATTCATCTCTTGAACGGCTGCAGGTAAAAGTCAGCGGCATGATCGATTCACGCCACGTCGTGACCTGCAACGGACACACTATCCCGCTCCATCCGACCGGCACTGAAGGTGAATATGTCGCAGGCGTACGGTTCCGCGCGTGGCAACCGCCACAATGTCTACACCCCACGATTGGGGTTCATGCGCCGTTGACCTTCGATATTGTAGATATCTGGAACAATCGTTCGTTGGGCGGCTGCACCTATCACGTTTCCCATCCGGGCGGACTCAGCTACACGACACTTCCAGTAAATGCTTACGAAGCCGAGAGTCGTCGTCTGGCGCGGTTCTTAAAAATCGGCCACACGGCGGGTCCGCTGATTGTCCAACCGGCAAAGCGAAACCCGGAATTTCCATTCACGCTCGATTTGCGCCACGGCTGATGTTCAAGGTTCTGTGCCTGGAAATAACTCCTTCAGGACTGGGCGAGAACGGGCCAGAAGAAACTCGGCATGAAATCCCTCTCAGCTGGGTTTGGGCCAAGTCGTCTGAACGCTTCCTTTTCCGTTTAAATGGTCAAAAAGAGCCAATTCAACGCTCGGTAAGCCCCCAAACAGCTCTCCACGCCTCCCTTTTAACGAAAATGTGGGGTTTTTCACTCTGGAAAAAGAGTTTCCGAGCTCGAAACGTACATTTTCACTCTGGAAAAAGGTCCACCGAGCTCAGAACGTTCATTTTCACTCCGGAAAAACATCCGCCGAGCTCGGAAAGTCTTTTTCCACTCCAGAAAAACCTCCACCGAGCTGGAAAAT
Organism: Verrucomicrobiales bacterium; assembly: GCA_028293445.1. Taxonomy (GTDB): domain Bacteria; phylum Verrucomicrobiota; class Verrucomicrobiia; order Limisphaerales; family JACDHS01; genus CBHWET01. The sequence goes on along the minus strand of JAQGOU010000107.1, from coordinate 28,219 downwards.
CTTTTTCCACTCCGAAAAAACCTCCACCGAGCTCGGAAAGTCTTTTTCCACTCCGGAAAAACGTCCGCCGAGCTCAGAAAGTCTTTTTCCGCTTCGGAAAAACGTCCGCCGAGCTCAGAAAGTCTTTTTCCACTCCAGAAAAACGTCCACCGAGCTCGGAAACTCTTTTCCCACTCCGGAAAAACGCCCGCCGAGCTCGGAAAGTCTTTTACCGCTCTGGAAAAACGTCCACCAAGCTAGGAAAGTTCATTCCCCTCTTTGGAGATTAGCAACTCAACCACCACCCGATTTGCACTACGGTTGATTGTTTTGCGCGACCTAATATCATAGCCTTTCAAAAAAGATGAGTGACTCATCCACATCTAAAATCGCCGCCTCGGCCGCCAAAATCTTTGGTGGCTACCGCTCGACGACAGATGTTTACGACGAAAGCGCGTCGTCGCCGGGTTGTCCACGTCCGCACTGGCGGAATTTCATCTCGTCTTTTGAAAAACTCGGGCGCGAAGAACTTGGCGGTCGCTGGGAAAGCGGACGCCGCATCATTCGCGAGCATGGCGTCACCTACAATGTATATGGCGATCCGCAAGGAATGGATCGACCGTGGGAATTGGATATGGTGCCGCTGTTAATTCCGGCGGACGAATGGCGCAAACTCGAAGCTGGCCTCGCCCAACGCACGAAACTTTTTAATCTCATTCTCACGGACCTTTACGGCCCGCAACGGTTGCTGCGCGACGGCCTGATTCCTCCGGCGCTGGTCTTTGCGAACCCGGGATTTCTTCGCTCCTGTCACGGTTTGCGTGTGCCCGGACAAATCTACTTGCACCTCCATGCGGTCGACCTGGCCCGCGCACCGGATGGAAAATGGTGGGTCCTCGGAGATAGAACGCAGTCGCCGTCCGGCACCGGTTATGCGCTCGAAAACCGCATCGTGCTCTCGCGAATTTTGCCCGATGAATTTCGCGATACACAGGTGCAACGATTGGCTTCCTTCTTTCGACTGCAACGTGACGCCTTGCGCAATCTCGCGCCGCATACAAGCAATCCGAACGTGGTCCTGCTCACACCTGGGCCGCACAACGAAACCTATTTCGAACACGCCTACCTCGCGCGCTATCTCGGTTTCACGTTAGTGGAAGGTGGCGATCTTACCGTGCGTGACCGTCGCGTTTTCCTGAAGACGCTCGAAGGATTGCAACCGGTTGATGTGATTTTCCGCCGGGTGGATGACAGCTTTTGCGATCCGTTGGAATTACGGAGCGATTCGTTTCTCGGCGTGCCTGGTTTGGTCGAAGCGGCACGGGCCGGCAACGTGGTCATTGCCAATGCGCTCGGCTCGGGAATGATTGAAAGCCCCGCGTTCCTCGCCTTCTTCCCTACCCTGTGCCGCCACATTCTCGGCGAAGAATTGATCCTGCCAAATGTCGCGACGTGGTGGTGCGGTCAGGCGAAAGAACATCAATACGTCCTCGATCATCTCGACGACATCGTCGTGAAGTCGGGAATCTCAACCCAGGCGCGCAAACCTTCGTTCGGTGGCCGGCTCAACAAACAAGAACGCGAAGAACTTGTGGCCGCGATACGCGCTCGCCCCTTTGATTTTGTGGGTCAGGAACAAGTCTCACTCTCGACCGCGCCCGTGTGGTTTAACGACAAATTGGAACCGCGTCGCATTGCGCTTCGTGCTTACGTCGCGGCTCATGGAGATTCTTTTACAGTCATGCCCGGCGGTTTGACTCGCGTTTCCTCTGCGGCTGGCGACCCCATCGTTTCGATGCAAAGTGGCGGCGGCAGCAAAGATACTTGGATTCTATCAGACGGACCGGTGGCTCCGGTCTCGTTACTCACGGCAGCGGGACAACCCGTCAGCGTCGCACGGGCTTCGGCAGAATTGCCCAGCCGTGTTGCGGATAATTTGTATTGGCTCGGTCGCTACGTCGAACGGCTGGAAAACACGATGCGGGTCTTACGTTGCGTGATCGCGCGGATGATCGACGAAGCCACTTCCGAAACTGCTGCGGAACTTGAGGAACTCGTGCAACTGTTGGTTCGAACCGAAATGTTGCCCAAACAATTTGCCGACAGAGTTCCCGCAACGGAATTGCAGCAGGAAATATTGGCCCTGGTTTATAACCCACAACGGGTCGGCAGTGTGCGCGAACTCGGCTTGCGGATTCGCCACATCATCTCCGTGGTGCGCGACCGGTTCTCGGTCGATACCTGGAGTATCCTTCATCAACTCCAGTCTGATTCACGCACGCGACCGGGCCGCATTCCTCTCGCCAACGCGCTCAGCCTGATCAACACGCTCATTGTGGATCTCGCGGCGTTCAGTGGCATGGAAATGGAAAACATGACACGTGGTCATGGTTGGCGTTTTCTCGATTTTGGTCGCCGACTCGAACGCGGCACCAATCTTGTCAATCTCCTGAGAGGTGCGCTTTCCGCGAAAACAAACACGGCAGTCCTCTTGGAACCGTTGTTGGAAATCGCCGATAGTTCGATGACTTATCGACGGCGTTACCTGGCGCAGGCGCAATTACCATCGGTGCTAGAGTTGCTGGTCATCGACAAAGGAAATCCCCGGGCGCTGGCGTTTCAGTTGCATGCGTTGACAGAACACGCTGCGAACCTGCCGCACGATGAATACACGCACGTTGGGAACCTGGCGCAAAAACGATTGGGTGAACTCTCCGCCGATCTTCAAAAGTGTAGTATCGCCGAAGTCACTCGCCTGGATCCAAAAGACCAAAAGGAGACTGTTGCGAAGTGGCTTGGCGAATGGAGTGCGGAACTGACCGCCGTCTCGAACGATCTGACGAATCATTACTTCAGCCTCACCATCGCGCGCGTGAGTTAATCGCAGCCATGATTTACAGAGTCACTCACACCACCACTTACGATTACACAGATAGTGTTTCGCTGTCGCATCATCTCCTGCGATTAATGCCGCGCGACCTGCCGCATCAACGCTGCCTCACTCACGCGGTCGACATCGATCCAAAACCGGCGATCGCCGAACGTCACTTTGATTATTTTGGCAACGCGGTGACGTTCCTGACCATTGAAGGCGCGCACAGGAAGCTGATCGTGAAATCAGAAAGCAGCGTGGCCGTGACACCTCGGGTTATTCCTCCGCCTGCCGAAACACTCGCGTGGGAAAGCGTGCGGGAATCAAGTCGCGGACAGCAGATCGGCCACTCGCTCGATGCCAGCGAATTTGTTTTCGATTCGCCTCTGGTCAGAACGAAGGATGACTTTGCTGCGTACGCGGCGCCGTCGTTTCCAAAGAATCGGCCCATCCTCGAGGCGGCGCTTAATCTCACGAAGCGCATTCACGCCGACTTTAAATTTGATCCGAAAGCCACGACGCTGGCGACACCGTTGGAAGAGGTGTTCAAGAATCGACGCGGTGTGTGCCAGGATTTTGCGCAATTCCAAATCGCCTGCTTCCGCTCGCTCGGTTTGCCCGCGCGCTATGTGAGCGGTTATCTGGAAACAGATCCTCCACCCGGCAAGCCGCGCTTCGTCGGAGCAGATGCGTCGCATGCATGGGTTTCGTTTTACTGCCACGGTATCGGTTGGATTGACGTCGATCCCACGAATAATGTTTTACCCACAGCACGTCATATCACTGTGGCTTACGGGCGCGACTACGATGATGTCAGCCCCATCCGAGGCGTTATTCTCGGTGCCGGTCAACATACTCTCAAAGTCGCAGTGGATGTTGTCGCCATGGGAGAACCCGCTAAAGCGGTTGTAGAGAAATCCGCACGGAAGGTCGTCGCGTCGTGAAAGCGTTTCATTGCGATGTCTGTGGAAGTCTCGCCTTTTTTGAAAATGTCCACTGTCTCAAGTGCGACAACTCATTGGGCTTTCTTCCGGACCTAATTGACCTCAGCACGATCCAACCTGCGCCGGACGGATTATGGCGGGCGCTGACACCGAACGCCCACAACCATTTATACCGCCAATGCGCAAACGGTCAGCAGCATGAGATTTGTAACTGGATGATTCCAGTCGAAGACCCGAATCCGTTCTGCACGGCCTGCCGGCTCAACACGGTGATTCCTGATTTGACGATCTCGAACCATCGTGAGTTGTGGCATCAGATGGAAGTCGCCAAGAGGCGCATGGTTTACACGTTGCTCCGTCTGGGACTTTCGACCGAAGGAACCTCGAATCACAACCGCGCGCCACTACGTTTTCGCTTCATGACTGATGCGAGTGGCGGTCCACCGGTGATGACCGGGCACGATGAAGGTGTAATCACGATTAATATTGCAGAAGCCGAACCAGCTGAGCGCGAGCGGCGTCGAGTTCATTTGCGTGAACCTTTCCGAACCTTGCTCGGACATATGCGGCATGAGATTGCTCATTATTATTGGGGTGAGCTCGTGGAACATCCTCAACACCTCGATCGCTTTCGCGAATTGTTTGGCGATGAGAGGCAGGACTATAAGACTTCGCTTCAGAACTACTATCAACACGGCGCACCGGCGGACTGGCAGTTGCGTCACGTCAGTGCGTACGCCACCGCGCATCCTTGGGAAGACTGGGCCGAAACCTCCGCACATTATTTTCACATTGTCGACACCGTCGAAACCGCCGGCAGCTTTGGTGTGACGCTAAAGCCCCGGCACCCGGAGGCGCAATCGATGACGGCTGATCCTAATTCCATTGCGAAGTTGAATTCGTCGTTCGATCGGATTCTTGGGAACTGGTTCCCGCTTACTTATGCGTTCAACGAACTGAATCGTGGCATGGGACTCCCGGACTTGTATCCCTTCGTGCTCTCCAATCCTGCGATCGAGAAACTTCGATTCGTCCACGAAATCCTCCGAAGCCGCCAGCTATAGCATCGAAGTTCACGACTGGGTCGACGCTTAACGAGTGGCGCGGTCACCCTGCATGCGATTTCTTGTCCACACCCTAATTTGTGGGTATTCCCTTTTCGCTCAGTTCATTTCAGTATCCAACCATTCCCGCAACTTTCGCCGTCTCTTTGCTGGCCTCAATGTGCCCGCGAGGAGCTGGCTGTTTATGAATCCACCCTGGTCCGGTGTGATTTGCCCAGACGCAGAACTCATCATGAAAACATCTCATAAAATACTGCTCTCCGGCGTCCTTCTGGGCATTTTGTCCGTTGCTCCAGTTCATGGCGCAACAACAATTCTCAGCGATAGTTACAATGTGACCGGGACCGGGTCCGGTTTCGCGCTGAATGCTGGCGTCAATTCGGGCATCAATCCGCCTACGACCCGTTTGACTGGATCCGTGGCCGCTGGACTCCGATATATCAATACCGGAACCAAGGCGACAAATGTCTACACGATTACCACCAGCAAAGCGAAGGTGACCTCAGCAATCAATCCAGGGCGGTTCACTCCTTCGGCAAACGGAACGACGGCGTTCGATTTCGCTCCGGCACTGGCCATCGCGAATGCGAGTCCTGCGAATCCCGCCGTTTATGATCTTTCCATCAGCATCGACAACGACTCAGTCGGAACGCAACGGTCCTCATTCGCTCTGGGCACTGCGGAGGGCGATGCTACGACCTGGGATTTTGGCTTCCAGGTTTATCGCAATGTCGCCACGGATAATTTCTATACGATCGGAAAAAGGATTGATACCGGTTCCTCGGGTTTGGCCGCCGATTTGAATGCCTCGGTTTTGACCATGGCCGCGGCGACTTACGGAACGGAGATCACCATTTTGATGCGCGTCACGGATGCGGGGGCGCAAACCAGTGGTTTCAACTCCCGCGTGCAACTATCAATCAATGGCGGCAGCACCTGGTTTTATGATACTGCCACCGATGCCAATCTCACCAGCGGCTGGCGATTGGACGGCGCGAGCAGGATCCTGATGTGGGACATCGCACCCGATGCGGCGGTCACTTATGACAATTTTTCTTTGAACTGGAATTCCGGTCCTCGGATCTGGAACGGCCTTGGCGCCAATGCCAATTGGAACAACACGACAAATTGGAACGGCGCGGTTCCGATCAATGGGAGCGCGTTGATTTTCAACGGAACCACCCGTCCTGCCAACACGAATAACCTCGTTGGTTTGACTGTGCCTTATGTGGCTTTCAACAACGGAGGGTTCACGCTTTGGGGCAATACATTCACCAACACGAGTGCACTCACCAATCTCGCAGGTGTTAACACGTTGAAGGCTGGCCTCGACTGGAGTTCCACCGCAGTGAAAACCTGGAGTATCGCCACTGGCGGCGAACTGTTGCTGGATAATACAACTACGATTCGCGACATCGGAGACCACAGCGTGATCGGCGGCGGCACCTTGCGGCAAAAAGGGACCATGAATTTTACGGCCAATCCGGCCTTTGCCATTAATGAAGGCAAGCACATTATCGACGGCGGCACGTTTAATACGATCGGTGGCTATCGCGTCGGATCGCTCGCCACGGGCCCGGGCGCACAAACGATTCTAACCAATGGCGCAAATCTTACGATTACGGCGGCCGGTGGCAATTTGCGGGTCGGCGACAGCGCCAATCCCGTCGCCAGCCGACTGGATATTGATAATAGCACCTTGACGCTGGCAGGTGGTGTCCATCTCGCGCTTCCTTACGCAGCGGGTGCCATCGGCGTCATCAACCAGGTAGGCGGCACCGTTACTCCCGGTACGATTCTCTTCAATGACGTCGGCGCAGGCACCGGTACCTACACCATTAAAAACGGCACGCTCGTAGCCAAACAAATCCGGAAGAATATCACCGGAGGTTCGTCGTCCATTTTCTTCGACAATGCAACTGTGCGCACCGACGCCGGAGCGCTCAGTCCGTTCATGAACACTCTCGATGTCGCGCAAATTCAAGCAGGCGGACTCACGCTGGATGTCCTGAGTGATATCATCGTTGACCAAACCTTGAGCGGCACCGGCGCATTGTCCAAAACGGGCAGCGCTGCCTTAACGTTGAACACGAACAACAGTTTCAGTGGCGGTGCAACTTTGACTGCGGGAACGTTGACCGTGGGCAATAATGCTGCGCTCGGCACCGGAACCATCACGATCAACGGCGGCACACTGACGGGAACTGGCGGCGCCAAGACATTAAGTGGTGCGGTGGTAGTCGGTGGGAATTTTACGGTGGCAGGAATCGAAGCCGTTACTTTGTCCGGCGGAGTTAACCTCGGCAGCGCGACGCGATCTATCGCAGCGACCAGCAGTGGAACAACGACACTTTCAGGAATCGTGAGTGGCACCGGCGGTTTGACCAAAGATGGAACCGGCGTTCTCCAGCTTTCCGGAAGCAGTGCGAATACTTACTCCGGCAACACGCTGGTGAATGCGGGAACGCTTTTGCTGGCGAAAACAGCGGGCAACGCTCTTCCCGGCAATGTCACGATCGGGGACGGAATCGGCACGGATACCGTGCAATTGAATGCGGCCAATCAAATTGCGGATTCAGCAGTGGTTACGATTGCCGCGGGCGGTTCGTTAAATTTGAATGGATTCAGTGAAACGATCGGTTCTGTTTCCAGTGCAAGTGCGAGCAGCCAAATCATTTTGGGCGCAGGCACGTTGACAGTCGGCGATACCAGCGCGAATACGTTTGCAGGAACTGTTTCCGGCACCGGAAATCTGGTGAAGCAAGGTTCCGGCACGGTGACGTTGAGCGGTGCGAATTCATTTAGTGGAACCACTACCATCAGCGCAGGAACGCTGGCGTTGGGAGCGGGCGGTTCAATTGCTAGTTCACCCAGCATCACGATTGTGAGTGGCGCAACGTTCAATGTTTCGGCGGTGAGTGGCTACGCGGTTGGGGCGAGTCAGACCCTGATTCGCAACGCATCTTCCGGCGCAGGAAATGTAAACGGCTCCGTGGCTTTCACCTCAGGTGCGCAGGTTTCTTTGCAAGCGGATGGAACGGCGGGATCCATTGGCACATTAAGCATCGTGGGCGGACTAACGCTGAACGGAAATACACTGACCATCAATATTAATAGTTCCCCGCTTGGCGCTGGCACTTATCCCCTCGTCACTTACAGCGGCGCGAAAAGTGGATCCTTTAATTCCACACCGGTCATCACCGGTTCCGGAGTAGCTCCCGGTTACTTGATTGAGCTGGTGGAAACCACCGGCCAAATCAGCCTTCGTATTTATTCGACCGGACGCAACTGGTCCGGCGGCGGAACTGACGGCAATTGGAGCACAGTGGCAAACTGGGATGGTGTGGCTCCGGTTACGGGTGACAAACTCATCTTTAACGGCACGACGCGCCTGATCAACACCAACAACATCAGTGGACTGAGCGTGCCCTCTGTGAATTTCAACAGCGATGGATTTGCGCTTTATGGCAATGCCTTAACCGTCACGGCCGCGATTACAAACGCCACTGGAAACAACGCGTTGAACGCGGGATTGACGCTTGGCGCCGCGTTGCGGATTCAATCTGATTCGGGGGCTTTTACCCTCGGCGGCATCGTCAGCGGGGCAGGCGGCCTGACTAAAGAAGGCAATAGTCTTCTCCAACTTTCCGGCGCAAGTGCGAATACATATTCGGGTGCTACGCTCGTGAATGCAGGAACTCTTTCATTGGCGAAATCCGCGGGCGTCAATGCCATCGCCGGCAGTATTACTGTCGGTGACGGTGTAGGTGGTGCAGCGGCGGATATCCTTCGATTGGATGCCGCAGACCAAATCGTTGATTCCGGGGCGGTCGACATTTCTGGAAGTGGACGTTTCGATTTGAATAGCTTCAGCGAAACGGTTGCTTCGATTTCCAGTGCGAGCAGCTTCAGTCAGGTTGTTCTCGGTTCAGGTACACTGACCGTTGGTGATGCGAGCGCGAGCACGTTTGCGGGAAGCATCTCCGGCAGCGGCAGCCTGGTGAAGCAAGGCGCGGGCACACTAACGTTGAGTGGTGCCAATACGCATACGGGCGCAACCACAATTAGCGCTGGAACGGTGGCGTTGGCGGTCGGCGGCTCACTCGCGAGCACCACAATCTCACTGGCCAGCAGCGCCACTTACAACGTGTCTGCCATTGCCGGTTATGCGCTCACCGCAAGCCAGACGCTATCACGCAATTCTGCGACGGGCGCGGGGACTGTCACCGGCGCCGTTACCTTCGCTTCGGGAGCGAAAGCTTCTCTCACGGCGGACGGCACCACCGGAACCGTCGGCACCTTGAATATTTCAGGCAACATCACGCTGAGTGCCAACGTTATCACGGTCAACGTCACCGGCGGCCCCCTCGATGTTGGCACGTATTCATTGATTACCTACACGGGAACAAAAACCGGTTCATTCAACGTGACTCCGACGATCACTGGTTCCGGCCTGGGAATGGGTCTCGTCGCGAAGATTGTGGAATCCGCCGGATTGATCTCCGTGAAAGTGTTTGTCCCGGCGCATGGAGTTTCTGCGGCAAGCATCAAAGTAATTGAAAAAGATTTGGCCAACACGACTAATTCCGTAGAAGTCACGACGACCGTTTCGATCAACGGCTTGCTGGTTCGGGATGGTTCCAGTCGCGGCGATTACACGGTGCAGGTTGGAACGTCGGCCACGGATGATTTAACGACCGGCGTCCTGGTGACGTCGGTGGCTGAAAACGGACGCGATCACGGCGAAGACTCTGGCATTAACTATTGCACCAGCGCCATGGCCAGCACCTCGACTGGATACTTTATTCCTACTGCAACAACCGAGGACGGAGCCGAATATAATATCAACGTCTCCGCGGCCTTCTTCCCTTACGCAAAATGGCTCGGTGGCTATGCGCGCAATTCCGCGGGAACCGTTGGCGGCGCGAATGATCTGCTGACCGCCTCATCCGGATTGACGTTGGGAACGCATTTCGTCGATAACGGTGCCGGGCTTTCCACCGTGAATCTGAGTAGCTTCGGAATCAATTCACAAACGGATGGTGTTCTGCTCGTCACCGCCGGCGCCAATAACAACTACTACGCTTCATCGAAAGCCAATACCGATGGGACCTGGTCGGTATATGTTAAAAATAACCTGACCAATTCAACAACCACGGCGCAGGGCCCGGTCGCTTTTGCCTTTATTCCCAAGACAAACGTTTCGATTATCTCCGGGAAATTTCACGGTGATGGCACGATCCTGATGTATAATGGGAGTTCGGCACGTTTCAGTGTCACGAACACCACCAATGGCACCTGGAAGCTGACGATCCCTGGCTACTCATCGTCCAAAGGCGTCCTGGTTATTTCCGCGGAAGGTGGCGCCCCCTTCAACGCCGACAACGTTGTTAGCGCACAACCGAGCGGCAATGACTGGATTATTCAATCGCGCGACATTCCCGGGATGGGCTTGCAAACACCCCCTGAAGCAGCAGTTTCGTTCGTGTTCATTCCCGCACCAACCGCGACGCTCGTCGCCCCGGCTAATAACGCCACCAACATTGCTTCGGCTCCGAGTTTGAAAGTTACCGCCAACAACACGGCGGGCGGCAATTTAACGGTGACCTTCTTCGGGCACCGGCTCGCCGTACCTGGACCCGGTCCCGACTTCCTCATTCCAGTTTTGCCTGACACGCAAAATTACGCGCGAGAAGCCGCCGGCAGCGGTACGGCAACGAAGGAAATGTGGTTTGCGCAAATGGATTGGATTATCGCTAATCGTGTCTCTGAGAACATTCCTTTCGTCGCGACATTGGGTGATTGCGTCAACAATGCAGATCAACTTTTCCAGTGGAAGAATGCTACCAACGCCAATTATCGGTTGGAAAAACAGTCCAGCACCCAGCTCCTGGAGGGCATTCCTTACGGCATCACTGTGGGCAATCATGACCAGGATCCCAATGGCGATCCAGATGGTTCGACCGCTTTTTACAACCAATATTTCGGAAGTTCGCATTTTACCGGCAAGTCCTATTACGGAGGCCATTACGACACGAACAATGACAGTTGGTATGATCTGTTCAGTGCTGGAGGAATGGATTTCCTCGTCATCTCTTTTGAATACGGGCGCTACGGTTCGTTAATCATGGATTGGGCCAACAACGTTATCGCGACATATCCGACTCGCCGCGTGCTGGTCCTGACACATCACGCTGGCGATGATACTCCGGATGACACCGTAACAGCGCCTTTCAGCACACAAGGCGCGGCCATCTACGCTGCGCTTAAACCTAACCCCAACTTTTTCATGATGCTCGGGGGCCACGTTTTCAACGAAGGTGGCGAAGGCCGTCGCTCGGATACATTTAACGGCCACACCGTGCGCACGTTGATCTCTGATTACCAGGGACGCTTCAATGGCGGCAATGGCTTGATGCGGCTGATGTATTTTTCACCGGCCAATAATACGATCAGCATCAAAACCTTCTCGCCTTACACGGGTAACTTCGAGACCGATGCCAATAGCCAGTTCTCGTATACGTATAATATGCAACCGAATGGCGCTGGTTCGCCAGCCACGGCTTACACCGCCTTGAAAACAAACATCAACGTCGTTGCCGGCACGCAAACGAGCAATACCTGGTCGGGCCTGCTGGCGAGCAAGGGCTATGAATGGTACGTCACCGTGGCCGATGAGTTAGGTGATTACTCCACCAGTCCCGAATGGAAATTCACCACGACCGCTGGCTTTGCGAGGACTGCTTCGAACGACGCTAACGCTGATGGCATTCCCGATGACTGGGAAGCGACATACGGTATCACCGACGCCAAAGCAGATAACGATGGTGATGGACAGAGTAACTTCGCCGAGTTCATTGCCAATACGAATCCAACCAACGCGGCATCCGTTCTGCGTGTTGTTGATACGAAACTCGAAGCGGACGGACAAGTTACGCTGACTTGGTCTTCTGTTGGCGGCACACGCTACCGGGTCCAATATGCGGACGGGCTTGACGGAGATTTCAATGACATCGAGCAGGATACTGAGACTGAAACAGATCACAGTCCATCGGGAGAACCTTCGACCCAATCGTTCACGGATGCTGACGCTGTTTTAAATGGAGTTCGCTTTTATCGCATCAAAGTAGTTCCTTGACGGCGATATTGATGAACGCAAAACGTATCTCCCGAGACTCAACCAAGTTGCTGTTCGTAGTGTGGATCGCGTTAACATTCCAGGCCCTCCCCGTGAGGGCCTGGAATAACGTGGGACACCGTACGATTGCTGAACTGGTCTGGCGAAAACTGGATAAAGACGAGCGCCAGGCAGTTTCAGATCTCCTGAAGCAACATCCGCATTACAAATCAATTCTTACGGCGGATGTCCCTCGCGGAGTGGATAAAAATGAGTGGGCATTTCTGATGGCTGCCAACTGGCCGGATATGGTGCGTCCGGCAAAACATGGGCAACGCTCCAAACCGCATTCCGTTACGAAGTACGATCTGTATCCGCACGCCATTGGTTATCCCTTCATGTTGTCGCGGGATACGAATCGCGTTTCGCTCGAGGATTTTTACATCGCCAAACCCGATGCCGAAATGGTGCTGTCGAACTCCTTCGCGAATCTGAAGAACGTAAAGGCGACGGCATCCGATCGTGCGGTAAGTCTCTGCTGGGCTCTTCACTTGTGCGGCGATCTGCATCAACCGCTGCATGCCGCAAATCTCGTGACGAAAAAACGGCCGCGTGGAGACAGTTTGGGCGGACACCATATTGTTAGGGTTGAAGGAGAGAGACAGATCGACCTTCACTCATTTTGGGATCAGTTGCCGGGCGTGAATCCCTCGTACCAAACAGCGGCCGCGCTGGCGGATGAACTCAATGCCGCTCCTGAACTCAAGCCACAGAAACTCAAAGACCTGGAGCAACACAAAACCATCGCCTCATGGGTGCAGGAAAGTTTTCACCTCGCCGTCGATTTTGCCTATGCCGAGGATCGCATGCAATTTGTACACGAGGAGGATGTGGAATCAGGAAAAATTCCAACGTCCGCCATTCCAACCTTGAGTGAGGATTTTATCAAAGACGCCCGGAAGATTGCGCGGCAACGCCTCGTCCTCGCAGCCGAGCGTATCGCCCTGGAATTGAAACAGACCTGGTGACGTGGATTTGATAGGCTCAGTGATTCTCTTCTGTTACACTAAGCCCTCACTCAAGACGGCTGTGACTTTAAAACGGATCGTTATCGCTCTACTCTCGATAGGCGCGCTCGGCGTCGGCGCTTTTCCTTTGTTAAGTGCTCCAGATTTAAACACCAGCGACGAACCTCCCGCCACGCTACTCCGGGATGACATTGATCAAACGTCCGAGTTCATGATCACGACCTGGAAAACGGGCGACGGTTTGCCAGTGAATGAAATCCAGGAGTTGAAAAAGACACCGGATGGTTATCTCTGGATGGGGAGCCATCAGGGATTGATCCGGTTCGACGGTGCTCGCTTCGAAACCTTTTACAACACCCCCACCGGTCCGCGCATTGGCACACATATGGGGCCGCTCGAACTGGATGCCCTGGGTCGACTGTGGATTGCTCCTGATCAAGCTGGGCTCATTCGACGTGACGCTACCGGGTTTACGGAGGTGTTGACGAATGGCTCGGTGAAAGCCCGCGTGGTTAGTCTGTGCACGGACACCAATAAAAATATTGTTTGGGTCGATGTAAATGGCGGCGTGGGACGATTCTCAATTGAAGCACCGCATAAGGCGGAACAGTTGAGCGATGTCGAAGCGTCGTCGGCATCAAGGTGGGTCCGCGACTTCGAGGGCAATTTGTGGTTGGCTGGCGCGCGCAACCTTAAGATTTACGAAAATGAAAAATGGCGCGATATCGCGACGCCCGGCACCGCAACCTTGATGGCAGCTCCACGACAGGCCGGTGGAATGTGGATCGCGCGCGAAGCCAAGCTCCGGATTGTCACAGCGAATGGTGTCACTCGCGACATTGCGACCTTTCCCTGGGCAGGTCTGTCACGAGTCACTTGCCTCTTCGAGGACAGTCGGCAACGTGTTTGGATCGGAACGCTCGGGCAAGGTTTGTTCTGCTACGTCGGTGGTGAGTTTAAACAAGTCGTTCCGACGGCGAGCAGCATTTCGTGCCTGTTGGAAGATGAGCAGGAAAATCTCTGGGTCGGTACGCGAGGAAGCGGCCTCGTGCGCGTGCGGCAGCGACAGTTTTTCATGCACGATATAAGAAGCGGCCTGAGAAATGAATTCGTGCGCAGTCTTTCACAGGATAAAGCCGGCCGCGTTTGGCTCGTCACTGCGGACGGCGGATTGGGCTGGTGGCAAAATGGTGTTTGGCATGGCTTAGGCGAAACGGACGGCTGGCGCAGTTTTGATTCGCTTTGTGTGTTGCCGGTCAACGATGGCAGTGTCTGGATCTCCACGATTCACCGCGGCTTGTGGCACTGGTCAAATGGTAAATTGAGCCGGCGCGACCTGGGCCCTAAAGGTCCAACCGAATCCGTGATGGATCTCCTCGAAGACCGACAGAACCGCTTGTGGATGGTGACCGACAATTCGGGAATCTACTGTCTGGAAAAAAATAATCTCAAGCGTTACTCCGTGCCCGAAGGCTTGCCCAGCGAACACATCCGGAGAATGGTCGAAGACGATGCCGGTAATTTATGGGCGAGCGATTGGGAAGGAGCCGTCGCTCGATTCAAGAACGAGCGTTGGGAAGTTGTTCGCAAAGCAAGCGGACACGCCGACGCCGTGCGAGCCATGGTCGCCCACGACGGAGCGCTCTGGCTCGGGACCAGCGGAGGAGGATTATTACGCGTCAAAAACGGACAGACCACCCGCATCTCGCAGGAGCAAGGTCTGCCTGATGTTTGCATTCAACAATTGCTTCTCGACAAAAACTTCCTCTGGGGCGGCACGCCGCATCGACTTTTTCGAATGACGCTCACGCAGTTGAACGCCGTGGCTGACGGTCACGGAGACAAAGTCGATGCCATTACTTATGGCCGGAGCGATGGATTGCCCGATGTCTCGTTTGCCTCCTGGTGCGACCCACGTTGCTGGCGCGCGCAAAATGGAGAACTTTGGTTCGCCACTGCAAATGGCGCGATTCATTTTAAGCCTGAAGATTTGCCGGAGAGCAAACCACCGCAAGCACTGCTTGAGCAAACTCTGTTGAATGGAAAACCAGTCACAAAAGCCGAATTGCAACGCCTTCGCCCCGGTCCGGCACAATTGGAATTTCGCTTCACCGCACCCTGTTTGACCGCGCCGGAACGCGTCCGCTTTCGTTATCAAATGTCAGGTTTGGATGCCGCCTGGGTGGATGCGGGCACAACCCGCTCCGTCAATTACGCGAGCATTCCGGCGGGCGATCACGTGGTCCGTGTCATCGCGTGCAGTCCTGAAGGCGTATGGAGTTCACAACCGGCCATGCTGGCGCTGGCGGTTCATCCCTATTATTGGCAAACGAATTGGTTTCTAGCGGCAGTTGCTGCCGCATTGGCCGGCGGTGGTGTCTGGATGATCCGGCGCGCGACGGTGCTGAAATTGAGACGCCGCGTCGAAGTGTTGCGTCAACAACAAGCCCTCGACCGTGAGCGGGCCCGCATCGCGCAGGACATTCATGATGAACTCGGCGCCAATCTCACCAGTATCGGTTTGATGGCTGACATGGGCGCTCGACATAAATCCGATCCCGTTGCCGTTGCGCGGGAACTCGACCAGATCTCGGAAACCGCGAGAGAGAGCGTCGCCGCCATGGATGCCATCGTCTGGGCGCTGAATCCCCGCAATGATTCAGTCGACAACTTCGCGAATTACGTCGCACAATTTACGCGCGATTTTTTCCGACCAACCGAACTGCGAACCCGCTTGGAACTTCCCGCGAATCTGCCGTCGCACCCATTGGCGATGGAAACGCGTCATCAACTGCTCCTCATCGTTAAGGAATGTTTTAACAACGTGGTCCGACATGCGAAGGCCACGGAGGTTTATCTGGAACTCGCCTGTGACGACAGCCAACTCCGTCTCACGATCGCTGACGACGGCCGTGGCCTGTTTGGAAAAGCGGAAGGCGAAGGTCACGATGGATTGGCCAATCTTCGCGAACGCATCGAGCGGCTTGGAGGCACGCTCGCTATCCAAAGTAAAAAAGGAAAAGGGACGAGATTGGATTTCACAGTCCCATTGCCGAAGGTGAAGTCGAACTAATTTTATGTTGCTCAAAGTTGCTATCGTTGAAGATGACCCGCGTTGGCGCACGAATCTGGAGCGACTGATTCGGGAAACCGAAGGGCTGGAATGCGTCGGCAGCTACGCCAGCGGCGAAGAAGCCATTCGGGATCTACCCGCGCGTCGACCGAAGGTGGTGCTCATGGATATCAACCTGCCCGGAATTTCAGGCGTGGAATGCACCCGGCAATTACGCGCGCTCCTTCCCGACACACACATTGTCATGCTGACCGTTTACGACGACAGCGATCGCATTTTTCAGGCGTTACAAATGGGCGCCAGCGGTTACCTGCTCAAACGCGCCCCGGCCGACGAAATTCTCCAGGCCATCCAGGATGTCCATCGTGGTGGAGCGCCGATGTCCGCCTACATTGCGCGAAAAGTGGTGCAATCCTTCCAGCGCCAGACTCCTTCGGCCAAGCCCGATGAACTCCTCTCCAAACGTGAGTCCGAAGTGTTGGGGTACGTCGCGCGTGGTTACAGCGACAAAGAAGTGGCCGACGCCCTGGGCCTCACGGCCGCGACGGTCCGCAGTTATTTGAAAACGATCTACGGTAAGCTGCACGTTCATTCCCGAACGCAGGCGATCTTAAAAGCCGGAAGCCGGTAGTTTCGATAGCGCCGGAAAAACAAAACCATCCCGCACTCTTCTTCCCAGGAGGGGAGAATCGTATTCGGCCTGTTTGGCAATTGAACCAATCCTATTTTTGTTCGTTAACCGACGGCCCTCTGCACCCAATGACGCAAACCGAGGGCAACGAGGCCAACAGCGACTCCCGACAATAGAGCCGAGAGAACCAGACGCCATCTGGCGAACGCTGATGCCGAACGAAAGACGCAGTCGGCTGTCGGCACCAGTGTTTTTGTTCGCCCGCGATGGACAGGAGCGTTCGCGTGAGCTTTGACGCTCCTGGTTCTGCCGCTGCAATCCTTCGTCAACGCCCGGATTTACGGCACGTAAACGAATTTGATTCCGTCGGCCATGACGACACTGGTACCAGTGAAGTTGTCCGTAACGCGGACGTTACCGGTTGTGCCCGCCGCAAAGTTAAATGTTCCGATCGAATTCCAGACGCCGCCGTTGCTCTGCTGGTTGAGCGTGGCAGAACCGGAACCCCCATTGTAATTGATCACGTAAGGCGCGACGGTCGTGCGATTGGCACCCTGCGGATACCATGCATAGACCTGATAATTTCCCGCGACGAGAATATTGGGTGAGTAAGTCACAAATGCCGTTCCCGTGCCTCCAGCCTTGAATCGATAATCGGCGCCAAATTTATCAGTCGAAGTTGTGGCGGTGGACCACGTGCCGGTCACGGTGGCCGAAGGATTGTCGACAATAATATCGGCGACAGGCTGAGTCGTCGCGGTGGCCGTGTTGGAATAGGCGGAGTTGCCCGCGCCATTGTAAGCGCGAACACGGAAGTAGTAAGTCGTGCTGCCGTTCAAGCCGCTGCTCGACGTGGAGGTCACATTCGCGCTCAGGGAAATAAACTGGGTGAAATTCACATTGTCCGTGGACTTCTCCACGCGGAAACCGCTTTCATCCGATGAATTGTCTGTCCAGGTCAGATTGATTTGGGTGGCACTGACGGCGGTGGCGGTCAGTCCGCTGGGAGCATTCGGGACGGGCGCCGATTGGGTCGTGGCACTGGCCTGCGCGGAGAGGGCGGAAGAACCGCCAGTGTTGGCCGCGCGAACAACGTAATAATAGGTCGTGCCGGCACTTAAACCAGTCGTGTTATTGTAGGTAGTTGCGTTCGCTGCCGGCGTCGCAATATCGGTGTAAGGTCCACCGGAAGTGGTGCTGCGCGAGACAATGAAATTATCTTCGTTCGCGGAGTTATCCGTCCAGGCGAGATTGATTTGAGTCTGGCTGATGGCTGTCGCCGTCAAACCGCTGGGCGCCGCCGGGGGCATGATCGGTTGAGCATAGGAAAACTTGATGGCATCAGCCATCGCCAGGAGGCTTGCCCCGGAAACGGCATCGGTAATTTTCACCTTGCCCGCCGTACCCGCCGCAAAATTAAACGTGCCGAGAAGATTCCAGGCGCCGCCGCCGGTTTGCTGATTGACGTCCACTGTCAGTGTTCCACCGTTGTAAGTCACCACGTGAGGCGTATCGGAGCCGCGATTGCTGCCCTGCGAATGCCATTCGTAAACCTGATAGTCGCCGGCAGTCAAAATGGTCGGTGTGAATTGCGCATAGGACGAACCGGTGCCTTGGCCATTGTAGCGATAATCCGCGCCGAATTTGTCTGTCGCGGACGTAGCAGTGGACCACGTGCCCACGAACGTCGCCTGCGGATTGTCGATGATAATGTCATTAACCTGTCCCGGCGCCAGAGTCGTAAAGGTGAAATCGCCTGAGGTGGACAACTGGCCGATAGCATTCTTGGATTTGACGCGGTAATGATAAGTGGTCAAGGCGTTCAAACCGCTGAGGTTTCTGGAGTGACTCACGACCATCGTGCCGTTGGAAGACGTGGTGCCGTAACTAGTCGTCAGTCCGTAATTCACAACGCTGTCACCACTGATGTCAGTGTTCCAGGTGATCGTTGCCCCGGCGTCGGAGAAATTGCCGGCCGATACCCCCGAAATAACCGGCGCGCTGAGAGCGGTAGCAACCCACGGCGAGAGCTCCGCCACAGTGCCGTTGAAGACATCGAGATCGCAGTCTCCGGACACGCCCGGAACCGTTCCAGTGCTGGAGTACTGCCAAAAATCCCAGGAGCCTCCGCCCCAAAGGTTACAACTCGTGCAACAGCTCCAGGGCGTGCCCGTTTGCGGAGCGCCGCCGTAATTGGCTACCCAACTGCCAAATTGAGAGCAACTACTGTCAAAGTTGCACATAAAGCTGGCGCTCGAATAAAGCACGACTTTGATGCTGACCCCGTTGGAAGCGGCTTTGTTTATAACCCAGGTGGCCCATTGGTTGGCCCATTCCGAGTAACTGCTCGCGCCCACATGGCCGTTCCACTCTTCGATATCGAGCATGGGCATGAGGGTTTTCCCATCGGCCAGAATTTGGGCGCCAGCGCGGTTCCAGAAATAACTAGCTTCAGTGGCCGCACTGTTCGTGGCCGGGGTGGCATAATGATAAGGACTCATCAGGACGCCAGCCGTCTTGCCATTTTTCATGTTGGCGACGAAATTATTATTGGTCAGATAGTTGCCGCGCGTGGCTTGAGCCCAGGCAAAGGTGATGCCTGAACCCTTGACGCTCGTCCAATTGACCGTGTTTTGCCAGCGTGACACGTCGATTCCCAGGGCGCGTACCGCCATGGCGTTTCCGGTCCCCAGGCTCAGGATTAATGCAACCAGAGCCAGCATTCCACCAAACCCCACCGTTCTTTTTCGATCGCTGCTTGCGGCTCCGCCCGCAAAGAGCTTTTGAATCAGTGGGAATGATGTTTTTGACGAGAACAACAAGCCGAGAGTGGGTGGGAAGGATTTTTTCATCAGGGCACAATGGATTTAGGTTTTAGGGACTAGGGGACCCTTGCGGATAGCATTTTAAATGCCTCAATTCCGGATTGTGTTGTCAAAAGTCACGGAGATGTGAAAACCCCTTATTTTGCACAAATCTTTTTTTGGAAAATGAACAGGAGCCATCGAGCCTTCTCTCCGATCGTGTC
Source organism: Verrucomicrobiales bacterium (assembly GCA_028293445.1). Taxonomy (GTDB): domain Bacteria; phylum Verrucomicrobiota; class Verrucomicrobiia; order Limisphaerales; family JACDHS01; genus CBHWET01. The sequence goes on along the minus strand of JAQGOU010000107.1, from coordinate 8,483 downwards.
GCGTTTTGAGACAGTCAGCGACTACGAAACTGTAAGGACTCGACTCCAAGCCATACAACGCTCAGGACACAAATGAAGTATGTGATGTTGGTTGTTGCGGCCTAATTGACAGAGGCGAACGCAAATCCTCACGCACAATGCCGCCTATGACTCGCCGTTGAGCTGCGCGGCGGCGACGATGTTCGCACAGTCCTTGGGTTCAACCGCCGTGACAGCTCCAAGTGGTTAGGCCCGCCGTAGCTTCAAGCCTTGCGCTTCCGGACTCCGTGGAATATCGCGCTGCCACCAGCTATGCTCACGAGACTTCCCAGCAGAAGAAACTTCAGTGCGTCGTTCGCCATCGGGCCTGTACGTCCGTAGTTGGCAAGAGCCGGGAGGATGACGGTGACGCCAATCAAGGCAGCCACAACCCCGATGAATATGGAGATTCGTTTCATTGTTTTCCTTCTTCTATTTGATTCGACCATGCTCAGGTCTATTCGTCACGCGCGACGTTCGGCGACGATATGGATGAAACCAGCTAACGACCTGAGCCACAACCGGCCCAGATGTGAACCGCGAAGCGGAATGAAAGACGCAATCGGCTGTTAGAGTCAGGGACATGGTTAAGCCACAATGTCATGCGTGCGCTACATCTTTGCTGCGGCCCGTGCCTGGCAATAACCCCCGAACGCCGAGTAGCAACACAAGCAGAGGTAATCCGATAACGAATAGGCGACTAACGAGACTAGCGTGCGTTCGGAGCGGATCGGTGATGTAAACAAAGAATATCACAAGGCCGACAATCTGAGATGCGATCGTCCAAAGAACTGTGGATACGGTCTTCTTCATAGTCATCTTTCTGTTTTGATGTTCGCCATTCTACTAAGATCAGACCAAGCAATCTGGCAATCCTCACGCTTGATGTCGTTTAACGGGTGAACTCAGCGACCCAGCCCACGGGACACGCAACCAGAATGGACGAAGGGCTGCAGCGCTGTCCTCTCTCACGAAACGTCTAAGCCGCGCACAAGCAACCGGGCAAGTCGGCGACTCATTACAAGCAGCAACACTCCGACCACGATGCCGGCTCCACTCGGAACGAGCAAGTCGTAGTGAACCTGAGAAATGACGTAGTAGGTGTCGTGGAGATGGAGGTCTGAAGTGAAAGTATCCGCCATTGGAAGCTGGAACAGTCCGTGCATCACTGCGCTGCTCAATGCCAAAATCACGCCGAAGGCAATCGAGGCGACACCCACGAGCCGGATGCCGATGATGGCGATTTCGTTTGGCTTCATGTTGTCAAGATGCTTAGTGCCGCCTAACGGTACTTCGGATCAGCGAGCCCGCGCGAGTGGTAAACAGATCTGGTTGGTTAGACATCGTCATCGTCATGCTTGTTCTCCCTGTCCGGCGTAAACAACCAACCGAGTAACGGCAAAAAGGCCAACCGAAACCTTAGATCGCAAAAAGTATACTTAACAGCGGTGAGGAACATCCGATTTTCGTTGACCATGTGATGAGCGGTCGTCAAAGCAAGCCACCAACTTCCGTATAGCCAAGCCAAGGCTAAGGGAATTGCAATCCATGAAATTGCTGGTGCGACGGTTGGGTAGGACTGACGAAGCCAAATAAGCAGCAAAAGCGGAGGTGACGTGACGACAAACCAAAAGAAAAACAGGAACTTGATGAGATACTTTTTAGCAAGGGGATGAAGCATGAACTGTCAGTTCCTAACATTTATATTGCGCAACAGAACCGTTGGTTATCACGGTTTAGGTGTTGACCTTAAGCCGGCACTTTTGCTTTGTCGAGGTGGCTCGGGTCCCTTCTACAACCGCACGACGCAGAAGACGAAGTCGATGACGGCACCGGTTTCGGTCAGGGTGACCGACACGGCGGGTGAGAGGGCGTAAAGCAGTCGGCGACCGTCATTCGGGTTCGGCTTGGTAATCACCAAACCAGCCGCTCGCAGGCAAACTAAATGTTTCAATGCGGAATCGGTGCGCTTTACTCCTCCGCCAGCCAGAACCGTCGCCGTATTTGGACCCTTTCGGGCCATGGACAAAAGCATTCCGCGCCGCATCGGATCGCTGAGCATTAAATAAATCTCGTTTTGATCCCATTGCACCTCGTTCGCACCCGGAACCGGAGCCATTTTGCTGTTAGACATGCCTTCGATCTTTCCCAACGGCCTTTATTTCGGCAAGCACTCATCCCGAAGGTTCAATTCCTCGTCTGAACTCCCAAAGCAGGCAAAATCACTCCGAAAAAGGACTTCAGGGAAGATTTGAGCTGGTTTTCCCTCCGAAATCGTGGTTTTTCGCAATTTAGTCGGAGTTATTCTTCCGCAATCGTGGTTTTTGGATCCAACGTCGGAATTTTTCTTCTGCAATCGTCGTTCGTGGATCCAACGTCGGAATTTTTCTTCCGCAATCGTCGTTCATGGATCCAACGTCGGAGTTTTTCTTCCGCAATCGCCGTTCGTGGATCCAACGTCGGAAATTTTCTTCTGCAATCGACCCTCGTTGGAACCTTGTCGGAGTTTTTCTTCTGCAATCGTGGTTCGCGGATCCAACGTCGGAATTTTTCTTCTGCAATCGTCGATCACGGATCGGGCTCGCTAACGCTCACATTGCCAATAGCCAAACCTGTCGGCCAATCGCTGAGCTCGCTGCGCTCACATAGACGATAGACGATAGACGATAGACGATAGACGATAGACGATAGACGGTTGGCGGTTGGCCATAAATCGAAACACCCTAATTTGCGGGTATTCCTTTCGCGTTCTGGCGGGGGCTAAAATAGATCATCCTGAAATATTTCCTTCTCATCACGCTCCTGGCGCTTCGCTCGGTGTCGCTTTTCGGGCAGGTTGTACTTTCTGACTCCTGTGATGTGACGGGAGGCAGTTCTTCAGGGTCTGGTTTTAACGTGAATACGGGTGTCAATTATCAGGTCAGCACGCGCCTCGGCGGGACGGCGGCGTCCGGGGTGAGTTATCTGCAAACCGCCACGACCAGGTCGCCTTCCAGCTATTCTATTCTCAGTAACAAAATCAACGTGACCGCGACGGGCGGGGCGGGACGTTTCACCTTCACGTCCGATGGCTCCAATCCATTCGATTTACAACCCGCCCTCGGGACCAGCGAGGCGACTCCAACCGATCCGGTCATTTACGAATTGGCGGTGAAGATTGCCAATAAAAGTCCGGGGACCGAGCGGACCTCCTTCGGCCTGGCACCCGTTGATGGTGGCATTCAAGACTGGGACCTCGGCATCCAACTGGTGAACAGTAATGCCAATCTCTATATCTATCGCCGCGTCGATGGCGGCTCGAATCCAAGTGGCGCCGATTACAATAACATTATCGCCACCCTGATCGACGCCGCGGGTGACGAAATTGATTTGCGGCTGCGCATCACCGACGCGGGCGCGGAGTCGGGCGCGGGAAATTTCAATTCGCGTTACGAAGTGTTCGTCAACAATTCACTCCTCTTTACCAGTGCGACGAATGATTTTCGTTTTGAAGGTTCAGCCGCACGACTCGTTCTGTTCGATACGGCGGGCGGCGCCGGCCCCGTCACTTACGACGCCTTCTCGCTGACGGTATCGCCCCCGCCCGCGCCCCCTGTTCTCACCAATCATCCATTTAAGATTACTTCGCAGCAGCTTGTTCCGCCGAGCGGCTTGCAACTGGCGTGGAATAGTCTGCCCGGAACGAATTATTCTGTGCTGCGATCGACGGAACTCGGTTCACCGGCGTGGTTGCTCGCCGCGAACTTAACCGCCGCGACCACCAGCACGGCCGTGACCGCCACGATCAATCGCACGGCAGCGAACTATTTTGCCGTCGCGCAACTGGCGCATTCCGGACTGGCCTTGACGAACGTGATCGCCGTGCCGCGGACAGGAACGAGCCTCGTGGATATTTATTTCAACTTGTCGGATGTGTACGGAGGCGCTGCTTCCATCTCTGTTTTAATTTCCACGGACGGAGGCCAAACCTACCACGCAGCGGCGGCGAGCTTCAGCGGTGATGTGGGTGATGGAGTGAATCCCGGCACGGGCCTGCACATTGTCTGGGATGCCGGAGCTGACTGGTCGGTGCTCGCGGCCGCGACGGTGCGAATCAAAATTGTGGCTGATCGATCTCTCATTGGACCAGATCTGGCGTTGATTCCAGCGGGCGCATTCAGCATGGGCGACAGCAAAGGCGAAGGGCTCTCCTGCGAATTGCCGACGCACACCGTTAACGTCAGCGCATTTTACCTCGGACGTCATGAAGTCACGAAGGCGCTCTGGGACGATGTTACCCAATGGGCGACCAACCACGGCTACACCTTTGATAATGCAGGCGTCGCGGCAGCCGCTAATTTACCCATCCAACAAGTGAGTTGGCACGACGCCGTGAAATGGTGCAACGCGCGTTCGGAGAAAGAAAGTTTCCCTCCCGCTTACTTCGTCGACAAGGCATGGACCAGCGTCTACCGGACGGGCCAGGTCAATTTGAAGGAAGCCAATGTGCGCTGGAACGGCGCGGGCTATCGCTTACCAACGGAAGCAGAATGGGAGAAAGCGGCACGCGGCGGGTTGGTAGGAAAACGCTTTCCTTTCGGCGATACGATTACGCAAGTGGAAGCAAATTATTGGAGCACTTCGTTCGAAAGCTTCGACGTGAACAACGCGCCGGGACCTCATCCGCAGGCGCTCGCGTATCCCAATGTTTTGCCGACCGGCAGTTTCCGTCCGAGTGGCTACGGAGTTTACGACATGGCCGGAAACACCTGGGAATGGTGTTGGGATCTTTACGGCGACGCCTGGTATTCCGACGCGCGCTCTTCGAGTGACAACACCCGCGGACCGTCCTCAGCATCGTGGGGCGGCGATCGAGTTTATCGCGGCGGCAGTGGCGTGGATATCGCGTGGAAGAGTCGCGTGGCGAACCGAGCGGATGCGCCGCCGCGTTTTGCGATGGGTCATTTTGGTTTTCGAGTGGCGTTGCCCGCGGGCAACGACCTGGTCGCGGCGGAATCTGCAACGTTCAGCCTGACACCGTGAGTTGATGAAAAGATTTTTAACATATTTGGCAAGCGCGAGGACCGGACTGCATCGGGCGCTCTCTCTTCAATCCCAACGGGATTGCGCCCCAAAGCCCAGGGTTGCGAGGAACGAGCTACCCTGGGTCAAGCGATCAATTTCAATCAACCCTGAAGGGGTTGCGTCACGAACTGAGGAACGGGGTGGACGCAACCACGTTGTGGTTGATGAATTCCTTGTGCGTTTATCCCAGGGTAGGCTTTGCCAACCCTGGGCTCTGGGACGGAATCCCGTTGGGATTCTCGGGACTGTTTTGATTTGCGCGCTTTCGTTGTTCGTTCATGTCGCGAGCGCGGCGCAAACGAACAAGCCGAACGTGGTCTTCATCCTCATTGATGATATGGGCTATGCGGACACGAGCTGTTATCGCACGAGCGGAACGCCCGTCGTCACCACGACCAATATTGATCGCCTGGCGTCACAGGGAATTCGGTTTACGCAATATCATGCGGCTTCACCGATTTGCTCACCTTCACGGACCGGGTTGCTCACTGGCTCTTATCCCGGGCGCTGGCGCGTGACCTCTTACCTCGACAACAAAAGCGTTAACCGCTCGCGGAACATGGCGGACTTTGCGGACCCGCTCGCGCCAAACATCGGGCGCGCTTTTAAAGCGGCGGGCTACAAAACCGGTCACTTCGGGAAATGGCATTTGGATTCGGGTCGAAACGTCGATGACTCCCCGTTGCCGCAGGCTTACGGGTTTGATGAATCGGTGGTGTCGTTTGAAGGATTGGGTAACCGCGTGCTTTTTAACGGCGATGCATTGTCGACGCTCAGCGCGCAAGCGAAGCAAGGGGTGTTGGAGTGGATGCCGAAAGCGGAGGCGGCTTCCAACCAGGTCAATGACGCCGTGGCTTTCCTCGCCGCGCATACCAACGACCCCTGTTACGTGAATCTCTGGTTCAACGATGTTCACACCGCTTGGCTACCTGCGGCGGGGACATGGTCGAAATATTCGACGGTTACTTCCGATGTGAATGAACAAAAGTTTTACGCGGTGCTGGAGAATCTGGATTTGCAAATCGGCCGCTTTCTCACGGCGCTGGACAATTTGAAACTGACGACGAATACCATCGTCATTTACGCGAGCGACAACGGAGCACCGGGAGATGGGACGACCGCATTTGCTTTAGCGCGCAATGGTGGATTGCGCGGACGCAAAGGAAGTCTTTACGAAGGTGGAACGCGATTGCCATTCATTGTCCGTTGGCCCAATCACATTCCGCAAGGAGCCATCAACACGAACACAGTGCTCAGTGGTGTGGACTTCCTGCCGACGGTTTGCTCCCTCGCGCAAATCAGTTTGCCGGCGAATAACATTCCCGATGGAGAAGACATGAGTGCCGCCATCCTCGGTCAAAGCCAAACGCGAACGAAACCGATCTATTGGTGGTTCATCAACGATGCGGGTCCGGGAGTTGGAAATTATCATCACGCCCCTCCCCTCGCGTTGCGCATCGGCAATTGGAAAGTGCTCACGGATTACACCAAGAGCGTCATCGAATTATACGACCTCAATACTGACCCATTTGAAACGACCAATGTCGTTGGCAGCCAGAGCACTTTAGCCAACTCAATGGCGGATCAACTGATTACCTGGTGGCAGACGATGCCGAAATAAAACTGAATTTTTAGACTGTAAAAAAGGAAGAGAGAAAGCGCGCAACACATGAAAACAAATAAACTAACAATGCTGTTCAGCCTCGTGCTGGCCATATCGGGTATCGCCCTTCAAGGCGTGGAAATCGTCAGGGATAACTATACTGCCACGAATGTGAACGCCGGCTTTGCCTTGGGCAACGGGGTAAACTCAGGAATTAATCCGCAAGGGACGCCTCCATTCACCCGTATCACGGGGACGAGTGCCGCGAACCTGCGCTATCTCTATACTCAGACCGGCACCGCCAAATCAACAAACTCATTCACCATCGGCAACGGTCTAACGGCGAATACGAATAGATTAAAGGTTGCTGGGTCAGGCAGCTCAGGGCGCTTCACTCTTTCCGCGAACGGAACGGCGCCGTTTGATTTTGCTCCTGCACTGGGTGTCCCCAACGCGAGTCCGACGAATCCGTCGATCTATGAGATTCAAATCACCATGGATAACGATACTCCTACGGCTAACGGTAACGCGCGTTTTTCCCTTGGATTTGCCACCGCGGAAATTGATGCGAATAACTGGGATTTCGGCATACAGCTCTATCGTATCGGGACTGCAGACTTAAATTATACCGTGCAGAAGCGCATTAACTCGCTATCCCACGGATTCCCAAGCCCAACAAACATCAACAGTCCCATCATCACGGGTGGCGTCGCTGGAGCATTTGGAACAGAGGTTACCTTTCGAATTCATGTCACTGACGCGGGACCAGAAAGCGGCACGAACTATAACTCGAGGATTGAAGTGTATATCATCGGAGCCTCGGCGACGAACTTGATCTACGATACTCAAGCCAGCGCCGAGGTTGCGAACAAATGGCGACTCGATGGCCCCGGTCGCTTTATAAGCTGGGACATTGCGGGCAATACAGTTGCAACCTACGACAACTTTGCGGTCACTTTAATTTCCGCGCCCTCGGTTTCGCAAACGGTTTGGAACGGTGGCGGCGGCGACGACAACTGGAGCACGGGCGACAACTGGGGCGGAGTTCCTCCGATCACTGGCAACTCGCTCATTTTCAATGGCACGACGCGCCAGGTGAACGTCAACGACATAGCGGACTTGATCGCGCCCTCCGTAACTTTCAGCAATGGCGGGTTTGCACTTTCCGGACTGCCATGGACGCTCACCACATCGATCGCGAACCTCGCGGGAACGAACACCTTTGGCGGAGACCTCTCCTGGAGCACCACATTCCCCAAATCATGGAACGTGGCGAGTGGGAGTGAAGTCCTGTTGACCAACCTCAACACGGTGGGCGTAAACGGCGACCACACCTTAAGCGGCGGCGGCACTGTGCACCTAAAAGGAACCATGAATATTGGTCAGGCCAGCGCGGCGACTCCTGCGATTAAAATCGATGAAGGTAAATATATTGTCGACGGCGGCATCTTCGCTTCGCAAGGCAATTACTCCGTCGGGTCCCTCCCGACCGGAGCAGGCGCGCAACTCATCCTGACAAACGGAGCGAGCTTCACTTTAAGCTCGACCAATACTTTGCGGGTGGGAGACAGCGCGAACCCGATCACGGCGCAGCTTAATATCGATAACAGCACCATAACCATGGGTAATGCTATCCTCGCAATCCCCTATGCCGCAGGAGCAACGAGCATCGTCAATCAAGTCGGTGGTACCGTTTCCAGTGCCAGCGTTGCGTTCTGCAACGGCGGCGTCGGCAAGGGCACTTACAATATTAAAGATGGAACTCTCGAAACAAAGCAGATCAGAGAGGACAGCAATG